>DAOUTG010000047.1 GCA_030626845.1 Methylococcaceae bacterium
AAGCTGCTCTAATTGATTGCACTCTAATAATAATTGCCGTAATGCCGTGCAACCCTCAGCTTGCCATAAACCTGCGGGCGTTACTAAACCCACACGCCCACCGACTCGCGCACATTGATAAGCCCGTTCAATAAAAAAACGAAATAAATCAGGGTCGCCGCCTGTTTTTTTACCTTCAACTAAAGCAGATTGATATTGATAATGCTGACTCTCTTTTAAAAAGAACACCGTTTTTTTAATCGTATTTTCATAATCTAACCATTCTTGCGGTAAATGTGGATATTTTAGTTCTAATTCATGTACTAATTTTTTAATACTTGTGCCTTGGGTATTGGCAACTTCTGTCGAATACGGCGCGTAAAACGCTTTTGTGTCAGGCTTAATTTTATCCCACGGCGGATTACCCAACACGACATCAAAGCCATAATCAGCTTTTGCTTGCCCTTTCAAATCAAACGCCACTTCTGGAAACTCTAACTGCCAATGAAAAAACATCGTAGGACGTGGGCCATAACCATGCTCTGTATTTGCCCGAACACGCTTAATAAAACTATTATTCTTAAATTTTTCTAACTCAACTTGACGTTGCTCAGATTCTTTAATGTTACAAATTTTCAGTAACTGGTTATATAAGCTATTCCCATGCACCGCAAACGCCTTACCGCCCCGTTCATCAGGCTCAACAAAAAACCACTGAGCGCACCATAAATCCGCTAACAATTTATGCGCGGATAATTCTTTAACAATTTGCTGATATTTTTTACGCTTATTATGAACATCATTTCTATCATGACTACTCGCCGCCAATAAATTACGCACATTTTCTAACACACCACTGATAATATTTTCATCAATAAAAAATAATTCCAGTTGCTGTTGATTGACGTGTTTCTTTTTACGTTTATTATCTACCGTTTCTTTCGTGCGAGGCTTAACCTTCCAAACGGGGCCAGATTTTAATTCTTTCAGCTCTAAAGCAGGTTCTTTCAACTCATCAATATCTGCGCCTAATAAGGTATTACCAACTTTTAAATGATGTGATAAAAATGATAATGGCTTGGCATATTCCGCCGTATGTAACCATAAGGCAACCTTAGCCAACTCAACCGACATCGGGTTGTAATCGACTCCATAAATACAGTTATCAATTATTTTACGTTTCCAATACGCACGTTCTGCGGCATCTTTGGTATCTTTAACCCCTTTATCGGGATGGGTTAAATTTTGCGGGTCACAATACATCGCCAAATAACGCGACATCACATCGACTGCTTTTACTAAAAAATGCCCACTGCCCATCGCAGGGTCTAAGATTTTTAATTCTAAAATCTTATTAGGGTCTTTTTTACAGGCTTTTAATAAGGGCAATAAGGTCGCATTCGCTAACTGAGTCACCATTGAATCAGGGGTGAAATAAGAACCACTGGCTTTACGTTCGCCTTTCTCGTTTTTTAAGACTAATTCAGGTAATTCACTGCTTTCATCAAAAATTAAACGCTGCTCTAATAAACCCTCATAAACATCGCCTAAGTCTCTAACGTCTAATTCTTTCCAAACAACTTCCTCTTTTTGTTCTTTATCAGCGTACATTAAAGCGGTTAAAACCAATTTTAATGCGGCATCCGTCATTCGCCATTTAAGTAAATCGGTATGCGTTTCTGGGTCAAATAAACCGCCGTTATATGAGGGAACGCAATAACTTTTATCACCCTCATCAATATCTTTAAATAGATGTTGTAAAACTCGATACACTGAAGCTCGCTCTAACTGTGTGGGCGTTTTACTTTCCAATAAATTAAGCAAAGTTGAAAGCGCGTATTCCTCAGCATAAGCTGATAATTCACCACCGACTTCTTTTAATAATAATTGTCGACTTTCGGCTTTAAGAATAAATAACAAGCGATAAAGTAAAATTAACGATTGCTCGCGTAAATAATCTAAATCCGCTTGTTGAAGATTTTCTGCTATCCAGCCTTTATCACGGTTTTTACCATCCAACCAAAAACCATTGGCAATTTCTTCCACCGCACTATGGGCGTTTTGTTTAAGCACTTCGCGTAAATTAGCACTGGCTTTTTCGGTTTCATTAAAAAGATTATTTAAAAAACCAGAGGAATGGGCTTTAGTTCCGAATAAATGTTCAAATAAAGCAAAGGTTTTAGCATCGTCTTCATCAGGTTTACGTTTATTTTTACCGATGAATTGCTGTAAAAACAACACCAAATCAAATCTAAAATAATTTTCCTGATTACTTTTATGCGATAAACGCCAACTTAAACCATTGGATAAAATACCCCAGTCTTTCGCATATTTTTCTAAATAATCTTGTATTTGCGCAATATGATTTTCATTTTCAGTTTTTTCAGTCGCTTTTTTAGCTTCTAAAATAAATACCGCAGGCTGGCAAAACTGTTTTCCTTCAAATGTTCGACTACTCGCTAAAGCTTGATTAACGGCTTGAATAGCTTTTTCTGAACTAAATAAAATCATATCAGGGCGATTAGATTTATTTTTTTCTGTCAGACTTTTATTATTCGCAATTTTATGTTCAAAGCCTATTATTCCTAAGGTTTTTCTAATAATCCCTTGTTCTATCTCGCTTTCAGAGACGTTTAAAACCTTAAAACCTGTAGGAACACCGAGTAATTTTACAGCTTTGTCCGCTTTAGAAAGGGGGTGTAAAACCATTGCAGCGGCTTTATCCCAATAGTTAACTAATTCGATTAAATGCTTCGCTGATTTTTTTAAATCCCTTTCTGTTATATACAAGAAGTCTTCATTCTGGGTAAAAACATCAAATACGGACTGGGTAAATAAGCCTTGATTAGCAATAAAATTCATTAATATAACCCTAAAGTTTCCTAAAATAGAAGTCAGATTATAAATTAATTTACAGCAGATGTTTTGAGAGAATTTAAAAACTATAGTTAAGTTATGCTGGGTAGCTTTATACTATTTTTGTCCCTGCCAACAGTGTTTTTAATTTTGACAAACCCAAGGAACGAGTCAATTCAATATTACGAACAGGGATAGACTCAGGATTAGGGAAGGATTTTAAGGCTTTTTCAATGCTTGCTTCACGAATTAAGTGCAGCATGGGAAAGGGGGAGCGATTCGTATAATTTGAAGCATCCTCTTCATCTGTCTCTGCAAAACAATAAAGCGGGTGAAAACTTGCAAGCTGATAGATTCCCTCATAACCTTGAGCGGCGAGCAATGAATTTGCCAACTCAAGATAATCTAAAAAATCATCAAATACGGTAAAATTATTCGTATAAATAATAAGGCTTGTTTCAATATGATCCTCATTATCTAAACGTTGGCATTCACCAATTAATTGTTGTAAACAATTTATTTTCTCATTTGAGCTATCAAGCGCGTAATAAAGACTTTTTTCTTCAACCACTTTAGCCGCGAAAGGACAAATATTATAAGCAATAATAAAATCTTTAAGCCATTGTTCGGTTTGTTGTTGCGCTGAATCTAATGGCTGTTCGCTATTTTTTGTCATCCAATAAGTACCTTCTATATTTAATTGAGATTTTAAGCCCTGCAAAACGTCCTGCCATTTTGGTTAATTCTTGGGTTGTTTTATCAAAGGTTAGTTTCACCTCACTTAACGCACGTTCTTCATAACCTTTTTCTATTTTAGCCGTCTCTAGTAGAAAATGATAATAATAAACCTCTGAATCACCTTCATCCTTAATTTCTATGGGTTGACCTAAGCGTCCGACTACCTTCTCTTTTTGGGGTAATTTAGCGTCTATTTTTACATGAGAACTGGCTTTGAGCTGTCTTTTTTCTTTATCTAATTTACCCCCTGCTAAAGAACGTAATGAAGCTTCTAAAAATTTAGGCGGCGCAATTTCTAGGAACAACGACGAAAAAACCCACGCTGAAATTCGTTGTTGTTGATTAAATTTTAAATCAAAAAAGAAATTTAGCGCAGGTTTAGTTAATTTTTGCTCAACATCTACTTTATTAAAACGATAACGCCATTTTTTACCGCCTTTAATTACTTGTTTATCACTTGGCTGAAGTTTTGATAATAATAAAAAATCATTGCTATAAAGGATAGGGTCATTAAAATAAACAATAAAAGTATCATTATCGTCAATCGTAAAATGTTGATCAAACTCACTTAATTGCAAATAGGTTTGAAAGGCTCTGACCCAGTGTAAACAACCTGTTAAACTCAATGTAAGAAAAATAATCAAAAGTAAACGAGTGACCTTTGACGGTGTTGTTATAAGTTTCATAATGTACAGTTTTTTAGGTATTCTTCATTTGGCTTCAAAAGTAGTTTACACTTTAATTTTAAAAAATTACATATAAGCATAAAATAGACGAAACTTTTTACTTTATTATTCATTAGCTTTTATTTCAGGGACAAATCAATATGAGCCATTTTCCTTTCTACCGTACCTTAGGTTTTATCGTGTCAATCATTAGTTTAAGTGGCATTGTTACAATGGCCGTTTATTTTTATACAAAAGATGATTCTAGTAATCAAATTGTTTCTCAATTACCTCTACCAGAAAAGATTGAAATCATCAATAAACCAAGTATTAATGATGCTTTAATCGCTCTATTTACCCGTGAAAAAGTGAATAATAGTAAAGTAAAAGTAGATAAAGATACTTTAGCTAGCCTGTGGTTTAAGCAATCTTTTAATGATGGTATGAACAAATATCATGCTATTTTTATTAAAAACCAAATGGTCGATGAATCCAATGAAGTTTATGGGAGTCATGCTGATGCCCCTATTATTAGTTCTGTTGTTTACAAGCTGATTGAAAATAAATGGGTTCTTGCCTCTAAACAAGAAAATATCGGTCTTTTTGGTAGTTGGGGAGATGCGCCTGAGGTTAAAAAAGCCGAAATATTAACCCTTGCAAAAGGAAATCTTGCTCTATTATTAGATATTAGCTATTCAGGTCAAGGTTATACTAATAGTGGAAAAACAATTTTTGCCTATCATCAAGATAGCTGGACGCAATTAGGGTATTTACAAACAGAGGGTGATAATTCTGGGGTCTGTGACGATGAGGCAGAAGGTGATGAGCTGTTATCGGCTTGTTGGGAATTTAAAGGTAAAATTAGTTTAGCGAAAGAAAATAATGGGTCTGATTACCCTGATGTCATCGTTAACAGAGCAGGAACAATGGCAGGAGAAAACGGTCAAATTATTCCCGTTAAAAACAGTCTTTATACCTTTAACGGTGAAGAATATTTAGAGTTTAGTGATGGGGGAAAATAATTGATTGCTTTACATTAAAAAATACAAACAACCGATAATATTTGTTTACCTTTAAAAAAATCTATTGCTTATTTCCAATTTATGATAAAAAAAATACTCGCTAATTTTGACGCACTTTCAGAAGATGAACAATCCATTGTTTTGGCACTTGCCATTATTTTTGCGCCCGTAGGACAGATCGCCTTTCAAAAACTGCTAACAAATTCGGCTTCTGTAAAGGTTTCGGCTATAAAAAAAATAAATACGAGTCTAAAAACAAAACTCAAAAGAGCAGGATTACTTAAAGCATCACCTGATGGTTGGTCATGCGAGTCTTCTGTTTCAGAAATTTTAATAAAGCGTGCTGTAAAACAAGACGTTATATTTAAACCACTCAGTCAGTATATAAAACAACACACGTCACCTTATCTTCCAAGGATGGAACTTGCAAATATCATCAAACATTTACGCATTCATCTTTATAACAATAATGTGGATGGTTTTATGGATGAATTGGCTAAAATCCAAGCTGAATTTTCTGAATATGTCGATTATACTTTTAGGCGTTTATTTTTTAATAATTTTGATGAACCTTGGTTTTCCTCCTTACATGAAGGCATTCGGTTTTCAGTTTTAAAATACCCCCTTTATTTAAGTGCCGCTAAACTTGAATCTAATTTATTTCAGCAACAGTTATTTGAGAAATACTTTGCTAATTTTTCAAATCAGCCTAGTTATATCGCTTTAAGTTATATTGAGCAATCGTTACATCGGGGTCAACTTGAAAAGGAAATGTTGACTTATTTGACGAAAAACCTATCAATTTATAGTTTAAAACTATTAGGAACTTTTTATTTCTTGCAAAATGAAGCTGAAGAAGCGGTTAAATATTATGAACAATCCTTGACCTTATTGAAAAAACAATCAGGCAAACGTAATGTGATTATTTCAGGTTTAGATGGACAGTTTTATCATTTAGCCTTATTAAATATAGGCAGTTCAGAAAGTTTAATAACCCTTAAAAAACAACTAGAAACTGCTTTAAAAATAGAAACCAATCAATTTACTTATCAAAATCAACGCTTATTTGAAGGCTTAAGTGTTTATCAAAATACCAAAAATGCAGATGAATGTCGTTATTTGTTTAACGCGCCTTTCGTTAAACAAGGTCAAAAAGACTCGCCTTATGATTGCTTGTTTCAAGCCTTATTATTATTTTGGCTAGATGAGATTGATCGTGCTTTAAATTTAAAAGACAATGAGATTCTCAATAACCTAATTTATTTCTGTAAACAAGCCCATGAAAATGGTTATTTATGGTTTGCAACCGTCAGTGCATTATTATTACAAAAGCTAAAAACTAAAGATAAAACCTGTTTAAAATTAGCCAAAAATTATAAAAATTCACCTTTTGTTGAGATGATTAATTTATTGCCGCGTATTGAAAAATGGGAACGGGCTTTAACCGCTTTGAGTCAACTCAATGACTCTAAAAGCGCAATAGCTACATCAATGGAAAGTAAGCGTATGATTTGGCAATTATCACTTGAAAATAATGATATTAACTTAACGCCTCGTGAGCAAAAAATTGCCAAAACAGGCCGCTGGACAAAAGGTCGCCCTATTGCCTTAACTCGCTTGGATGAAGATTTAGAAGATTTTAGTTATTTGAGCCAACAAGATATAAAAATTTGTAAACAAATTTCAAGTTATCAAGAGAGTTATTATTATGGTTATCGACCTAAGGATGTCTATTATTTAGGGGGACAAGGTTTGCTAGCGGCGATTGGTCATCCTAATGTCTATTGGGCAAGTGATGAAAAGATGTCTGCACCCATTGAAGTGATTAAGGCAGAACCGCAATTATTGGTAAAGGAAAAAGGTAAAAATTTACATATTTCCCTAGTCCCTAAAATTGATAGTGAAGAGGGGGTGTTTATTGAGCGTTCGGCAACAGGGGTTCTGGTTTATGATATTACAGAACAGCATTTAGAAGTTGCTAATATCCTGACCTCAACAGGTCTCGTTGTTCCAAGTAAAGCACGTCAACAAGTAATTGATTCTATCGCCTCTATTGCATCTACCTTAACCGTGCAATCAGATATAGGCGGGGAATCCGTTCATGCTGAAACCGTGGAAGCTGATAGTCGGCTACATATTCATTTACAACCTGTGAATGAGGGGTTACAAATCGAAGTATTTATTCAACCTTTTCTTGATGGAGGCCCTGTCTATAAACCTGAACAGGGAGGCAATACGGTATTAGCTGAAATTGAAGGACGACAATTACAAACTACGCGAGATTTTAAATTAGAAAAACGCTACTTAAAAAAATTAATGACAAGTTGTCCTGAGCTTTATTCTTCTAAAAGTTCTAACTGGCAAATGGACGATCCTGAAATGGCGTTAGAGGCATTATTGCAATTACAAGAGCTTGATGATTTTGCCATTTTAGAATGGCCAAAAGGTAAACGCATTAAACTTAATAAAGAAATTCAACTTTCAGAAGTTAGTTTTTCAGTACGCAAAGAGAAAGACTGGTTTGCTGTTGAAGGTGAGCTGAATATTGCCGAAGATGAAGTTTTGCAAATGCAAAAATTGATTCAATTAGTTAAGGGTTCACGCGGTCGGTTTTTAGAGCTTGAAGATGGACAGTTTGTTGCCCTAACTAAAGAATTGCGACAGCGGCTAGATGATTTTTCAGGTTTAGGGGATGTTCATGGTCATAGTGTTCGTTTTCATCCTCTAGCCGCCCCTGCGTTGGAAGAAATTACCGAAGGTATGGGGCTTAAAGCAACAAAAGCTTGGAAAGATCAACTTCAGCGTTTATCCGAAATGTCGGAACTTAAGGTAGAAATCCCTTCAACTCTTCAAGGAGAATTACGCGACTATCAAGAAGAAGGTTTTCAATGGATGAGCCGTTTAGCCCATTGGGGCGCGGGGGCATGTCTAGCCGATGATATGGGCTTAGGAAAAACCATTCAAGCCTTAACCTTGATTTTATCGCGGGCTAAAAATGGCGCAACCTTAATTCTTGCCCCTACATCTGTGTGTATCAATTGGCTGGAAGAAACCGAACGCTTTGCACCCACGTTAACGGTACAACAATTTGGCGTAGGTGATAGACAAAAAATGTTAGATGAAGCGGGGGCGTTTGATTTAATTGTTTGTAGTTATGGCTTATTGCAAACGGAAGGCGAGCGATTGGCGACTAAAGAATGGCATACTGTCGTTGCTGATGAAGCGCAAGCAATTAAAAATATGCAAACTAAACGCTCAAAAGCGGCAATGGCATTAAAAGCTGATTTCAAATTAATTACGACAGGGACACCCATTGAAAATCATTTAGGTGAGTTATGGAATTTATTTAATTTTATTAACCCAGGTTTATTTGGTTCATTGAAAAAATTTAATGAAAAATATGCCAGTGCCATTGAAAACAATCAAGATTACGCCACTCAACAGCGATTAAAAAAATTATTACGTCCCTTTATATTACGTCGTTTGAAAACTGATGTTCTGACAGAATTACCGCCTAAAACTGAAATTACTTTGCATATTGAACAAAGTCATGAAGAAAAAGCGATGTATGAAGCCTTGCGTCGTAATGCAATGCAAACAATGGAGCGACTTAAAGCACAGGAAACTTCACAAGGTCAGCAGCATTTACAAGTGTTAGCTGAAATTATGAAATTGCGTAGAGCCTGTTGTAATCCATCATTAGTGATTGAAGACAGTCCTATTGCTAGCACTAAATTGGCAGCGTTTGAAGAATTAGTTGATGAGTTAATTGAGAATCGTCATAAAGCGCTTGTTTTTAGTCAATTCATTGGGCATTTGGCCATTCTTAAAAATAAATTGGATGAAAAAGGCGTTAGTTATCAATATTTAGATGGATCAACGCCAATTGCAAAGCGTAAAAAAGCGGTGAATGATTTTCAAGCAGGCGAAAGTGATTTATTTTTAATTAGCTTAAAAGCCGGGGGGTCGGGTTTAAATTTAACGGCGGCTGATTATGTAATCCACATGGATCCTTGGTGGAATCCTGCGGTTGAAGATCAGGCCTCTGATCGGATTCATCGTATGGGACAAAAACGCCCTGTAACAATTTATCGTTTAGTGGCTAAAGATACTATTGAAGATAAAATTGTTGATCTACATAAGCATAAACGTGATTTGGCGAATAATTTATTAGAAGGCGGTGATGTGAGTGGAAAAATGTCTGTTAATGAGATTTTGAGTTTGATTAATGATATAGAGGATTGAGAATGCGTTTATTGAAGTATTCAAAAAGTAACTATAAATACATAATATTTAAACAATTTAAAAGCTGATTTTTCCAATCAAGAACCCTACTTATTTTTTGTCATGTACAGGGAACAATATCATTCATAAAAAAGTTAAATAAAGAGATATAAATGAAACTGAAAAAACCTTTAATTTTATTAGTGGCGTTATCCTTTTTAATCTTTGGAGGCGCATGTTTTACTCCCATGTTGTACGATAAACCCATGGATAAAAGCCATACTTTTATAGAAGAAGTTAGTAGCTTTTTAATCACTAAAGAGGGCAATAAGTTAATTGTCATTGGTAAAGAACATCATTATATTTTTGAAAGTAATGAGACTTTAAAATTTATTCTTCAATGGTCTGAAAGAAAACGCGTTAAAGCTTCCTTTTCTAGTTTTAATATTAAAACAGATCAATCTTTATTAGGCTCATATCATCTAAGAGTCCATGTAGACGAAAATTTAACCCCAGAAACAAAAGCGTTACTTATTACCAAAGGCTTTACTGAGAATACCGCTATAAAAATACTTAATTATCATGGCAAGTTGCAAGGAGAACGTTATCTAGCCGATAAGGTTAAAATACCTGTCTCTATGCAACTTAATGAGAAATACAATATTAATATGATAGAAGAAGCCTCAGTTTCTGCCCTAGGGGTTGCTAAACGGATTTTATTAACCCCAGTTGCTGTTGTTGCAGATGGCATGGTTCTAGCGGGAATGCCAATAATTTTACTTGTCATCATGGTTGGCGGTATTCCTTAGTAATGACTTCAATTATTCTTTCTCCACAAACCGCTTTGCAAATTCATTTTGTTTTTGAGTGGCTGGCTATTTTGACAGGGGTACAAGTTTATCGGTGGCTTAAACGCCGTAAAGATCAACAACCAATGACAGAGGGACGTTCTTTTACAATCATTATCGGTTGTATTATTGGCGCAGGGATGGGTAATAAATTATTATTTGTTTTTGAATATCCTCAATTGTGGGCAGAACAAGGCCTGTATGCTTTAACACAGGGACAAAGCATTGTCGGTGGTTTATTGGGTGGCTTAATTGGGGTTGAAATAGCTAAAAAACTTTGTGGGGTAAGGCATTCAACAGGGGATTATTTTATTTTACCTTTGATTGTTGGCACAATGATTGGACGTATTGGCTGTTTTTTAGCGGGTTTACACGATAGCACCTTTGGGCTGCCCACCTCATTACCTTGGGGCGTTGATTTTGGAGACCAAATAAGCCGCCATCCTACGCAACTCTACGATATGTTAGCCGTTATTAGTTTCGGTTTATTGCTTTGGTTGAGACGTACGCGTTTAAATCAAGTGTCTGGTTTATCTTTTAAACTTTATCTGAGTAGTTATTTAATTTGGCGATTGGTTATTGATGGGCTTAAACCTGTCCCTTATTACTATTGGTTAGAATTATCTGGGATTCAGTGGGTTTGTATTATTGCCTTATTTTTTTATTTACCTTTTGTAATTCGAGATTGGCTTAAATTAAATCAATAATCATTGTGACAAAAAACTTGTACTATTAAAAGTAAGGGGATTAAAAGAACAAGTCTAATGTTATTTAGTTTAAATTTATTCTGTCATTTTTACCGTTATTTTCCCCATACTCGTTGATTTTAATGAAGAGGCTGCAAACATTTGTTTAAACCGAGTTATTTCATAGTCTTGTTCTTTAAATAAATCTTGAGCAAAGGCATAACCTAGTGTTTGATAAATTAATTCAGCTTCAATGGTATAACTTGATTCCGTTAAGTTTTTAAGTAAAAATTCAACGCGATCACTTCCGCCTATAAAGTTTTCATCAGAGTCTGCAAGCCCTTGTACTTTAATTTTATTAGGAACAGTCACTTTATTAAAGCCTTTAGGTAATAAACGATTATCTTTTAAATAACTTTTTGCACGTAATAAAGTATAAGTAATTTTATCTTGATAATCTTGCATAATAGCTTCATAAACTTGAACCTGTTGCGGTGATTCTATGCGTTGATAATGCGGTTCATATTGCGTTTGATCTTTATCTGAATCCAGTTCAACTACGCTACCATCACTATTTACTTTACCTGTTTCAAAAACAATATTTTCATTAGCATCCCGTAAAGTGACGTGTAAAATTACCCGTCGCGATGGATAGCCTGAGGGGAGTTTATGCCCTGTTTCACTATTAATATTCAAATTAAAACTTAAAACACCCTTTTGTAATGATGGCTGAGTTATTTCTAATTTAGCCGCTTCATTCAGTAATTTTTCCGCTTTAGCGATGCTGGTGGAAAAATCAGTTGCAGCAACACCCAGAGGCTCTCGGTATTCTTGTAAAATAGAGAGCATTAAACGATTAGCCCCTAAAAAACTATGTTGAGCAAAATCATCACGTTTAGGGTTATTTCTTGGACGACTTGCAATCGCAACCCCATCAGCACGCTCCATATGGCATTGTTGACAGCTTTTTGTTTTCACAAAATCACTATGCAACCATTCGCTATAAGGCATTTGTTCTGGAAATTCATCCTCAACGGTTTGGCTTAAAACCGTCCCATTTTCATCGGTATAGGGGGTGGTTAAATCATGACAACTAGCACATAATTCAGAGGTTTTTATATGTTCACTATAAGTTGGGGTAAAATTAGCAAAACTTTGCATAGGCGTTGGATTAACATCTTGATAAGGCCCATAAATTAGTCGCTCTGTACTTGTAGGAAAACTATCTATTGCAAAGTGTCCAGAATAACCTGCATCCGTTCCAAAAGGCGCATTCGGTGAAATCTGATGGCATAAGGAACAACTGACACCATTGGTTGATAAATCAAAATAAGGGTTATCTTTATTAAGAATACCTTCACCAAAAACAGCTTGAACAGGGTCATGTTGTTTTCGCGCTTCTTCATTTGCCATCGGTGCATGACAACGGGTACACTTATCTTGAATCGTTGTTTTAAGTTGAGGGGTTCTGTTTAATTCACTTTTAACTTTTGCTTGCCAAAAAGGATCACGCGTTGAATTTGCCATCATCGTCGTTTGCCATGATGAAACAATAGAAACATCTTTCCCCGTATTATCTTGAAGTTCATTATGACATTGAGCGCAAACCCCAGAACCACTGAAATGCTTTGACGTGAAAATAGTTCGTCCGATGGGGGTATTGCTTACTTTTAATAAATTATCTATTTGAAATAGACTGTCGCCTAAATGGCGTATATCCGCTGCATATTGCTGTGTTCCTGTGCTAATATTTGAGACATGAAAATTTAAATCTGCATCGACAGGAACAAGGGCTGCATTGGGAATATTATTCGTATGGGGCGTAATTTGCTCTAGTTTAAGTTTATCGGGCGGTAAAAAGGTTAAATCAGCTTCATAGAGTTGCTCTTGATACTGAATAAAAGGGATACTTAATTGATTAGTTTCTCTATCAAAACTAGCATCAGCTAAACAATTTCCCATGAAAAAACTTAAACTTACGAATGTTAAAATTTGTATTTTCATTGAACCTAGTATATAAGTAAATTATAATTTTAAACTATTCATGAATACTTTGAAAGCATTTACATTCCACTGGTTCTACTAGGAGAAACTTCATAGGCTTTCATTTCAATTAAACCTGTATTTCCACCGCTACTGGAAACCACATCTAAACGGATGGAACTTGTTTGTCGATTAAATGGAAATTGATGCGCTTGTTCTGTGTTTGGTAAACTAAAAGGCAATACCTCACCGCTATCTGTGGTAATGGTAAATGTTAGGAT
Organism: Methylococcaceae bacterium; assembly: GCA_030626845.1. Lineage (GTDB taxonomy): Bacteria > Pseudomonadota > Gammaproteobacteria > Methylococcales > Methylomonadaceae > WTBX01. Next base: position 13,283 of record DAOUTG010000047.1, read on the forward strand.
TTTTGCTGTGCCATCAGTCATTGAACGAGAGAAAACTTCGACAGTTTCAATTTGTTTTGATTCAGCTAAGGTGATTTCAATAAACGCATTATCCCCATCGCCATTTGATGACCATGCCGTAGCGTTAGAGCCATCAATAGCACTATTTGCGCCCCATGTTTCACTATGACTTGCCCCTGAAAAATTACTACTAACGGCTTTAATCGTTGCACCGTTATTAAGTGAAAGTAGGTTATTATCAATTGCTGTTCCGCCACTGGTTTTAAAAGTTGCGGTAGGATTCCAATAAATTTTTCCAGCGGCATCCGTTCCTTGAACACGATAGTAATACAGTGTGTCAGTTTCTAATCCACTTAATGTCGGGTTATGATCAATAATTGCACCGCCATTCATATTGGCATCAATTGAAACTTGACCAAAATCAAGGCTTTTACCATACACCACAGAACAAGCCAGTGGAATGCTACTAACAAAAGTTAAGCGAGCATCGGTTGCAGTAATATCAACAATGCTAGGCGCAGCCCCTTCTGTAACTAAATCTAAACTTGATAATGAGGGCGGAATATCAGTGTCTGATAAAATACCGTAATCACTCACCGTAAAGGTAATTGGGTCAGTGCTGGTATTTTGATACTCAAGATCAGCCCATATATATTGTAGCTGTTCTTGGTTTTGAAAATGAATAACAGGAATGTGTAACTTTAATTCTTTTGAAAGGGTAACAGGCTCTGCTTTTAACAAATTAGAGGTTGCAAAAAGAGAAACAGTGATTAATAAAGCAGGATTAAAAAAACGTTGGGTGGTCATTTTTTTCCTATAACATTAGGATTTAGGAATTAAAGAAGACCGAAATTTAACAGGTTTAATTTGAAATTTAAGTGACTTAAATTTAGGTTTTCTTCATAAAATTTAGTAAGTAATATTGAATACTGTAGGCATAATAAGAAATTATACCTACAGAAAAACCTAAAATTTATGCTGTTTTTATAGGTTAGGCGAATGATAGGTAGTAAATTTAGCATGATAACCATGAACACCGTTGTAGCATTCAGCCGTTTCAGCACAATAAAGCGCATTAACACCGCCAATGTTAACCGAATATTTACCTGCTGACATTTTTGCGCGATAAACAACGGTTGTTTCACCTAACTTTGAATATTGCGTTGCCAGAGGTTCAATAGTTGCCCAAAATTTACCCGTTGGGTTAAAGCTTCCTTCTTCTTTTTCAGTCGTTGTATCTTGTCCTGTATAGATGGCAATGGCAGGATAGAGTTCAGCACCTGCTGTGGTATAAGTTTTAATGGTTGGATCATCTTTATCTACTTTCATTTCATAAATCCCCCCTTGACGTGAAACCTCAATTTCTAATACGGCATCGGCTTCTAATTCAACAGCAACCCAATCAGAAGTATGAGTCCAACCAATATTTGGTGCTTCAAACTGAGGTTCATATAAACTTTTCCCACCTACACTACCCGTTATTTCAAGGCTGCCATGATGCGGCATTTTTACCGTCCATTCATAACCAATGCCCCCCTCGTCTGGGTCACCAAAAGTAGCTTCAGCCATCACAGACGTTGATAAAGCTAACGCACTCGCGCCTAAAATTATTGCAAACTTGTTCATTTTTATTCGTTCCTATTAATTTATTTACCTGAATCAAAATTTAATAAAGCAAATACCGTACCATTTTAGCTTATAGCTATTATTACAATCTTATCTAGGTCGTTAAGGATTTCCAAAAATAATAAAAAGTGCGTTAAATAACATAAAAATAAGTCATTTAACCTGTTTTTTACAATAAACATACCATTAATTAATGTCTTTGAGAGTTTCCATAAAGTTATACTTAGCTAAAACAGGACACCATTTGTAAAATGATAATTGAAATATTAACAACGGTCTGTTTATTGCTTATAAAATTATATGTCACAACAAACATACTTTAAGTTAATTTATGAGCAATATTAGATTAAATTCTATTTTATTTATCAATCTATTAGGTCTATTTCTTAATTTTTTTCCAATAATTACTTCTGCTGAAACCCTCGCTGAACAAATTGCTAAAGGAAAAGATTTGTTTGTTAATGAAACATTTAGCGGGAATGGACGCACCTGTAGCACTTGTCATCGGTTAGATAATAACCATACGATTGATCCTAAATATATCGCACAATTACCCAACTCTGATCCTCTATTTATTGCGGAAACTAATCCTAATTTAGCAGAACTCGAACGTCCTCAGTTATTGCGTCAATTTGGTTTGATTCTCACTAATATTGATGGTTTTGATAAACCTGGTGTGTTACGCGGTGTTCCCCATTTATTTGCTTTAAAAACCTCAATGACACCTGAGGCGGAGTTTGAAGGGACAGTGGTTGAACACGCTTTAGGTTGGTCAGCCGATGGCTCACCTAATGATGGTTCTTTACACCAGTTTACCGTAGGGGCAATTATTCAGCATTTTCCTAAAACCTTAAATCGGGAAGAGGGCGTTGATTTTCGGTTGCCAACTGATGATGAATCTGCTGCTTTAGAAGCTTATATGCTCTCTTTAGGTCGCTCAGAAGAATTAGATTTAGATTCACTGTTCTTTTCATCGCCAATTGTTCAAAAAGGACGCGAGTTATTTCACAGCAAAGAACCTGGTACAGGACAATGTAAAGGGTGTCATTTGGATGCAGGGGCAAATAGTTCCAGTTCGTTACAAAATGGAAACCGTGATACAGGGGTTGAAAATATGCCTGATAGCCTCCTTAAGCTAGTTTGGAAACCTAGTCCTCATGATGGGGGTTTCAGTAATGAGAGGCAAAATGATTGTGGTTGGTTTAAAAATCAAAGCTGTTATGGAAATCATGAGTTTAATATGACAACTGTAGTGGAAGCTGCTGATACCGCACCATTTTTTCATAATAATTCCGTTAGTACCATTGAGGAAGCGGTTGCTTTTTACAATAGCAATGCCTTTCATCAGTCTCCAGGTGCTAATCCTGCTGATCCAGATGATCCTGATTCTGTTTGCGAACGTTGTATTCATTTAGAACCGACTCAAGTCACAGCCATTGCTTTATTTTTACGAACAATAAACGCAATGGAAAATATCCGTAGCTCTAATGCGCTAGAGCAGCAACTAGAATCACTAACTAAAAAGGAACGTGAAGAACAATTAGCATTGGCAATGGCTGAAACGACGGATGCAATTGAAGTTCTTGAAGGGGGCGCAATTATCCCTAACCCAAAATCCGTAAAATTATTGAGAAATGCTTTAAAATATGAACAAGAAGCTTTAAAAAGCCGCTATAAAGTTGAGGCATTAGAATTAATAGCAGAAGCAATAACACTTAAGCTTCAGGCAAATGATTTATTATTAGTCCCTTCTAAAAACTAAAAAAAGCGATTAATCATTCAGCTTCTTTATCTTACCTTCTCTAATTACCCCTCTAAATATATGAAGAAACATTCAAACATTTTAGTCCTAACCGTTATTTTATCTACCACTCTTGTACACACAACTTACGCTGAAGAACTTGAAAATAATACCCAAGAAAATAGTGATTCAGATTTAACCCTAGATTCGATGACCATTTACGCAACCCCAGATCAAGCTTTTGAAAAGACTGATTATATTAAAGAAAATCTGGGAATGGCGACTGATGGTGCTGAACTTTTAAAACAAACCCCAGGTATTTCTGTTATCCGTCAAGGGGGAACAGCCAGTGACCCATTACTAAGAGGACTGGGTGGAACACGTTTAAATATCTCCATTGATGGCGTGCCTTTTGCAGGCGCGTGTAATCATCGCATGGATCCTGCAACCGCTTATGTCACTCCAGGTTCTTTCGACAGTTTAACCGTTTTAAAAGGGCCACAATCAGTTCGTCATGGAAATTCCATTGTGGGTGCAGTCAATTTTGAGCGTGAACCCATTAACTATGATGAATTAGGCTTTCGTACCCATACCAGCTATTTATATGGTAGTTTTAACCAACAAAATGTCACGACGGATAGCTCTGTTGGCTTTGAGCAAGGTTATTTTTCTTATAGTCATAATAACTCTCGTGGAAGTAATTATGTCGATGGCACAGGAAGAGAAATTAATTTAACTTTTTACGATACCCGAAATGATCGTATTGCCATTGGTTATACGCCTGATGAAGATACCTTGCTAGAACTTCACGGTTTATTAAGTGAAGGGAAAATGGGAAATGCCACGATTCATATGGATGTTACCCGTTTAGATAGGTCAAGTTATGGGGGGCATTTTAAGAAATCTGAAATTAACTCATGGTTAAAAGAAATAGATATTCGCTATGACTATACGCATGTAAACCATGCCATGGATAACTACACCTTAAGAGAGCTCAAACCCTTTCATGACTTTATCATTATGGGACAATATTGGGATCGCCATTATGCCAAAGCCGAGTCAACCATAGAAATTACGCCAGAAGTTGAATTGATTACAGGCGTTGAATATAAACATGATAGTTATGATGCGAATGCGGCAGGGGGTCTAATAGAGTTTGTCGATACACCTAAGAATATTTCTCAAGAAGATAGAAATCATATTTTAGATTTTGATAATTTCGCACTTTATACCGAATTAAGCTATCAACCTAATGATAATTTACGCTGGATTGCAGGAATGCGAGGTGATAGCTTAGGAACTCGCACAGGCACAATGCACGGTGCAGGAGAGACTAGCTCTTTTGAATTATCAGGATCTAATAAAAATCGTCGCCAAGTATTATTAGCCAGTTTTTTAAGAATGGAATATAACTTTGATGATATTCCTTTGATGGCCTCTATAGGCTATGGTCATGCAGAAAGAGCGGCTGATTACTGGGAAGTTTATAGTATGGATGCTTTTGATTTAGATGCTGAGGAAAATAATGAAGTGGATGGGGTTTTATCTTATCAAGGCGATGATTTTAGAGCGGAAATTTCAGGCTTCTATAGCCATATCAACAATTTTATTTTAGTTCATCGCGGGGATTCTGCGGCAAATATTGTCGCCCATCGTATGGGAGGAGAGTTCAGTGCAGCCTATGATTTACATGAATATTTAACCTTACAAGGTAATGTTTCTTATGTTTTTGGAAAAAATATAACGCAAAATGAAGCCTTAGCACAAACCCCGCCATTAGAAGCTATGATAGGGCTTAACTTTCATTATGGTGATTTTAGAGCGGTTATTAATACCCGTTTTGTGGATAAACAAACGCGTATTCATAAAGACTATGGAAATGTATTAGCACTTGACACGACGCCAACAACAGGGTTTATTACTAGTTCATTAGAGCTTGCTTATAAACCCCATCCTGCCATAGAATTTAAATTTGGCGTGGATAACATTTTTGATAAAGCTTATACCGAGCATTTGAACCGTAATGCTTCTGCAAGTGCAGCAGGACCTACAATCGCAAAACTTAATGAACCTGGCCGTTCTTTTTGGGGGCGCATTTCTATTGATTTTGATTATCCCAATTAAAGCACGAAGAAATTTAGTGCGACTCTTTAGTTATTAATTTAAGGAAATAAAATGATAAATAAAAACATAAAATCTATTGCTTATGGTGTTATGTCTTCATTACTTATGTTCTCTTCAAGTAATGTTTTAGCTTCATTTGATAGTAGTCAAATGAATGTTCGCTGGGAAATTTGGGATAAAGAAAACCCAGGTAATGGCGGGGCTGTTTTAGGCGTTACGGATGAAGTCGATATCGTCGCAAGTAATACCGCAACCCCTGATATCAAAGATTTTCATGATAGTCGAGGTACATTTGAACTTTGGGATGTAGATTTTACCGCCCAGGGACTTGAAGTTACTTATACCAGTATTAGTAATGGTGATGATAATCATCAATATATGTACATGTCCGCGATGGGGTTTCATTTTGAAGATACTGAAAATAATTTGCCTGATATTGTTAGCGTAACAGTCGCCGATGGCTTTATGCCCTTTGGTTTTAACCCTAAATTAGTTACTTTTGATGCCAATAATATTTATTTAGATTTAAAAGGGTCAATGTGTCACGTGGATGGAATGGCAAGTATGCCTACTTGTTCAAATACCGACAGCCCAACAGGTTATGATAATCAAATAAAATTAAATGTCGTTTTTGCAGATGATGGGACAGCACCTGTAGAAACCAATACCAATGCACGAATTGATAGTTTATATGCTTGGGCAGAACAAACATATCCTCAATTTTTCCCAACGCAACAACAATCAAAGGATATACAAGGTTACTACGCACGTTACTATCCTGAATCTGATATTTATTTAGGGTCAAAAGAGGGTCGTCTTTATATCGTAGGCGCACCTTTTGGTGGGTTCACTGATTTAGGTGAATTAGAAAAATGGTACACTGATTTATCGTTGTAATTCTCATTATCAACGTAAAATTGTAGGGACGCGATTCATCGCGTCTCTTGCATTCCTGTAATCTTATTTATCATCCCCCTTAACAACCGACATAGCGCCCAATATAAATAATCACCTCGACAATACAACCCATTGATTTTAAAATAAAAAATAAAATATTCCTTAATTTTCTGTGATTCCCTTCTCTTTTTATATTATTTAAAATGCATAAATCTATGAAATAATTATAATTAGTGTTGAAACATCTTTTTATAAAAAATAAAAGACTAATTTTATAAATTAGTCATAACAGGAGAGTAGACATGACAATGAAAATTAAAATATTAACTGCTAGTGTAATCGCTGTTTTATCAATGGGTTCAGTTATTGCGAAAGAAAAACCAGCAGATAGAATTTCAGGGGGAGCAAGGGCGGATTTTAAACAGGGTACACTCGTTATTCCTTGTGTTAAAATCGCGAACTCAGGTGACGAAAATTTAGAAGGTCGTTTTTTTGATGTTGTTTTAAAACAAAGAGGAAAATCACTTAATTACGAAGTTGTTTTAGGTGAACTAGAAGATGAAGCAACCTGTCAACCTGCTATTGATGCCATGCTTGAAAATGATAACGATAGTGAAGATTCCGATGGTAGTTTAGAAGATGTTCTCGGCGCGGCAGTAGAAGCAGAAGCAGAAGCAGAAGCAGAAGCAGAATCAGAAGCTGAATCAGAAGCTGAAGTTGAAGTTGAAGCAAGTGATGACACTGATACAACCGATTCTAACACAAC
>DAOUTG010000062.1 GCA_030626845.1 Methylococcaceae bacterium
ATAGCGTTCTTCAAATAATTCAAAAATAGGTTTTATCATGTTTTCCTGTTCTTTAGGCAAGGCTAAAAAAGCCGTTTGAATTGTTTGAATTTCAGCGTCTGGTAAATTGATAACATTTGTTAAGGTAAGTCCGCCGACTTCGATAACATTAGCTAAATGACCATAAATTGTTGTTGTTTTAAAGTCACGTTCTGCTGCTACGTTTTCAATACTCATGCCTGTTTTAAATAACTGTAGGCTTTCTGCAACCGTGTCACTAATCCCTTGTTGTTGCTGATTAATTGAGTCTTGAATTATGGCAATAAAAGTATCAGCATAGAGGTCAAGTTTATGTTCTCCAACGCCTGAAATTTGTGACATTTGTGCGCGTGTTAAGGGTTTGGTTTCCATGATTTCAGTCAGTGTTGCATCATGAAAAATGACATAAGCGGGCACATCTTGTTCTTTAGCTATTTCAAGACGTTTCGCTTGTAAGGCTTTCCATAAAACGCCTTCACGTTGCTTACGTTGAGATTTTTTATATTGGCTATTGTTAGAAATCGTTTTATCAATCCGCAAAATTAAAGGTTGTTCTCCACGTAGAATAGGCCGAGATTGTTCTATTAATTTGAATGTTCCGTAATTTTCAAAATCAACCCCAATTAAATTTTTCGCCACGAGTTGTCTTAATACAGAATGCCATTGTTTTTCATCTAAGGCTTTACCTATCCCAAAAGTAGATTGTTGATGGTGATGGTTGTTTTGAATCCTGTCATCAATAATGCCTAATAAAACATTAATGAGATACGCGCCGCCAAAGCGTTGTCCTGTTCTATAAATACAAGATAATAATTGTTGAGCGGCAACGGTTGCATCCCATGTTTCAGCAGGTTCAAGACAGGTATCACAATTTCCACAAGGACTATGTTGGCTTTCACCAAAATAATTAAGCAGAATTTGCCGACGACACTGTATAGACTCACATAAAGCAAGCATGGCATCTAATTTATGTAACTCAATAGCTTTATGTTGAACATCGGCATTACCACTCATTAATAAGCGTTTGAGTAAAATCACATCTTGCATTCCATAACTCATCCACGCATTAGCCGATAAATTATCACGTCCTGCCCGTCCTGTTTCTTGATAATAACCTTCAACACTTTTGGGTAAATCTAAATGGGCAACAAAACGTACATTCGGTTTATCAATTCCCATTCCAAAAGCAATCGTAGCAACAATAATAACGCTTTCAACTTTTAAAAAATATTGTTGATGTAAGGCACGCGTTTGGTGGTCTAGCCCTGCATGATAAGGATAGGCATTAAGCCCTTGTTCTCTTAACCATTTAGCGGTTGCTTCAACCTTTTTACGCGATAAACAATAAACAATCCCTGCATCATTAAGATGCTCTGTTTGGATAAAATTTAATAGTTGTTGTTTAGGTTTTTGTTTTTGCACAATACGATAGCGAATATTCGGTCTATCAAATCCTCCAATGAAGATTTTAGCTTGGTCTATGGCTAAATTGTTAATAATCTCTGCGCGGTTTTTTTCGTCAGCCGTTGCCGTGAGGGCGATTCTTGGAATCTGTGGAAAATGTTGCTGTAATAAAGAAAGTTGTAAATAATCCACTCGAAAATCATGTCCCCATTGAGAGACACAATGGGCTTCATCAATCGCAAATAAGGCGATATTAATTTGTGATAATAATGATAAAGTATGGGGCTGGGTTAAACGTTCTGGGGCAATATAAACTAAATCTAATTCACCTAAGCGCATTTGTTGTTCAATTTGACTGGCATTTTGAAATGAAAGCGATGAATTGATAAAAGCGGCTTTAATTCCTAATTGGTGTAACGCGGTTACTTGGTCTTGCATGAGGGCAATTAAGGGGGAAATAACAATCGCAACCCCTTCTCTAAGTAAGGCAGGTATCTGGTAACAAAGTGATTTTCCCCCGCCTGTTGGCATTAATACCAATGCGTTTCCGCCTTGTAAAACTTGGTCTATAATTTGCTGCTGTTGTCCTCTAAAGCTATCATAGCCAAAAATAGATTTTAAAATCTTGAGCGATTGATTTTCCATCATGAATCCCATTTATTCAGAGCTATAATGATTAGTGTTTTTTTGAAACGCTTAAACCCTTATAATAGCGCATTTTCCTAATGCTTTAACGCTAGAAAATATTTCTATGACCCATTCAAAGCTTTCACACTCGCCACGTTTACGTTATCTGATTGATAATCATAAACAACATTTACTTTGTAACGGACTTAAAGGGGTGGAAAAAGAAAGTTTGAGAATTTCAAAACGAGGGGCAATTGCAACAACACCGCATCCTAGCCTTTTAGGTTCAGCATTGACTCACCCATCAATTACTACCGATTATTCAGAAGCCTTATTAGAGTTTATTACCGCGCCTTTTGCAGATATTAAAGACACACTTAAGGATTTACATCAGATTCATCAGTTCGTAATTCAAAACTTAGATGATGAAATGTTATTAGCAACGAGTATGCCTTGTGGAATTAATGGAGATAAAAGTATACCTATCGCAGCGTATGGCGACTCAAATATTGGTCAAATGAAACAGATTTATCGGCAAGGTTTGGCCCATCGTTATGGTCGAACGATGCAATCCATTGCAGGCATTCATTTTAATTATTCTGTTCCTAAGCCGTTATGGTCAATTTTAAAGCAACAATCTGATAATCCGTCAGAATCTTTAAATGATTTTATTTCAAGTGGTTATTTTGGCTTGATTAGAAACTTTCAGCGACAAGGTTGGCTCATTTTATATTTATTTGGCGCATCCTCTGCCATTTGTAAAAGTTTCTTTAAAAGTCGTCCTCAGTTAATGAGTCAATTTGATGAGCTAGATAAATATACACTTTACCATCCCTTTGCCACCTCATTAAGAATGAGTGATATTGGTTATAAAAGTGCGAATCAAGCGAGTTTAAAGATTGATTATAATACGTTGAAGGGTTATGTTGATACCTTAGCGACAGCAATAAATACCCCGTATCCAGACTATGAAGCTATTGGGGTTAAAGTTGATGAGAAATATCAACAATTAAGCCCGCATATTTTACAAATTGAGAATGAGTTTTATAGCACGGTACGTCCGAAACAAATAACAAATTCAGGTGAAACCCCCACATCCGCTCTTAAAAATAGAGGGGTCGAATATGTTGAAATTCGTTCATTGGATATAGATGTTTTTAATCCTATCGGCATTGATGAAAACAAATCTCGTTTTGTGGAGGCGTTCTTATTACATTGTTTATTAAAGGAAAGTCCACTGCAAACCAGCGATGAGCAAGAAATTAATAATAATAATCAATTAGCGGTCGCTCATGCGGGTAGAAAACCTGATCTTAAGCTTAATCAGCAAGGAAAGATGAGACCCTTACGAAGTTGGGCAACTGATATTTTGCAATCCATGCAGCCTATTTGTGAAATTCTAGATGAAAATAGCGATGATAAGCCTTATAGCAAGGCCTTAAAATTACAACAAGCGCAAGTTCTTGATGCCGATTTAACGCCGTCTTCAAAAATTTTACAAGCAATGCAGCAACGGCAACAACCTTTTGGCTGTTTCGGTTTAGATGCCTCAAAAAAACACCATGCTTATTTTAGCTCGCAGCCCCCTTTAGATAAGATGATTGTGCAACAATTTAAGGAGATGGCAAAAGAATCACATAAAAAACAGCAACAAATTGAAATGACCGATGTCTTAAGTTTCGACGATTTTTTAACCCATTATTTTGCACAATCTTAACCTAAATTATGATAATAAAACACACACATTTATTGACTTTATTAATCAGCACTTCTTTGACTTTTTCTAATGTTTGTTTAATGAGTTCGGCGATTGCCGAAGAAAAAACGGCTAATAAAATACTAAAACAATCACCAAAAATAAAAGGTGAAGTCACTGAAATTCTTGATGTAGGAAGTTATACTTATGTAAAAGTTAAATCAGGAAAACAAGAGGTCTGGGCGGCAGCCCCTGCCATTAAGCTTACAGTCGGTGATAAAATTTCTTTTGCAACGACCATGCCTATGGAAAATTTTCATAGTGAAACATTGAACCGTGATTTTCCTATTGTTTATTTTGTTAATCGTTTGATAACGGATAAAACAACATCCTTAACAAAACCTGAGACAGCGTATAAACGCCCTGATCCAAAAAAAGCAACGCCTTTGGTTAAAAAAATTGATAAATTGAAAGGAGGTGCAACCATTGCAGAAATTTATACTAAAAAAGCAAAGTTAGCGGGAAAAATAGTTAAGGTACGTGGATTAGTAACCAAATTTACCGAGGGTGTTATGGGTAAAAATTGGATTCATCTTAGAGATAATAGCACGCTTGAAGATTTAACCATTACGACGGATGCGGTGGTTAAGTTAGGTGACGTGGTGGTTATTGAAGGTAAGCTTAAACTAGATAAGGATTTTGGTTATGGCTATGTTTATGCGGTTATGTTTGAAGATGCTAAAGTCATAAAATAATTTTTAATGGACGGAAGAGGTTTTAACCTCTTCCGCTGAAAAGAGATTAAAATAAGTTCTCAATGGTTTTTTGAATCCTTTTTGTACTTTTTGCGGGTTTATAAGTTTTAGTTTTAGTGTTAGTTTTAGTGTTAGTTTTAGTGTTAGTTCTAGTCGTAATCCATGTGCTTTTCTTGGGATAAACGCCTTCTTGAAAATATTCCCACGTTCCACCTGCAAGCCCCGTTGTGGTAGCTACATCAGTAATACTGGAAATATATTTTTTAACAATACCTTTAGGGGGCGTTAAAGGAGCTTCGGGAACATCTTTTAATGCAGTTTTCATAAAGTTAATCCACATAGGTAATGCTGTTCTCCCCCCTGTTTCTCCTCTCCCTAATGTTTTATAAGAATCCATTCCAACCCAAGCACTGGCAACAATCGTTGGATGAAACCCATTAAACCAGGCATCTCTTTGCCCGTTGGTTGTTCCTGTTTTTCCCGCAAGATCATTACGTCCTAAGCTCTTAGCGCGGGTTGCTGTGCCTCGTTTAACGACATCGCGTAGAACTGAGGTCATTAAAAAGGTAATTTCTGGGCTTAAAACACGCGGGGCACGTGTGCTTAATAATTGAGCTGAATCTAAAACTTCAGTGGATTGTTCGCTACACAAAGGACAGGCAGTTTTGGGTTTTGCTTCAAAGATTACTTTTCCTGTATGGTCTTCAATTCGTTCAATGAAATGAGGTTCAACTAAAAAACCGCCATTGGCAAAAATAGAATAGAAATTTGCCATTCTTAAAGGGGATGCAGAACCACTTCCCAAAGCTAAAGAAAGGCCATAAGGTAATTGCTCGTCAGTAAAACCAAAATCTTTAGCGGTTTGGATCACTTTGTCAATGCCCATTGTTTGCATTAAACGAATAGAAATAATATTTCTTGATTTATAGAGAGCGGCACGAATACGGGTAGGGCCATAATAGCGATGGCTATAATTTTGAGGTCGCCAGGCACGATCTTTTTTTGTGCCTTTGCGAATGATAATAGGGGAGTCATTGATTACACTGGCCAGAGTAAAGCCTTCTTTTAGAGCGGTTGCATAAATAACGGGTTTAAAACCTGAACCGGGTTGACGTTTAGCTTGGGTTGCCCGGTTATATTCACTTTGATGAAAATCAAAACCCCCTGCGATAGCTTCTATTGCCCCATTCATAGGATTTAAAGAGGCAAAGCCGCCTTGTACTTTAGGAACTTGAGTGAGTACCCAGCTTTCATCGGCTAAGGGTCTAATGCGAATAATATCATTGATATTCATTGCAGCTTTTAATGATCTAGGCCTTCTAACTCCCCTTGGATAATTGTTAGTTCTAAAGCGTCGTGCCCAAAGAAAGTTTTTCCATGGAATTTCAAGTGTTTTATTATTTTGTAAACGTAAACTAACAATATTATTTTCAATAGAGAGTATTTGGGCAGGGTAAGTATCCCCGATAATTTTAAATGCTTGAAAATTTGTTTCTGTAGTAAAAATTGGGTGGGGTAGAGCGCGGTAGCCATAACGGCGATCATATTTATGTAAAGCATAATGAAGGGATTTTATTGCAGTTGATTGTAAATGTGAGCCTAAGGTTGTGTAAACCCTCATACCATTGGTATAGGTTTTTTCACCATATCTTTTTTGCACCTCTCGGCGTACCATTTCTGCAACATAAGGAGCAGATAATTCAATAATAGGATAATGTCGTTTAGCGGTTACGGGTTCTTCTAGAGCGTGAGAAACTGCTTCCTTAGATGCAAAAGCTAAGAGCTGCATACGTCGTAAAATATAATCTCTCCGTATTTTAGAGCGCTCTGGATTAGAGATAGGATTATATGCGGAGGGGGCTTTAGGGAGTCCTGCAATCATTGCTTGCTGTGCTAAGGTTAATTCTTCAAGTGTTTTCCCATAATAGGTTTTTGCGGCAGCAACAATACCGTAAGAACGATGCCCCATATAAATTTTATTTAAATAAAATTCTAGTATTTTATCTTTGCTATAGGTTTTTTCTATTTGCAGAGATAAGAGAATTTCTTTAAATTTTCGCTCATAGGTTTTCTCTGGACTGAGTAAAAAATTACGCGTCACCTGCATCGTAATAGTACTTCCTCCCTGTTTCTTCTTGCCAGTAAGTAGTAATTGAACAAAAGCTCTCATCAGACTTTTATAATCAACCCCAGGATGGTCATAATAGCGATCATCTTCTGCGGCTAGAAAAGATTGAATTAATTGCTTAGGGACTTGATTAATGGCAATAGGTTGACGTCTTTTTTCACCAAATTGGGCAATTAATTTATTATCTTTACTATAAACCCTAAAAGGTGTTTGGTAAGAAATGTTTTGTAATGTGGCAACATCAGGTAAATCGCTAAGGAGTTTTTGATAATAAATATAAGCCCCTGTGGTTGTCCCAATGAGGGAGATGAGACTAAAAATAGCGAACCATTTTAAAATTAATTTAAATAAAGTCATTCTTAATAGGGGGGGTAAATTTGAAAATGTTTATAAGTGCTGTTCATTTTTTAGATGATATAACAATAGTTGCTGGTTGTTCGATTACAAAACTGAGTCATTATAAATACCTATTGATAGGATAAATAAAAATAATGAATTTAAGTGATGAAAGTAACGTTTTTTTGTCTTGAGGGCAAGGGTTAAGGAGAAAATAAAACTATATTTTTTCTATCAAAAAAAAAAGACTACTATACTTCAAGCAAGATAAAGTCCATTTGAGGATTTAATTTAAGCGAAACAGTAAGCAGAGTAAACGGTGAAAGGGTTGAGATATGAATTGGTTTAAACGTGGTGATACAGTGGTTCTGGGAATAGACATCAGTAGTGCGGCGGTTAAATTGTTGGAGATAAGTAAAACGGATTCCCGTTATCGTGTTGAGAGTTACGCGGTTGTTCCACTCCCCCAAGATGTGGTTGTTGATAAGAACATCGTTAATATTGAAGCGGTTGCTGATGCGATAAAAATGGCAATGAGACAATCAAAAACAAAAGAAAAAAATGCGTGTGTTGCAGTAGCAGGATCATCAGTGATGAGTAAAGTAATACAGATGGCGGCTGATTTAACAGAAGATGAAATGGAAGAGCAAATATTAATAGAGGCAGACCAGTATATACCTTATGCCTTGGATGAAGTTAACTTAGACTTTGAAGTACAAGGTGAAAATGAAGTTAATCCAGGTATGGTAAATGTTTTATTAGCGGCTTCCCGACGAGAAAATGTTGAAGATAGAATAGAGGCACTGGCACAAGCGGGATTAAAGGCAAAAATTGTTGATGTAGAAGCCTTTGCCATGGAAAATGCTTTTTTGTTATTAGCCGAGCAATTACCGAAAGACATTGATAGTCAAACAGTGGCCATAGCGGATATAGGGGCGACAATGATGACGCTTAATGTAATCTATGGAAGTCGAACCATATATACACGAGAGCAAAGTTTTGGAGGTAAGCAGTTGACAGAAGAAATTCAACGACGCTATGGACTGACTTATGAAGAGGCGGGGCTTGCTAAACGACAAGGAGGCTTACCAGATAACTATATAACGGATGTATTAGAGCCATTTAAACAAGCGATGGTGCAGCAGATTTCAAGGGCGTTACAGTTTTTTTCCTCATCGAGTGTGAGTCGAGAAGTTGATAGAATGATACTTGCGGGGGGGAGTGCATCAATAATAGGGCTAGACAAAATAATCAAAGAGACACTGGGAATAGAAGCGCAAGTGGCAAATCCATTTATAGACATGTCGTTATCAAGTCGAGTAAAGCCACAAAATTTAAGTAATGAAGCCCCTGCGATGATGATAGCGAGTGGGTTAGCGTTAAGGAGTTTTGATTAGATGGCAAAAATCAACTTATTACCCTGGCGAGAAGAATTAAAAGAGAAACAGCAGAAAACATTTATCAATGCATTAGTCTTATCAATATTAGCGACCATACTGTTATTTGGATTACTTTATAAGTACATAGAGGGGCGAAAAGATTATCAAACGCGTCGTAATGATTATTTAAAAGCAGAAATAGTCAAGGTTGATGAAAAAATAGCGGCAATAGAAAAGATCACGGATAAAAAAGAGAAGTTAAGAGCTAAAATTGAAGTAATAGAAGATTTACAAGCGAGTCGTACAGAGATAGTGCATGTATTTGATGAGATGAGGAAGTTAACGCCAGAGGGAATATATTTAACAAACTTTACACAGAAAGGTGAAAAATTAACAATCGAAGGTCGTCTGACAGCCAATTCTGAAGTATCAGTATTAATGGATGCGATAGTCGCGTCTGAATGGATTAATTTAGATGGAAGTGGACTTAAAAAGATAGATGGACGAGATCGTACTGAAAAAGAAACAAACAGTCAATTTATAATTCTTGGAAAGCAGCTCAAGAAAAAAGATAAGGAAAAAGAAGAAGAAACGGGAGCTGAGTAATGAATTTATCAGAAGTTAATTGGGATTATAACGCAGCAGGTTCTTGGCCGTTACAAATTAAAATTATAATTATATTATTAATTTGTATAGTAATTGCAGGGGGTGGCGTTTATCAATTTACAATGCCTCAGATTGCAGCTAAGGAGGTTTTAGAAAAAGAAGAACTGACATTAAGAGATGATTTTATAGATAAGCAAAAAAAAGCGGTTAATTTACCTGCCTATGAAAAGCAGTTTAAAAAAATTGAGGCATTGCTAGATGAAATGGTTAAGCAAATGCCAAGCGAGGCAGAAGTTGCAGGCTTATTGAGAAAAATTTCTAAAAAAGCCAAGGAAAGTGGTTTAGAAATTAGATTGTTTGAAACTGAAGCCCCAGAGCGCAAAGATTTTTATTATGAGTTGCCTAGTAAGATAGAAGTTTTAGGGAATTATGAAGATTTAGGCTTATTTGTCAGTAGTTTATCAACATTGGATAGAATAGTAACCGTTCATGACGTTATGATTATAAGTCCTGGAAAAGAAAAAGCTAAAGAGGATCCACGGCTAGAAATGAAGGCAATAGTGAGGACTTATAACGAGGCATCAGAAGAAGATGATGACCCAGAGGAGGCAACGACTGGTGGTTAATTTATCTATTCGTTTAAGTATTATTTCATGTGCTGTTTTAATGCTGTCGGCCTGTGGCAATGATGATTTTTCTGATTTAGAAATATTTATTGATGAAACGATTGAAGAGTCAAAAATAAATAAAGGGATTCCTGAGTTGGAAGCAATGGGAATCGTTGATTTTTTTTATTTTGAATTAAATGATTCGCGTGACCCTTTTGTTCCAGTAGAAAAAATGGAAGAAGCGGTAGAGGAAGAGTTCCTTGACTCGCCTAAAAAAAATTATAATGGGTTAAAGCCTGATTTTTCACGAATAAAAGAAGATTTAGAAAGCTTTCCTTTGGATTCTTTAAAAATGGTTGGAACCGTGAAAACGGATCAATTATGGGGGTTAGTTCGTTCTGAAGAAGGTATACAAAAGGTAAAATTAGGAAATTATATGGGAAAAAATCATGGAAAAATCACCCAAATTTCTGCAATGGAAATTAAGCTTGAAGAAATTGTTAAGGAAGATGAAGAATCGGAGGGATGGGTTAAAAAAGAAGCTAAACTGCCCTTGGATATGGGTGTAGATGACAAAAAGTAAGATGATAGGTTAAATGATGAATATCATGCAAAAGACACAATTATTAAAAATTCGGATAGGTCATTTGATGACTTTGGTAATGGCTAGTCTGTTTCTGGTTCTTTATTCCATAAATCCTACTTGGGCTGATGATCTCTCGATTATAAAACTTGATTTTTCTACACTTTCGAGAGATAAAATCCAAATACAGCTAGAAATGACAGACACACCGACTGAACCGAAAGTATTTCAGACAGATAACCCCGCACGGATTGCATTAGATTTTAAAGGGGTTAAAAGTGCTTTAAAGCATAAAAACTTTCCAATTAATACGGGAGCTGCAAGTGATGCTTATGTTATTGAAGCAGGCGGACGTACACGCGTAATTATCAATTTAGTTGAATCTGTTCCTTATGAAACTGAGGTGGTTGGAAATAAAGTATTAGTTACTTTAAACAAAACTAAATTAGCGGTTAAAACAACACCGCCTATAGACAATATAGCCCCGGAAGTTAATGAAAATGCTGTTATTGATAATGATGATACGGATAAGCGTCAAAAAAGCTCAGTGGTTGCTCGTTTATTACCCCAGCAGCGTATTAAGGATATAGATTTTAAACGAGGAGCAGGAGGAGAAGGGCTGTTATTGGTTGAATTAGCGAATCCTAATACGATTGTTGATACCAAAGAAAAAGCGGGGAAGGTAGTTTTAAAGTTTTTAAATACCCAATTACCCAATGCTTTGAGGAAGCGTTTTGATGTTTCAGATTTTGCAACACCGATACAAAAAATTGAAGCGGTAAAAAAAGGGGTGAATACGATTATAACCATTACCCCTAGTAATGGTAATTATGAGTATTCGTCTTTTCAAGAAAATGGCATGTTGACCGTTGATTTTAGACCGATGACGGCTGCTGAGAAAAAAATTGCAAAAAAAGAAAAATTTCCTTATTCAGGCTCTAAATTATCATTGAATTTTCAAGCAATTGATGTTCGTGATGTGCTACAAATTTTAGCCGATTTTACAGAACTTAATATTGTTGCCTCAGAAGCGGTATCGGGTAATGTAACTTTACGCTTAAATGATGTACCTTGGGATCAAGCCTTAGATTTGATATTAAAAGCAAATGGGTTGGCGAAGCGTGAAGCGGGTAATGTTATTTTAGTTGCCCCAACTAAAGAAATTATTAAAATTGAAGAAGAAGAGCTTCAAGCTAAAAAAATTGTTGAAGAATTAGAACCTTTACGGACAGAATATATACAAGTTAATTATGCTAAGGCAGAAGATATAAGGGTCATGTTATTAGGGGGCGCAGATATAGCAACCGATACATTAGCGGCAAGAGGACGTTTACTTTCAAAACGAGGCATTGCTAATGTTGATGTGAGAACTAATGTATTGATTGTTAAGGATACGGCGAAAAAAATGGAGGCAATCCATGCATTGATTCAAAAATTAGACATACCTATTAGACAAGTAATGATTGAGGCGCGGATTGTTAAGGCGGATAAAAAATTTGCTAAAGAAATTGGGATGCGATTTGGCGTAGCAAAAGCTGCAGCGATTGGTTCTAGTACAGGATTTGCAATGGGACCTGCACCCACTGTTGGCGGGTTAGTAACAAGAGGAATTACCGGTACGAGAACAGGAGGAGGGATTGTAGTTCCTTCTGTGAGTGATGCGAATACGAGTAATTATTTAGTAGATTTAGCCGCAACGGCTGCCAATGGTTTTCCACCAGCAGCATTAGGAATGACTTTAGCAAGGGCTGCAGATTATGTGTTAAATTTAGAAATATCAGCCCTAGAAGGGGATAACCGAGGTGAATTAATTTCTAATCCAAGGGTTTTAACTTCAGATAGGATTGAGGCTGTTATCAAGCAAGGGGTACAAATACCTTTTCAGTCCAGAAGTGCTGAGGGAACAGAAACAGAGTTAATTGATGCGGTGTTAGAATTGAGAGTAACCCCTCAAATTACGCCTAATGGCAGTGTTATTATGGAGTTGTTGATAAAGAATGATGATGCGGATATTGATACAGGGGGAATCAAAAAGGAAGAGCTTAAAACTACTGTTCAGGTTAATAATGGAGAAACCGTGGTTTTAGGAGGAATTTATGCGATGAATACAGGAAAAATAATTACAAAAATTCCATTTTTTGGTGACTTACCTGTTGTAGGAATTTTATTCAGAAATACCCAAGATTCAGAAGTTAAAAAAGAATTATTAGTGTTCGTTACCCCTAAAATTGTTAAAGATTCTCTGACATTGGACTAATCTCTCTTCAACTATTATCAAAAAAGGGGCATAATGCCCCTTTTTTTAACCTTATTTCCCGTTATTTATGAAACAAACAGAAAATATTTATTTAATTGGTCTAATGGGCGCGGGGAAAACCACCATTGGGCGGCAATTGGCCGCGGCGTTACAAATTCCTTTTTACGATAGTGATAAAGCGATTGAAGAAAATACGGGGGTTGATATCCCGACTATTTTTGAATATGAAGGTGAAGAGGGATTTAGAAATCGTGAACAAACCATGATCTCACGTTTAACTGAAATTGACGGTATTGTTTTGGCGACAGGCGGTGGCGCAATTTTACGAGAACAAAATAGAGATTTATTAACGGCAAATGGCTTTGTAGTTTATTTAGAGTGTTCAGTGGACAATATTTTAAATAGAACTCGTCGTGATACGCAAAGACCTTTATTACAAACAGACAACCCTAAAGAACGAATTGAGACTTTATTTGAACAACGAAATTCAATTTATCTTGAGTGTGCTGATTTTAAAATAAATACAGGAATAAATCAGACTAAGGCAGTAGTTCAAACAATATTAGAGGCTTATCAGCAGGCTAATGATGAATGAATATAGGCAGTTAAAAGTTGATTTAGGGACACGAAGTTATACTATTTACATAGGCTCTAATTTATTAACACAAGCAAACTTATTGCCACAGTATATAAAATCTAAGCAAGTTTTGGTTGTGACTAATACAACGATTGCGCCTTTATATTTACAGCAATTAGAGAATAATTTATCTGCTTATGAGCTTGAGTCTATAGTTTTACCTGATGGAGAGCAGTATAAAACTTTGAGTTATCTGGAAACTATTTTTACCCGGTTGTTGGAAGTCAAATTTAACCGAAATGCGACATTAATTGCCCTAGGGGGAGGGGTTGTTGGTGATATGGGAGGCTTTGCTGCCGCCTGTTATCAACGGGGAATAAATTTTATTCAAATTCCAACAACATTATTAGCACAAGTGGACTCTTCGGTAGGGGGGAAAACGGGTGTCAATCATGCCTTAGGAAAAAACATGATGGGAGCTTTTTATCAGCCACAGGCGGTGATTGCTGATATTTCATTTTTAGATACCTTGGATGAAAGGCAATTATCAGCAGGAATAGCAGAAGTTATTAAATATGGCTTGATAAGGGATTATGAATTTTTTGAATGGTTGGAAGAAAATATAGAGCAATTATTGCAAAAGGAAGAGCAGGCATTGACCTTTGCCATTGAACGATCTTGTATCAATAAAGCTGCGGTTGTTGCCGAGGATGAACATGAGTCAGGTATTCGAGCGATATTAAATTTAGGGCATACGTTTGGTCATGCGATAGAAACGGGCATCGGCTATGGTGAATATTTACATGGTGAAGCCGTAGCGATAGGGATTTGCCTGGCAGCTGATCTATCAAGACGATTAGGTTACTTAAATAATGAAGAGGTCGGGCGAATTATTGCTCTATTTAAACGGGTAAACTTACCTATTCTTTCGCCTAAAAATTTGACAACAGCGCAGTATATTGAACTTATGTCAGTTGATAAGAAAAATATAGACGGGGCTATTCGTGTGATTGCTTTGGAAGAAATTGGAAAGGCAACGTTACCGATGGGTGTTGAAATGTCTATTTTGGAGCAAACACTTAACGGTTATCAGGGCGTATAATTGATGACAACTGAGGAACAAGATCATATTGATACTCAGGGGTTAATTAGTTTAGAGCGTACTGAAAAGTTTGATTTATTAGTTCAACTTATTTCAACTCAACGTGAAGCCTTGATTGTTTGTGGGGATAAGGGGATAGGTAAAACAACTTTACTTGAAATTTTGGAAAAAAATCAGGAACAGCAGCGAGCTGTATGTTTTTTTCAAGAAACAAACTTGCTTAGTTTCGGGGATATAAAAAAAGAGCTGACTTTGGCGATTAAAGCGCAAGGATCTATCCCTGATGCTGAAAGTTTAGAAGATATGCTACTGTTTTACGCAGAACATCAGCAAAAAATTGTTTTAATATTAGATAATGCAGGACAGTTACCGAGTGGTTTTATTGATAAGCTAATTAAATATTCATTAAAATATCCTGCCATTAGAATGATATTCGCATTGACTAAAAAAGAATTAATTGTAAAAAGTAAAACTGATGTAAATATTGATAATTGTTATTTTGTAGAAATTCCTGCTTTAGAAAAGCAGGGGCTGGATGTTTTTTTGAAAATATTAACCCAGCTTCCTGATGTATTGATTGCAGAAACTGCGATTAATGATAAATTAGTTAATAAACTTTATCAGCAAACAAAGGGAATACCAGGAAAAATTATTAGTGAGTTACAACAGCAGACTAATATAAGATTTAAATGGCAAAAAGGATTGGTTTTCACAAGTTGTTTAATGGTAGGGACGGCTTTAGTTTATCTATATAAACCTGTTCTGGTACAAAATAACTTATATCAACAGTTTTTTATTGGGCCTCCTCAAATAAAAGCGGTTAAAAACCCTCCACAGAACTCACCTAAGCGACTTATTAAATCTGAAATTAAGGTAATAGAAAATAAAGTTATTGAATCAGAAAACCAGTCGATAGAGGAAACTAATACGACTTTAAATAGTCAAGAACTTCACGCAATTACAATTAAACCTGTGACTAAAATAAAAAAACAGCGGGTAGCGGTTGATGATCGACAATGGGTTTTGCAACAGTCTCCTAAAAAATATACTTTACAGTTAATGGTAACATCGAAAAAAAAAGCATTATTAAACATATTAAAAAAGTATAAAAGGTTACAAAAATCACTTAAGTATGTTCAGGTTACGCGGAAAAATAAACGACTTTATATTTTATTATATGGTTCTTTTTCGACCACCAAGGTGGCTCAAAAAACAGTTAGAACTTTACCCCGTCTATTTAAACAAGCGTGGGCAAAGCAGTTTAAAGCGATTCAATTGGAAATTAAAAAATCTGCGTGATTCAGATAAAAGTAGTTAAAAAATAGACTACTTTTTACCCTTTACTTTTAAAACTTTCTTTCAAGTATGACAACTTTAAAAAACGATATTTTTCTCAAAACTTTATTAAAACAACCTGTCGATAGAACACCTGTATGGATGATGCGTCAAGCAGGGCGTTATTTGCCTGAATATCGCAAAATACGCGCGCAAGCAGGGAGTTTTCTAGATTTATGTACCAATCCTGAGTTAGCGTGTGAAGTAACTTTACAACC
>DAOUTG010000003.1 GCA_030626845.1 Methylococcaceae bacterium
ACGTTGATAAATCTAAAAATCTCACTGGTTTTTGTGATTTTATTATGAGTCAATCTAGTGAGCAGTTTTACATGAGTCGCCCTATTATTAGCGTGGTTGAGGCAAAAAATGAGTCGATTAATAGCGGCTTGGGACAATGTATTGCTGAGATGTATGCTTCGAGTTTATTTAATGATAATGAAGGCACACATTTATCGGTTATTTATGGTGCGGTTACGACGGGAAGTACATGGCGATTTTTGCGCTATGAAAATAAGAAGGCTTATATTGATTTACCCGAATATTATATTGCTGATGTGACTAAAATTATGGGAATTTTAGTGTCGATGATGAAATAGTATTTTATGTAAAAGAAATGATGCCATAAATTATTTGTAACTTAAATTCACGAAGTGTCTTTGATGATTTTAATAGAAAAGGAAGTAATATGCCCAGTATTTCAATGTTTTACGGTCTGATTGTTTATATGTATTTTATGGATAATAAACAACACAAACTTCCGCATATTCATGTGAAATATCAAGATGATGAAGTTGTGCTTTCGATTCCAGAGGGTGATGTTTTGGATGGTAGCATTCCAAAGTCTAAAATGAAATTATTGCAAGCTTGGGTTGAATTACATAAAGATGAATTGATGGCCGATTGGGAGCTTGCCGTTTCAGGTGAGCATCCTTACAAAATTAAACCGCTAAGTTAATATTATGAATCCACGCGTTAAATCCGTAAAACCTCTCTGTGATTACCAGTTACTTTTAGAGTTTACTAACGATGAAGTTGGAATTTATGATTGTAAATATTTGCTTGATTTTGGTGTTTTTAAAGAATTACAGGATGTAAATTATTTTAAACAAGTCAGTATTGTTGGTGATACAGTTACTTGGATAAATGACCAAGATATTTGTCCTGATACGCTTTATTTGGAGTCTGAAAAAATGGATGAAATTACCGCTATTTGGTTCAATTTGATGATCGACATTAATAACGATGATGAGTTATGTTCATCTGAATTAGCACTTGTTTTTCATTTTGCGTGGCGATTAAAAATGAAATATCAAACAAGAATAAAAAAAATAGATTTTGAAAAAACATTTGCTAATAATAAAAAGCTAGATTTATATGTTGAGTTAGATAATAAAAAAATCGGTTTTGAAATTAAGTTCCCAAAAAATTCTAATAATGGAACACCTGATACTGGAGGTCGCAAAAAAATAATTAATGATATTAAGAGACTTTGTTGGCTAAAAGAAAACAATAAAATAGAGAGGGGATATTTTTTGTGTGCTACAAATTCACTACCTTTTGTAAATAAAGGAAATAAACCTGATCTTTTTGAAACTTATCAAGGAAGTAGTTATAAAAAAGGTAATAGTTTTCCAGAGTATGAAAAAAGTAGTGTTGAACTAGAAATAATACCTTATGATTTTGGGTTTTATTGGAATGATATTTCGCATAATGGTACAAAATATATACTGTCTTCAAAAAATATAAAATATGCTTGGCTAACCCCGATTATTATTTAGATATTAAAACTTTTGATTCCCAAAATAACAACTAGGCTTTTTCGATTCCAACATTTTGTGTGGAAACCCATATCAAACGAATAAGGAGAATTTATGCTTGAATCAACAAAGCTTCATCAACAGGCAAGTCAGTTACCTCCTTTGGAAAAATTACGCCTTGCTGAATTATTACTTACTGATTTAGATAAACCAGACCCTGAAATAACTGAAATTTGGAAAGAAGAAGCTCAAAAAAGATGGCAGGCTTATAAGAATGGTGAGTTAAAAACGACATCCTACGAATCTGTCATGAAAAAATACCGATGAATATTCGTTTTTTAAATGCGGCTCAAGTGGAATTAGATGACGCTTTTGATTGGTATGAAAACCAAAAGCAATCGTTAGGACTTGAATTTTTAGATGAATTTGATAGTGCTGTCCAAAGGATCGTTAACTATCCAGAGTTACATTTGCAAATAGATGAAAATATTCACCGTTGTTTATTTAAACGATTTCCTTATTCGGTTATTTACGGCATTGATGTTGAAAATATTGTCATTATTGCTATTGCACATCAACATCGAAAACCTGATTATTGGCAAAATAGACTTAATTAAAATATGAATAATATAACTTGGCTAGATGAAATCCGTTGGACAAAAGATGGCTTAGTCCCTGTAATTGCACAACAAACAGGTACAGGCAGAGTAGTAATGTTTGCTTGGATGAATCGAGAATCGTTAGCGTTAACGGTTGAAAAAGGTTATGCGGTTTATTGGTCTCGTTCACGCAATCGCTTATGGCGTAAAGGTGAGGAATCAGGGCATCAACAAAAGGTTATCAGTATTCAGCTTGATTGTGATGAAGATGTTATTTTATTGGAAGTTGAACAACAAGGTGGCATTGCGTGTCATACAGGACGTAAAAGTTGTTTTTATCGTCAGTTGATTGAGGGTGAATGGAAAGCGGTTGAAGCTGTTTTAAAAGATCCTTCGACTATTTATAAATAGTTAATGCTGAGTTTAGATGAGATATTAGGGGTTGCTAATCAAGGAATGACAAAACCTTTTTTATGCAAAGGTTCAGATGGAAAAATTTATTATGCTAAAGGTAAGGGTGCAACACCTTCGGGTTTAATTAAAGAATGGATGGCGGCTAATTTAGCTCAAGCTTTTGGCTTGCCAATCCCCACATTTCATATTGCCTATATTGATTCTCAACTCGTAAACTATTTTGGTGATGATGCTATTGATAACTTAGGTGCAGGTGAAGTTTTTGTTTCACAGCAAGTAGAATCCGCTAGTGAATTTAGATACTCGATGCTAAATAAAGTAGCAGTGGAGCTTCAACGAGATATTTTAATTTTTGATTTGTGGATAGAAAATGCAGACCGAACGCTCAGTGAAATATCTGGAAACCCTAATTTACTGTGGGGAAAATCAACAAACCAACTTTACATTATCGATCATAACTTAGCCTTTGATAATGATTTTAGCTTACAAGGTTCTTGGGACTTACATCCATTTGTAAAAAATATCCAATTAGATATTCAGGAACGAGAGGAATTAGAAGAAAGATTAATAAAAAGTTTACACGGTTGGTCGCGATGGTGGAATCAGATTCCCGATGAATGGAAACAACAAAATAAAGACTCCATGATTTTTGATGAAAACCGAACATTAGAACGACTTAAAGCAGAATCTCAGGGTGATATTTGGTCAAAGCTATTATGAATAAAAAAATTTGTCAATACAGTATTATTCGCTTTCAACCTTTTGTTGAAACAGAAGAATTTGCCAATATAGGCATCGTCCTTTATTTGCCTGAAACAAAGGAATTACATTTTAAATTATTATCAGCTAAAGAGCATGAACGCATTACGCATTTTTTTAAACCATTAAAAAAAGATATTTTTACTAGCACTATTCAAATTATTCATGCTGAATTAGAGCGTATTCAAACGTTACTGACAAAGCCTAAATCAATAAAAATAGATTTTTACGAAGACCTTATTCGTCCACGTGAGGACATTATTCAATACAGTAAAAATCGAGCTTTATTTAGTACTAATATAGCAAAAACAGTTAATGATTTATTTGGAGATTATGTAAAACTTAATTCTGCGCATAAAGAAGGTTATGAACAAAAAATGCAAAAAAAAATTCAAGGCTTATTATCTGATTTAGAGTTGAAAGGATGTTTCAAAAAAGCTTCTCTAGGTGAAAAAAGTAAATATAACGTAAACTTTCCTTTTGTCAGTAATAATCATCAGGCTGTCATTAAGCCAATTCATTTTAAACATTCGGATTCAAATAAATTAATAGAACATGGTTTAGGTTGGTTGATGAAAATTCAACAATTAAAGCGTTATAATTTTATTCAGCCTGATAATGTTTTATTTGCTTACAGTCCACCTGAAAATAAACAAGGTGTTTTATTTGATGCATTTAGAGATATTAAAGTTCAGATAGAGGATTTCGGGATTGTAACAACTGACATTAATGATTCTAAAAATATAACTGACTTTGTTCGTCACTATATTTAATAAATTTATGATACTAAATTAATCAATATATATTACATGAATAATACCTTAAACCAACTTGCCGAAGTTTTAGAACAGCGCAAACAACAACCCGCTGATAAATCCTATGTCGCCAGTCTTTATAATAAGGGCTTAGATACGATTTTAAAAAAAATAGGCGAAGAAGCCACTGAAACCGTGATTGCGGCAAAAGATGGCGATAAACAACAAATTATTTATGAAACCGCCGATTTATGGTTTCATTGCATGGTGCTATTAGCACAACAAGACCTGCATCCTGATGATGTGCTTAACGAGTTACAACGCCGTTTCGGATTATCAGGCTTAGAAGAAAAATCCCAACGGTCTAACTAAAAGAGGAGTAACAACATGGGAATGAGTCCTGTACAATTATTAATTATTTTAGCCATTGTCGTCGTACTCTTTGGTACTAAACGTTTGCGTAATTTAGGAACAGATTTAGGAGGGGCAATTAAAGGCTTTCGCTCTTCAATGAAAGACGGTGAAGCAAATGGCAACATTACCGAAGAAGACGATAATATTATTGATGGAAACGTTGAATCTAAATCAAAAGAAAAAATTAAATAACACGACCTATGTTTGATATTGGATTTTGGGAATTATGTTTAGTTGGGTTGGTGAGCTTATTAGTCATCGGCCCTGAACGCTTACCTAAAGCGGCGCGAATTGCTGGGTTTTGGGTGGGTAAGGCGCGTCATACGATTGATGCGGTTAAAATTGAGATTAATCAAGAATTACACGCGGAAGAAATGCGCCAAATTGTTGAAGAACAAAAAGCAGAGATGCAAAACTTTCAATCTATTATGGATGAAACGCATGAGGCAACGGAGATGGCTAAAGATGAACTCATTAATTTAGATAAAAAGTCTTTATGAATCAGGAAAGTCACTCAGAACAACCGTTTATTTCACACCTTATTGAACTACGCAATCGTTTATTAAAAATTGTTTTAAGTGTTTTATGTGTTTTTTTAGGGTTAGCATCGTATGCCAATGAAATTTATACACTATTATCCGTGCCATTATTACAACATTTGCCTGAAAATAGTACGATGATTGCGATTGATGTTGCCTCGCCTTTTTTTACCCCCTTCAAACTCACCTTAGTTTTTTCAGCTTTTATCGCTGTTCCCGTAATTTTATATCAACTTTGGGCATTTGTCGCCCCAGGTTTATATAAACACGAACGTAAAATGATTTTCCCTTTATTAGTCGCCAGTACGTTATTATTTTATTTAGGAATAGCCTTTGCCTATTTTGTGGTTTTTCCGTTAGTTTTTGGTTTTTTAACCGCTGCTGCGCCTCAAAATGTCGCTATTATGACCGATATTAGTAAATATCTTGATTTTGTCTTAACGATATTTTTCGCATTTGGCATTACTTTTGAAGTTCCTATTTTTACTATTGTCTTGGTGTGGACAGGGTTAACGACTCCGAAAAGTTTAGCTGAAAAACGCCCTTATATTATTGTAGCAGCTTTTATAATTGGTATGTTTTTAACCCCACCTGATGCGATTTCTCAAACCTTATTAGCCGTACCCATTTGGTTATTATTTGAAACAGGGTTATTATTTTCTCGGTTTTTTATTCCTAAATCGCGTTATCAAACAGAAGTTGACGATGTTGAATTAGAAGATGAATTTGATGAAATTGAACATCAAGAAGATGCTAAAATTCCCCATTAATAGAGACTAAAATTAAGGTGAAATATAAAAATATGAAACAAGGGTTTTTTATTACAGGTACAGATACTGGTGTCGGTAAAACTTGGGCAACGGTTGCATTAATAAATTATTTTAAAATGCGCGGAAAAATAGTTGTCGGCATGAAGCCTATTGCCTCAGGATGTAAAGAAATTAACGGTATCTTGAAAAATGAAGATGCCTTGTTATTACAAAAACATGCCTCGGTCGCATTAGATTATCAACAAATTAATTTCTATAGCTTTTTAGAACCTGTGTCTCCTCATCTTGCTGCAAATAATGAATGTGTTGATATAGATAAAATTGTTAAGAATTTTAACTGTCTGAAAAGGCAAGCAGATATTGTTTTAGTTGAAGGGGTAGGGGGGTGGTTAGTTCCTTTGAATAATCAAGGGGATGATGTTGAAATGCTGGCTAAGAAACTTCAATTACCTGTTATTATGGTGGTTGGAATTTGTTTAGGATGTATTAATCATGCGCGTTTAACTTATCAAGCTATAAAAGCGAGTGGCGTGGAATGCGCGGGCTGGTTAGCTATGTCGCTTGATCCTGAGATGTTAAGAATAAATGAAAATATAGAAACAATACAACAGGCTGTCGATATTCCATTATTAGGTATTTTACCTTATTCTAAAAATGCAGATTTTAAAAAATTAGCCGAACAGATTGTTTTTAGTTAAGATTCTAACGAATCACTAAAAACAGTTGATTTAATCAACTCTGACCGCTATAATTCCTCGTTGTGCAATGGAGAGAGAGATGGCGGCGAAAAGAAAAATTTCGACTGTCAGCAAAATTTTAGGGTTACAAATTATTGTTGTTTTAATGATTTGCTTAGGTTTTTATATAGTAGGTGGACGCTCTACCGTATTATCTCCTTTTTTAGGCGGCATTGTTGCTTTCTTACCGAATCTTTATCTTGCACTACGGATGGCTCGAGTGACAGGGCAGGATGCTCAAAAAATTGTTCGCTCTTTTTATGCTGGAGAGTCTGGAAAACTAATTTTAACAGCGATGCTGTTTTTTATGATTTTCCAGATTCCAACTATAGAATTATTACCGCTGTTGACAGCTTATGTCGCAGCCCTATCAGTTTTTTGGTTCGCGCTTATATTTCGCGACTAACTTTTTTAAGTGAGGAAAAATGGCTACTGAAGCGCATGCAGCCGAAGGTGCAACAGGTTATATTGTTCACCATTTAACCCCGTTTTCTGTTGGCGAAGGGTTTTGGACACTACATCTGGATACTTTATTCTTCTCAGCCGTTTTAGGGACAGTATTTATTTGGTTCTTTAAAACTGTGGCGGAAAAAGTAACAGCGAATGAACCTGGTTTAGCACAAAACTTTGTTGAAATGATTATTGAATTTGTTGATCAACAAGTTAAAGATTCTTTTCATGGTGAGAGCAAATTGATTGCACCTTTATCACTCACTATCTTTTGCTGGGTATTTTTGTGGAATGCCATGGACTTGTTACCTGTTGATTTAGTCCCAGGTGTTGCATCAATGATGGGCGTTGACACTATGCGTGTTGTTCCTAGTACAGATTTGAATGGAACGTTTGCTTTATCAATCAGCGTTTTTTTCCTGATTATTTTTTATAATCTTAAAATAAAAGGGGTCTTTAGCTTTTCAAAAGAGATTTTATTGCACCCTTTTAATACTGTTTTCTTAATTCCATTTAATATTCTTTTAAATATTGTTGAATATATAGCTAAACCTGTTTCACTTGCTCTGCGGTTGTTTGGGAACTTGTATGCAGGGGAATTAATTTTTATTTTGATTGCTTTAATGCCTTGGTATCTTCAGCCTTTACTGAGTTTTCCTTGGGCGGTCTTTCATATTCTAATCATTACCCTTCAAGCATTCATATTTATGGTATTGACCATTGTCTACCTGAGTATGGCGCATGAAGATCATTAAAAATTCTTATTATTATCGTATACGTTCGGAGGTATCATGGAAATTGCAGCGCTAATTGCTGATGTACAAGGTATGACTGCTATTGCAGTGGGTTTAGTTTTGGGTTTAGGGGCTTTAGGAACCGCAATCGGTTTTGGTCTTTTAGGCGGAAAGTTCTTAGAAGGAGCTGCGCGTCAACCTGAAATGGTTCCTATGTTACAAGTTAAAATGTTTATTGTTGCAGGTCTTTTAGATGCGGTAACAATGATTGGTGTGGGTATGGCGTTATTTTTTACCTTTGCAAATCCGTTCCTTTCAGCTGTAGAAGCTGCTGCAGGTTAGTATTGTATCATCCATACTTTATAATTAATTGAGGAATGCATCGTGAGTATCAATGCTACTCTGATCGGTCAGATGATTACGTTTACACTTCTGGTATGGTTTACCATGAAGTATATCTGGCCGCCATTAATAGAGGCTTTAGAAGAACGTAGAAAGAAAATTGCTGAGGGATTAGCTGCAGCCGAAAAAGGTCAAGAAGAAATGGATTTGGCGGAAAAACGTGCCTTAGTCGTTCTGAAACAAGCTAAAGAACAATCATCTGACATTGTCAGTCTTGCCCAAAAACGTGCTAATAACGTGGTTGAACAATCAAAAGAAAATGCCAAAAAAGAAGGTGATCGAATGATTGAAGCGGCAAAAGCCCAAATTGAGCAAGATTTACAGCAAGCCAAAGAAGGTTTGCGCCAGGAAGTTGCTACCTTAGCTCTGAGTGCTGCTGAACAGATTTTGAAAAAAGAAATCAATAAAGCAGAACATAAAACCTTAATCGCTAAAGTAGCGAGTCAATTAGGGTAGAGACACTTATGAGTGAGTTATCAACTTTAGCAAGACCTTATGCCGAAGCCGTTTTTAAACGTGCTTTGGAGACAGAAACTACAGCGCAATGGTCAACAACCTTAGGCTTTGTCGCCGCTGTTGTTAATGATATTAAATTTGCAGCCATTATAGATAATCCTAAAGTAAGTGATGAGAAATTAATTAGCTTATTATTGGATATTTGTGGGCAGCAAACGACAACAGAAAGTGAAAGCTTTTTAAAACTACTAGTTCAAAATAATCGCTTAATACTTGCAGATTCCATTTATAAACTCTATGAGGCTCAAAAGGCTGAAAAAGAAGGTTATATAGATGTTGATGTCAGCACGGCTTATGCTTTCACCAAAGAAGATGAAAAAAAATTTTCAGCAACCTTGGGAAAAGAACTTAATAAAGTGGTTCGCTTGACAATTCAAGTTGATAAATCTTTAATCGGTGGTTTTATAGCCAAAGCAGGTGACTTAGTGATTGACGGTTCTGTCAAAGGTCAACTTCAAATCATGCAAAAAACTCTACAATAAAGTAGTGAGAAAAACAAAATGCAATTAAACCCATCTGAAATAAGTGATCTGATAAAAGAAAAGATCGAAAATTTCGACCTGAGTGTAGAAGCGCATACGGAAGGTACGGTTGTCAGTGTGACAGACGGTATCGTTAGAATCCATGGGCTATCGAAAGCAATGCAGGGCGAAATGCTGGAATTTCCTGGCAATACCTACGGTATGGCATTAAACCTTGAGCGTGACTCAGTGGGCGCTGTAATTTTAGGGGCTTACGAACACATTTCTGAAGGTGATACCGTTAAATGTACGGGTAATATCCTAGAAGTTCCCGTTGGTGAAGCCTTATTAGGACGTGTTGTTGATGCTTTAGGCCAACCTATTGACGGTAAAGGGGCAGTTAAAACGACTGAAACTTCTCCTGTTGAAAAAATTGCCCCAGGCGTTATTGCTCGTCAATCAGTCGACGAACCCGTACAAATTGGTTTAAAGTCGATTGATTCTATGATTCCTGTTGGACGTGGACAACGTGAGCTCATTATTGGTGACAGGCAAACAGGCAAAACAGCAATTGCCGTTGATGCGATTATTAATCAAAAAGGCACAGGCATAAAATGTATTTATGTCGCGATTGGTCAAAAACGCTCGTCTATTGCCAACGTGGTTCGCAAGTTAGAAGAACATGATGCAATGGGTCATACGATCATTGTCGCTGCCTCTGCCTCTGAATCTGCCGCGTTACAATTTGTTGCGCCTTATACGGGTTGTTCTATGGGAGAATATTTTAGAGATAAAGGCGAGGACGCGCTGATTATTTATGATGATTTAACCAAACAAGCTTGGGCTTATCGTCAAATGTCCCTATTACTTCGCCGCCCACCAGGTCGTGAAGCTTATCCTGGTGATGTGTTCTATTTACATTCACGTTTATTAGAACGTTCTGCGCGTATTAATGCCAAAGAAGTTGAAAAATTAACCAACGGAAAAGTAAAAGGTAAAACAGGTTCATTAACCGCTTTACCTATTATTGAAACCCAAGCGGGTGATGTATCAGCTTTCGTTCCAACCAACGTAATTTCAATTACGGATGGGCAAATTTTTTTAGAAACGGATTTATTTAACTCAGGTATTCGTCCTGCGGTAAATGCGGGTTTGTCTGTGTCACGAGTAGGCGGAGCTGCACAAACTAAGATTATTAAGAAATTAGGGGGCGGAATTCGACTGGATTTAGCCCAATATCGAGAACTTGCGGCATTTGCACAGTTTGCATCAGATTTAGATGAAAGCACACGTAAGCAAATTGAACGTGGTCAACGTGTGACGGAATTGATGAAACAAAATCAATATTCACCGATGTCGGTTGCTCAAATGGCAGTTTCATTATTTGCTGCAAATGAAGGCTTTTTAGATGAACTTGATGTAAATAAAGTCCGTGATTTTGAAGCAGCGTTACAAAATTACATGAGTAGCGATCAAGCTGAATTGATGAATAGTATCAATAGTACAGGTGATTTTAATGATGACATCAAACAAGGCTTACGTTCTGCGATTGAGAATTTCACTAAAACACATAGCTGGTAAAGGGTTGTCAAATGGCTGTTGGTAGAGAAATACGCACTAAGATTAGCAGTATTAAAAATACGCAAAAAATTACCCGTGCAATGGAAATGGTTGCTGCGAGTAAAATGCGTAAAACGCAAACTAAGATGCGTGCAACTCGTCCGTATGCAAAAAAAATTAGCCAGATTATTAAACATCTGGCTCATGCGAATCCAGAATACAAGCATTCTTATTTAGTTGAACGTGAAACTAAACGAATTGGCGTGATTGTTATTAGTTCTGATAGAGGGTTATGTGGTGGCTTAAACTCTAATTTATTTAGAAAAGTTATTAAGCAATTTAAACAATGGGACGAGACAGATATTGAAATTGATGTCTGCACTATTGGAACTAAAGGCGCAGCTTTTGTAGGGCGATTAGAAGATTGTCAGTTATTGGGACAAGCTGCTAAATTAGGCGATAACCCCAATTTGAAAGATATTATTGGGGTAATTAGAATCATGCTGGATAATTATGATTCCAAAACGATTGATGAGCTTTATGTCGTTAGTAATGTGTTTGTTAATACGATGACTCAAAACCCAGTGGTTGAAAAAGTTCTTCCGATCGTCGCCAGTGACATTGATGAAGAATTAAAAGGACATTGGGACTATATTTATGAACCTGATGCTAAAGAAGTGCTAGATAGCTTATTGTCACGCTATATTGAATCGGTTGTTTACCAAGGGCTAGTTGAAAATAATGCTTGTGAGCAAGCTGCAAGAATGGTTGCCATGAAAAGTGCTTCTGATAATGCAGGCAAACTCATTGATGAGT
Source organism: Methylococcaceae bacterium (assembly GCA_030626845.1). Classification (GTDB taxonomy): domain Bacteria; phylum Pseudomonadota; class Gammaproteobacteria; order Methylococcales; family Methylomonadaceae; genus WTBX01. The sequence continues at coordinate 11,426 of DAOUTG010000003.1, forward strand.
TACAACTGGTTTATAACAAAGCACGACAAGCCGCGATTACGCAAGAAATTTCGGAAATTGTTGCAGGAGCCGCAGCCGTTTAAACGCGAATCACTTATGAAGAATTTAAAGAGGACACACAATGAGTTCGGGTAAAATCGTTCAGATTATTGGCGCGGTCGTGGATGTAGAATTTCCACGTGAAGCTTTACCAAAAGTCTATGACGCATTAAAAGTAGAAGATAAAAATATTGTTTTAGAAGTTCAACAGCAATTAGGTGACGGTGTAGTTCGTTCGATTGCGATGGGAACATCTGACGGTTTAAGTCGTGGTTTAAGCGTCACTAATACAGGATCACCAATTTCTGTTCCTGTGGGTAAAGAAACTTTAGGACGGATTATGAACGTCTTAGGCGAGCCTATTGACGAACAAGGTGAGATTGGCGAAAAAGAAAGATGGGGTATTCACCGTAAAGCGCCTAGCTATGATGAACAATCAGCATCTAATGATTTATTAGAAACAGGCATCAAAGTAATCGACTTAATCTGTCCTTTCGCAAAAGGGGGTAAAGTTGGTTTATTTGGGGGTGCGGGTGTGGGTAAAACCGTCAACATGATGGAATTAATCAACAACATCGCTAGAGAACATTCAGGTTTATCTGTTTTTGCAGGGGTTGGCGAACGGACACGTGAAGGAAATGATTTCTATCACGAAATGCAAGAAGCAGGCGTTATTAATGCTGAAAACCTAAATGACTCAAAAGTTGCGATGGTTTACGGACAAATGAATGAACCTCCTGGTAACCGTTTACGAGTGGCGTTGACAGGTTTAACGATGGCGGAATATTTCCGTGATGAAGGTCGTGATGTTTTATTTTTCGTTGATAACATTTATCGTTATACTTTAGCGGGAACAGAAGTCTCTGCCTTATTAGGACGTATGCCATCAGCAGTAGGTTATCAGCCAACACTTGCAGAAGAAATGGGGGTTTTACAAGAACGGATTACTTCGACTAAAACAGGTTCAATTACCTCTATTCAAGCGGTTTATGTCCCTGCGGATGATTTAACCGATCCATCACCTGCAACAACGTTCGCCCATTTAGATGCAACAGTGGTATTATCTCGGCAAATTGCAGAACTTGGAATTTATCCTGCGATTGATCCCTTAGATTCAACGAGTCGGCAGTTAGATCCTTTGGTGATTGGTCAAGCGCATTATGATGTTGCTCGTGCAGTTCAGGGAATTTTACAACGTTATAAAGAGCTAAGAGATATTATCGCCATTTTAGGGATGGATGAATTATCAGAAGAAGATAAACAAACCGTTACTAGAGCGCGTAAAATTCAACGTTTCTTATCACAACCTTTTTTTGTTGCTGAAGTTTTTACGGGTGCATCGGGTAAATATGTGTCTTTATCAGACACTATTGCAGGGTTTCAAGGCATTATTGCAGGTGAATATGATAGCCTTCCAGAGCAAGCATTTTATATGGTCGGTTCGATTGATGAAGCCATTGAAAAAGCCAAAAACATGTAATTTAACCTATAGGTAGATATGATGACAATGACCATCCATGTTGATATTGTAAGTGTAGGACAAGAAGTGTTTTCAGGTCTTGCTGAAATGGTTTTTGTGCCTGCTGAATTAGGTGAATTAGGGATTGCGCCGCGTCACGCACCTTTAATTACGAAGTTAAAACCTGGAGAAGTTCGGGTTAAAATTAATGATAAAGATACGCAACCTTTTTATGTTTCTGGAGGAATGCTAGAAGTCCAACCTCATGTAGTGACTATTTTAGCAGATGATGCTATTAGAGCGAAAGATATTGATGAAGCAGCCGCTTTAGATGCCAAAAAAAAAGCTAAAGAGGCTTTAGCAGACCAAACAGGAACAATTAGTTATTCAACCGCCTCTGCTCAATTAGCTGAAGCAATGGAACAATTAAAATCTCTGGATAGATTAAGAAAACTTGGAAAATAATTATTTTTAGTGCTTAATTATTTTGAAGCTCGATAGTGAACTTGTTACTATCGGGCTTTTTTGTCATGTACAGAGAAAGAATTTAGACATGTTAAAAAAATTGTATTTATTACTTACATAATTTTAAATGACAACACTTTATTACAGTGATACTATATTTTTAAAACATGATACAGGTCTTGGTCATCCTGAAACTGCTGCTCGGTTAATAGCAATAGATAAAGCATTAGCCTTAGAAGAATTTACCCCCCTGCAACGTTTAAAAGCGCCACTACGCAATGATACACAAGAAAATATTCGCCTAATTCATAGCCAACAATTAATAGATAATCTTTTGATTAGCGTTCCACAACAAGATTATACAGCGTTAGGTGGTGGTGATACTATTTTATCTCCCTATTCTATAGAAGCTGCCTTTAGAGCGGTGGATTGTGTTTGTGATGCAGTTGATCAGGTTTTAACAAAACAAGCTGATAATGCTTTTTGTGCGACTCGTCCACCAGGACATCATGCAACCCCTTCTCAAGCAATGGGTTTTTGTCTTTTTAATAATATTGCTATTGCTACTGAATACGCACGTAAACATTATCAAATCAAAAAAGTCGCCATTATTGATTTTGATGTTCATCATGGTAATGGTACACAGGCTGCTTTTAATAATAACTCAGAAGTGTTTTATGCTTCTAGTCATGAAATACCAGGTTTTCCTGGTACAGGTCATCCACAGGATATAGGGATTGGTAATATTGTTAATATTCCTTTACATTCAGGAGAAACGGGCGATAGTATCCGTAAAAAATACCGTTCTATTATTTTACCTGCTTTAAAGAATTTTCAACCTGAATTACTATTAATTTCGGCGGGGTTTGATGCACATAAAGATGACCCCTTAGCTTCAATTATGTTAGATGAATATGATTATCAGTGGCTAACGGAAAATTTATTAACGATTGCTGAAACTTATTGCCAAGGACGACTTATTTCTATTTTAGAAGGGGGTTATAATCTAGAGGCTTTAGGTAAAAGTGTGGCTGTACATCTAAGATGTTTGTTAAAGCAGGGTAGCATTTAAGTTAATATATTTTAGCTAAGATCACAGTTCTTAAGTAATTTATAAGAAGTGTGGGATTACAAAACATGTTTTGTATTCCATTTTTTAGCATGAATTTTCAATAATATTATAAATAGTTTTAAGAAAACGGTACTAGTTTTACATAAAAAAACCATAATAGTATTCATAGCATTCGCACGTTTCGTTATTATTACGCATTTAAAGTACATAACGAATGCTTTCTACAGCGTATGCAAAATTATTAGAAGACGATTATCAGGAATAAAGACAAATGATAAAAAAATCTATATTATGTATAACTTTTAATAATTTTAAGGGTTTCTAAATGCAAGTTGCAGATAATTTAGTCATTTCTATTGATTACACATTAATAAATGATGATAACGAGGAATTGGATAGCTCTAAAGGTCAAGAACCTTTAGCTTATATACAGGGTGCTAATAATATAGTGCAAGGTTTGGAAGAGGCGTTAACAGGTAAATCTGTCGGCGATTCATTTAATGTCACTATTGAACCTGAAAAAGCTTATGGTCTTTATCATGAAGATATGAAGCAAGTAACTGATAAATCAATGTTTGAAGGCGTGGAAAACCTAGAAGTAGGTATGATGTTTAATGCCGATGTAAGCCATGGGACGGGCGTTGTCACGATTACTAAAATTGAAGGCGATCAAATTACAATAGATGGAAATCATCCCTTAGCAGGTGAAACCTTAACTTTTGATGTTAATATTGTTGATATTCGTGAAGCGACAGCGGATGAATTGAAGAATGGACATATTCATAATAGTCGTTGTCAACACGATTAGTTTTAAAAAATATACTGCTGCTACTGCGTAGAATGGGTTTAGCCCATCTTATGCAGTAGCTGTCATTAGTATGCCAATTCATAAAGAAACGAAAGTTATAAAGCTAGGAGGTAGCCTAGAACAATCTAGGCAATTAATAGATTGTCTAAACTATATTGCTAATAATGTTAAAGATAATATTATTATCGTACCAGGGGGTGGCTTATTTGCAGATCATGTACGAAAATCACAACAGCAATGGCAGTTTAATGATGTTATTGCTCATGAAATGGCAATTCTTGCAATGCAACAAATGGCATTGTTATTCCATAGTTTACAGCCTAATTTTCAATGTTTAAACACAATTAAAGACATCCAGTCACAAATAAAAAAAAGTGCTAAAATTATTTGGTCACCTAAAATTAGTGAGTTAAATAAAGCAGGCATCCAAGCAAGTTGGGATGTTACCTCCGATAGTTTAGCTGCATGGCTTGCAATGCAATTGCAAGCAAATCAATTAAGTCTTATTAAAGCGACAAATGTATCTGATACTAATATTGCACAACTAATAAAACTAGGTATTATTGATAAGGAGTTTTCAAGTTTTATTGAAAATGTTTCTTTTAAAATTGAAATTATCAGTGCTGATAAATTTTTTACTAGACTATCAAGCTGAGAATCATGTTGAGTTCATTTGTATAAAAAAGCTATTTAAGTTTACTCGCATTGACCCTAGTATCACTATTCTTAAGGAATCTATAAAAACATTGAGAGTACAAATGATCCCATCTTTATCATAAGTGAATAGATTCTTCTTGGTAAAACAAGGGAAACAACATACTATGATGAGGCATCCCAAATCATTTTGATTTTGGGCATAAATCTAAATTTCAGGAATAACATGAAAGAAATTACAGTTGATAGCAACCCAAGCGAAGCACTTTTAAAAAAAATAGGTGTTGCTTACTGGCCAACATGGGAAAAAGAAGTCTCTGTATTCCCATGGGAATTTGTTACGACAGAAACAGCACTTATTTTAGAAGGTGAATGTAAAATGATACCTAAAAATGGCGGTCCGTCAACTACTTTCAAAGCGGGTGATTTAGTGGTATTTCCATTAGGCTACAAAGGTACTTGGGAAGTGAAAAAAGCACTTAAAAAAAGCTATAAACACAACGATGGTAAAGTTGTCAAATGTATGTTTAATCGTTTGACCAGACTGTTAAATTTTACCAAATCATTGATGAAATAAAGTTTACTTCTATTATTTCCTGAATAATGGCTTCTGATATTTTTTGGCAAGTTCGTATTTTGAAAATGAGAAATAACTAAACTACTGGGGACATTGTAGACTTAAATAAAAGGATAGTGTCCCCTTTTTGTCTTATATTCTTTAAAGCATTGACATTTCAGTTTTTTAGGCTCTTTAGGACTTGAGGTGCAGTAAATAAAAATCGCACTTCAGAGTGAGCAAAAACCTTTATTGCTGATGGAGGAGCCTATACTATACCTTAAAGAAAGTGTCCTGAACTAATGATTACTTTTTTATGATATGCTCTGAATAGCTCTACTTATGTAAAATATTTTTTACCGCTCTATAAGAAAATGGTATAATTGTTACAAGAGTCGGTCGAACAGTCGCTGTTTTATTGTAATGATAGAAGAGAGGAAAGTCCGGGCTTCATAGGGTAGAGTGCCAGATAACGACTGGGAAGTGTGAGCTTACGGAAAGTGCTGAAGAAATTAAACCGCCCCTCACCTACAATCTTTGATTCTAGGTGAGAGGTAAGGGTGAGAAGGTGCGGTAAGAGCGCACCGCACAAATGGTAACAGGCGTGGCAAGGTAAACCCCACTCGAAGCAAGATCAAATAGAGAAACATGGGTGTGACCCGCACCGTTTCTGGGTAGATTGCTTGAGCGACAAGGTGACTTGTCGCCTAGATGAATGGCTGTTTTAACAAAACCCGGCTTATAGACTGACTCTTTTTTCCCCCTGCATTGCAAAATATTACCCGCGCATTATCCCTTTCTTGATCGCCATTTATAAAGTTTCTGTGCAACCCAACTTCTCGGCATAAAAGTCCCTTTTTGGGTATAAAATAATTTATATTCATTATTAATCGTTGCATTAAATAAACATTGCGCTCGCTTTGTTCCACAAAAAAGTATTTGATCGCCTTCTTTGATTTTGTAATCATCTTTAGGTAATACCACAATTTTATCTTTTGATTTAATAACAAAAACAACCAACTCTAATAAATTATTTTTATTATCAGGATGCTTCAATAACCCCCCTAAAAATACATCTTGACCCTTATCAAGCCATTGAATAATAGCTTTACTATTTTCACGGGTAAAATTAATCGTTGTCAAATACGGAGTTTTATCACCAATAGTGGTTTTTAAACGTTCAATAACCCATTGCATTTCATCGGCTCGACCTTCTTTATTTTCTAACAAATAAAAGAAAAAAGGCTTTAATAAAGGCGCGATTAATAAAAATAATATTTTCCGGGCCGTCACTAAAGTTGGCTGCATGATTATATTAGTATTGCCTGCCTCAAATGCAACTTCATTTTGATGACGGTTTTGCCTGACAATCGTAAATAAATTGGGGTTAAAATAACGTGCGTTTAATAAGATACCTAAATTATGTCCATCATCATTTGTACCTGCTAATATACCGACAGCTTCCTCAATTTTTGCCTCGGCTAATGTTTTTGAAGTCGTACGCCCGACAATATAATGACTAGATTGCTTACTTTTACAGGCATTTGGGTCAATAATGGTCGTAGTCACCCCATATTTAGATAACACTCTATTGACCTCATACCCCATACGTCCATAACCACAAATCACCCATTTTCCTAAAGGGGGATTAATATGATAATTAATACGCTCTTTCTTTTCCCGAACTAGCCAGCGGTTTAAAGCAAAAAAACCAGGATTGTGTATTGCTGCTGCTAATACTTTGGCAAAAGTTTTAAAAGGGTCAACAATATGAACTTCTCCGCCTAAATTAGCTAATGTATCTTCAACTACTTCAACTTTAGACATAGTAATAATACCAATATTAGGATTTAATACTCTAGCCGTTGTTGATATTTTTAAATTAACTTCTTCATCATTAGTAATCGCAACAATGGCTTTACAGTTTTTTCGTGTAAGCCCTGCTTCCAATAAATGTTTAGGAACACTTGCATCTGCATAAAGCCCAAGCATTGGTACTTTATAGTTACGCAATTGTAAGGCTTTAATGCGTTCTGCATTTTCATCAATAATCACACATGCCCAGCCATAATCGCTTAAGCCTCTAGCTAACACACTACCTGTATCGCCAAAACCACAAAGAATAAAATAAGGGGTTTGAATACGTCGTACATTACGTGAAAACTGCCATTCAGAAAGTGCGTGAATGAAAAAAGGATTTTGTAATAAATGCACAATAGCACCAATCGCATAAATCCAAGTAATAACACTGGTATAAAGACAAATAATTGCCCACAAACGCTGGGCATTACTAAAAGGGTCTGGAATTTCACCAAAGCCTGTTGTAGTTGCAGTATAAGTTATAAAATAGAATGCATGAAAAATACTCATGGTTTCGGTTTTACCATTTTTTTCTATTCCTGGTATCAATGTCATTCCCAAAATAGCAATCGAATAAACTAATAGTAATGCCATGATAGGACGACGCATATCACGCATAACAATAAAAGAAACTCGACTTAAATCAACGGGTGTTGCCATTTTATAATTCCTAAAATAACTTAAATTTATAATCGTGACATTAATGTTTCACTTACCAAAATAACAGTAGAAATAATATTAGCTAGTAATGCACCTCCTGCCAGTGAAACAATACTTATCATATCGTCAGAAAGAACGCCTGTCCCAAGAATATGAGTCGCATAAACCCAATACATTGCAGCCATAATTAACTGCAAGTCTGCAACCAAACTTGTTGCTAATAATAAAGCTCCAATTTGAGAGCGATCACCTAATTTTAAAATGGTTGCAATTAAATTAACGACAATAACCGCAAATAATTCCATGACATTGTGATGTTTAGTATTCTCCATTTCCCCTAAAAAAAAACCAAAATTGAGGGTAAGTGCAAACACAATAAAAAAACCAAAAATAACTTTTTCAAGATTCATATTTTTCTCCGCCACCAATGGCAAGCAGTATGTTTTAAGAGACACATTTTAAGCTAACGATTTTAATTAAAATGTAAACAAGGTAAAATTAAACACTCTTTAATGAATTTTTAAAAATTGATGACAAAATTAGAAACATTAAGAATTGATAAATGGCTATGGGCAGCGCGTTTTTTCAAAACACGAAAACTTGCATCAGAGGCCGTATCAGGCGGAAAAGTTCATCTCAATGGCAGGCGTTGTAAGCCTAGTAAAGAGGTAAAAATAGGCTCACAATTATTAATTCATAAGGATCAATATAGTTGGGATCTTTATATTTTGGGGCTTAATCATCAACGTCGCCCAGCATCTGAAGCGGTATTATTATATGAAGAAACCACTGAAAGTCATGATAAACGTCAACAACAGATTATCCAAAACAAGGAACAACGACAATTTTTACCCCATTCAGAAACTGAACGCCGACCTAATAAAAAACAACGTCGGCAAATTCATCATTTTAAGCAGAGTTAATCCACTATAAACAGGTTGGTGGTTTCGGTAAACCCGCTATTTTACAGGCATATTTTAAAGGTCCTTGAGGAAATAATTTGTGCAAATAGCGACTATTACCTTTCTCTACGCCTAGATTTTTAGCAATCGCCTTAGTAAAAACTCGCGCATTAGGTAAATGTTTAAAATTTTGGTAATAGCCCCGAATAAAAAAAATTATTTCCCAATGCGCTTCTGTCAATTTTATTTCATTATAACTTGCTAATGTCACTGCAACATCCTCATTCCAGTCTGTTGATTTACATAAAAAACCCTCACCATTTAATACTAATTCCATGTTAGTATTAATGAATGATTAAGAGTTAAAGTGACAAATTCTTGATAATTAATAACTTTTATCCCTGTCACTAGTTCACTAGGATCAATTCCACGTATTTCTATTTCCTCATCTAAAACAAATAATGAATGTAATGTAGACATTGTTTCTAATTCACTTGTATTACGACTAGATTTCAATAGTCTAAATAGTGAATTTTCCATAAATAAAACGCTATCATTAATTGCTATACGCTGTAACGTTGCCAATTCCAAAGGCGATTGATAAATTATATGAAGCATTATTCTATATAAGTTAATTTAAGCCCGATAATTCCCAAAATAATAAAGCCAATTGAAACCAATCTCACCCAATCAATGGACTCTTTAAAAAGGAAAATACCCAAAATAGCTACACCTACGGCTCCCATACCTGTCCATACTGCATAAGCTGTCCCTAAGGGTAATGATTTTATTGACTCCATTAGTAAATAAAAACTCAAACAAGCTGAAACACAGGTAATAATACTGGGGACTAATTTAGTAAAGCCTTCGTTATATTTAAGACTTAATGCAAAAATAATTTCAGCTAATCCTGCTGAAAACAAAATAAACCATGCCATTTATAACCTCTTATAAAAATAAAAGCCTTTAATTATAACTTATTGCCATTACGCGCTTTTGCCAACGTTGAAATAAAAGAAATCCAATAACACCTGTTTGTAGCATAGAAATACTAATCGCTAATAATAAATTTTCATTAAATACAGGTAAAATAAACCCCGCTATTATTTCAGCATTTGTACTTAAAAAGATGGCTGGGAGTAAGCCATATAAACAAATCATATACAACAAAGTAAGCCCCATTGCCCGTTTAGGATTAACGGCATAACTAAAAAAAAGTAAAACCCCTATATCACGCAGCATCAATAAATAAATGACTAAAGGATAAGGATATATTTCTTCAATGGCTTCTACAGGGTAAGTTAAAGTTAAAAATAAGGTGCTAGGTAATACCAAAATAACAGTTACCATCCAACAAGGCATTTCTTGAAACATTCTTATCCACTGTGCTTGTTGGCTATAAATCCATAATTTACGTGGCAACATAGGATTATTTTCATCAATAAACAATAATAAATAACTCGCAATAATACAGACACCAAAGCAAACCATAATCGAGGTCATAAATAATGTAAACTCAGGTTCTTCTACATCCCCAATAAAAAAGCCTGTTAAATAAAAAATTAAAAAGCCAATAAATGATAACCAAACCCAAGGCAGGGTACGAACGCTTAGTTCTTCTGATAATAAGCGGTAAATACCCGTAATCGTCCAAATGCAAGCGATGATTAAGCTAAACCCAATAAAATGGGCGAGATTATAGGATTCGCCATACCAGACCAATGTTTTTTGATAAATATCATGACTGTTAAGCATCACAGGAACAATAAACATCAGTGCGACTAGCACTAATAAATAACTAAACCCTGTATTAAAACTTTGTCTGCGCCGTAGTGAAAATAAACTAACTAATAAACTAAAGCCTTGAGCAAGTAAGCCTCCCCCTAAAAAATAAACCCAATTTAGCGCAATATATTCAGGCTCAGGGGTTGCTAGCGTGTAAACCAATAGGCAGAAAAAACCACCATACCAATTGTAAAGCGTACTCCCTAATAGTTTCCCCCAAGCTAATGACCAAGCGGAAATTGCCGAAGTTTTTTGTATATCCCAAGTATTATTTTGCAATTCATCAAAAATACTATTTGCCGCTTGTTTTGCACCCCAAAATAAAACGATCAAAGTATATAAACCTAACGCACTATAACTAACGCCTTTTTCAAAACGTAAGTCATCTAAAAGATAAGATGATGATAAAATAACTAATAAAAAAACAGGCATTCCAATTAAACGAGAAATGGAAAATTCTAAATAAAGATGACGTTGAAATTCAGGATTCATTGTTTCACCGTTGATAAATAAGCATCTTGTAAGTTAGTTATTATCGGGCTAAATTCACACACAGGTAATTGATGCGCTAGCAGTATTTTTAAGACTTCATTTTGAGTGTCTTTATTACCATTTAATTTGAAAACTGCTTGTTCTGCATTAATTTCTAGTTGTGAAAGTTCATCTATAGTTGATAAAACGGCTGCAAGTTCAGATACAGGATGAGTTAAAACTAATTTAAAGGCTTTTAGTTGTTGAGATTTTTCTTTAATAGAAACTTGCTCAATAATACGCCCTTCTCGTAATACCAACATATCCGTAGAATAAGCTTCTAACTCTGACAAAATATGGGAAGAAACAATTAATGTCATCCCCTGTTGTTGCAATTCTAAAAATAAATCAGCCAATAAATGACGCGCTTCTGGGTCTAAACCTGAGGCGGGTTCGTCTAATAATACGACTTTAGGCTGATGAATAATGGCTTGGGCAATCGCAACACGTTGACGCAAACCCCGTGATAATTCAGCAGGCGTTTTATCTAAACGATCACTAATATTTAATTGCTGACTTACGCGAAGAATGGCTGACTTACAATCTTCTGTCTTAATACCCTGCGCTCTCGCCACAAAATGTAGACATTGACGAATAGTCAAACGATCATATAACCCGAAAAAATCAGATAAATAGCCTATTTTACGATGACAAAGACGGGGATGTTCTAAAACATCAATCCCATCAATATTAATTGAGCCGGTTAAAGGTTGTTCTAAAGCTGATAAGCAACGTAATAAAGTTGTTTTCCCTGCACCATTAGGTCCTACTAAAGCGGTAATACTGCCTGAAGGAATTGAAAAAGAAAGTTCATTTAAAGCACGAAAATTTGTGTATTCAAAGATGAGATTAGAGACTTTTATTAACACAATAGACTCACTCTTTAATTAATTGGAAAGACAAGCTTGATTTAAAATACTCATAATTTTAGCGGGGTTTTCAATATAATATTCAAACATATCAATATAAAAATTACTGCCAACCAATTTAAAAAATTTCCAATTACTCCCGGTGGTCACACAACCATAAATTGTTTTAATCCTATTTTTCTTTTCTAAATTAAACTGTTGAGCGGCGACCATTTCGGCACCACATTGAGCAATACCGCTTTTAATATTATCATTCTTAGCTTCGACCAACATAATAATCGGCGCATTAAGGCTATATTGCTCCTTTGTTGCTGAAATAATAAAATCACAACGTCCTGAAAGACCTAAGGATTTATTAACATTAAATTCCGTTCCTGAAAATAAACTGATATTTTTAAGTGCTATTTTCAATTCGGCTAATAAAGGCGCAACAATAAATTCTGAACGTGCTTTTTCAGTATCAATGGCTAATGCCAAAGGAATGAATCGAGGTAATAAAGCTAATAACGCTTTAGGCACTTCATAATCAATAACTTGAGGAAATAAATTAACCTCCTCAATAAAATTAAGCGAAAACTTTGTTTTTAATTCATTAAGTGTAAAATCACAGTAACTCATGATGAACCTCGTTTAAATGAAAAACTTTTGACTAAAGAAGACCCACTTTTTAAGGCAAATTGAGTGGTTATAATGGACAAATAATCGACAAAACAATAACAAGCGGCAACACCACTGGGCGGGTTAGCCTGTGTAAAACCGAAGATAGGGTCAATTTCAGCCCAAGCCCATGTGCCTGAAAAAGTTCCAACGATTTCAAGCCACGTACTAATAAAAAATGCACCTAAATAAATCATTGGCGCACGACCTTTAATCAGATAAATTAAGAAGATACAAAATAATATCGCGCCCGTTACATCTTCACGTGAAGCAAAAACAGCCCCCCATAAAGCCCATGTCCCGCCTGTGATTACCGCAAAGTTTGCTATTTTTCGTGCGTAATGTTGAAAAAAACCAGAACGTGCTAATGCAACGATGGCTAAATACACCACCCCATGACCTGGAGGAACATAAGCGGGTAAATTATTAAAACGATAAAGGTAACATTCCATGTAGCTGGAAGCAAAAAGCTCTGCCATAGTGGCAAAAACAAGCGTTAATATTACTTGCATTCTGACGGCTTTACTTTCTCCCCACAGCATTAAAATCAATGCAGCCCATGTCATTAAGGCTAATATTTTTTGGTCAGCTAATATCCCATTAGTCCCGTCATAATTGACAACCACTGTAATAAAAATAAGAGAAAATAAGATTATGCCATAATCTTTATAATGATGAGAAGCACCAGGGGTTGAACTAGGAAGATAAGATTGCATAAATATATTACATATCTACCACATCAAATCATCAGGCACTTGATAAGCTGCATAAGCATCATCTTCCTCTATTGAATCAGAATCTTTACGCTCATTTAATAATAAGACACAGTTTTTATCCCGTTGAAAAATTTTTTCAGCCACTTCTGCTGTAACTATTTCATAACGTTTTTCTATTTTGACAATTGCTAATCGCCCATTAACGAGTTGCTCTCGAACATCACTGCTAACATAAATCTTTTTAATCGTAGAGCCATCACTAAAGTTATAAGCTTCCCCTTCTGCATCTTGAGGTACTTTTTTAGCATCAACTAATTGTTTAATTTGTGCGATAATCGCCTTTTTTTCTGCAAATTGTTCTTTTTGCAAATTTAATGTCTTATCTTTCTCAATTAGCTTAAGTTTAGCGCGTTTCATTGCCTCTGCAGTTTCATCAACCACCACAATTTTATTTTTACGCACCGCTTGCGTTTGTTTACGCTTATTGGTTTTTGAAGTCTTCGCTTTTGCCTTATTAGTAAGTCCTGCCCCTAATAATTGCTCTTGTAATGATTTTGCCACAATATTTTTTTAAAATTAAGATAATAAATAACAAACAAAAGAGCCACCCTCTTAGATGGCTCTAATTCTCACACTAATTAAACATTCCCTTGAGGATGACGACGTTTATCAGGTACTTGTAACCGATTAGCCGCATTAATATAAGCTTTTGCCGATGCAATCACTATATCGGTATCGGCGCCTAAGCCATTCACAATACGTCCTCCTTTTTCTAAACGCACTGTCACTTCTCCTTGTGCATCAGTACCACAGGTTATATTATTAACCGAGTATAGCTCTAAAGTTGCCTTCGTTTGTACGATGCTTTCAATTGCTTTCAAGCTCGCATCAACCACTCCACTGCCTTCGGCATTACCTGAGATTTCTTCATTTTCTATCCTTAAAGTGACATGAGCTTTAGGCACTTCACCTGTTTCAGATTGAACTTGCAATGAAACTAATTCAATTTGTTCTGTTTCAGGATGAATATTCACTTCTGAAATTAGTGTTTGTAAATCTTCATCAAAAATTTCATGTTTCTTATCAGCTAATTGCTTAAAACGAAAGAAAGTTTCATTTAATTCTTGTTCACTTTGAAATTCAAAGCCTAATGTAGTCATTCGACTTTTAAACGCATTACGTCCTGAGTGCTTTCCCAATACCATACGATTTGTAGCCCAACCAACATCTTCAGCTTTCATAATTTCATAAGTCTCAGGATTTTTCAATACCCCATCTTGATGAATCCCCGCTTCATGTGCAAACGCATTTGCCCCCACAATGGCCTTGTTTGGCTGTACTGGAAACCCTGTGATAGATGAGACTAATTTAGAACAAGTCACTATTTCTGGCGTATCTAACCTCGTATCGCATTCAAATATATCTTGCCGTGTACGAACTGCCATCACCACTTCTTCCAAAGAAGCGTTGCCCGCTCGTTCACCTAAACCATTAATTGTACATTCTACCTGACGCGCTCCATTCATTACTGCCGCCAAAGAATTAGCAACCGCTAAACCTAAATCATTATGACAATGTACTGAAAAAATCGCTTTATCCGAATTAGGAATCCGCTGCATTAAATTTGCAATGGTTGCGCCAAATTGTTGAGGAATACTATAACCTACGGTATCAGGAATATTTAATGTCGTTGCTCCTGCATCAATTACTGCCTCTAAAATTCGGCATAAAAAATCTTCATCCGAACGCCCCGCATCTTCGGGTGAAAATTCAACATTATCAGTATAGTTTCGCGCTCTTTTAACCGCCCTTACCGCATGTTCAATTACTTGCTCAGGCTGCATTTGCAACTTTAATTGCATATGAATCGGAGAGGTTGCAATAAAAGTATGAATTCGTGAACTATTGGCTAATTTTATCGCCTCCCCCGCACGGTCTATATCTTTATCTAAAGCCCGTGCCAAAGCACAAATGGTACTCTCTTTAATGACCTTTGCAACCGCTTGAACTGCTTCAAAATCACCGATACTTGCTGCCGGAAATCCAGCTTCAATAATATCAACCTTTAAACGTTCTAATGCTTTTGCAATACGAATTTTTTCATCACGCGTCATAGATGCACCGGGGCTTTGCTCACCGTCGCGCAACGTGGTATCAAATATAATTAATTTATCTTTCATGATGTCTCCGTTCATGAAATTAGGTATTGACTTAAAATTAAATCAATAAAAAAGGATAGGGTGTGTGTTGTGAATATTTAAAGTAATAATGCCCTAAGGCAGTAACTTTAAGCTAAAGCAGGCAAGCGCACGAAAATTAACCAGTGAAGCTAGTTTTTTAAAATTAATTTGTGCGTTAGAAATATGAGGTTTCATAAGATGAAACTATACCTGTTTACGTGCTATCTCTCAAGTTATTTTGCTTTTTTTTGTAGCCGTTTACGACGCAACATCACCAATGTTATTACAGGACCTGAAATCGCATAAGCTAAAAAAAGTAAAAATAACATCGCGGGCGGTTGTATCATGATAAAGGCAAGACTAAGCATGACGATAATAGTCCCTCCAAAAGGAACACGACCCTTAAAATCTATTTCCTTAAAACTAGAATATCGAAAATTACTCACCATCAATAAGCCAGTGCTAATGGTCAATATCAAGGCAATAAATTTTAAAGATTCTACTTCATAATTATACTCAACACTAAACCATAAAAACCCCGCTAAAATAGCAGCTGCGGCAGGGCTTGGCAGCCCTTGAAAATAACGTTTATCTGCGGTTTCAACTTGCGTATTAAAGCGAGCTAATCTTAATGCGCCCCCTGCGGTATGAACAAAAGCGGCAAAAAGGCCTAATTTTCCCAAAGATGAAAATGCCCATAAATACATCACTAATCCTGGGGCAACGCCAAAAGAAACCATATCGGATAAACTATCATATTGCACCCCGAATTCACTCTGTGTATTTGTCATTCGGGCAACGCGACCATCTAAGCCATCTAAAATCATTGCGACAAAAATAGCAATAGCAGCGACTTCAAATCGTTCATTAATAGCCGAAGTAATGGCATAAAAACCTGAAAACATCGCACCTGTGGTAAATAAATTAGGTAATAAATAGATACCGCGATGACGGGGAAATTTAGTTTTATTCATCATAGGTTCAACTCTTTAGTGGGGGACATTTATTTTTATTAAAGGGAATAAGACACCTTAACAGTCCCTTTTCTTGATATAGTTTAGCATTCTATAATTAAAGATGTTAGCTGAGAGTATTCTGTGAAAAAAATAATTTTAATAACATTCATTGTGATTAACTGGATATTTTTAGGTGCAAAAGTTGCAATAGCAGAGACTAACCTAAACGCACCCAAATTAGCCCCAGGCTATGGTATTTTAGAATTTAACGCACCAAAAGCTGGGAGTTACCAGTTAAGTTCATTAGGAAAAGCGGGTAATGGTTCTATTTTAACCACAGAAAATCAGTCTAAGAAATTATTTGATTTTATGGGTGATAAGCTCGTTTTACTTAGTTTTATTTATGCAACCTGTAGTGATGTTAATGGCTGTCCTTTAGCAACAATGGTTTTTCATCATATAAAAAAACGTCTGTTGAAAGAACCTGAGATTGCCTCAAAACTCCGCTTATTAACCTTAAGTTTTAATCCGTTATTGGATACGCCTGAAAAAATGCTTGAATATGGTCAAAGTTTTCAAGATAAAGGTTTGGAATGGCAGTTTTTAACCACGAAATCAGAAACAGAATTAAAACCCATTTTGCAACATTATCAGCAAAATATTCAAAAAGTTTATGATAATAAGGGACAATTCACAGGGACTTTTTCTCATATTTTACGCGTTTATTTAGTTGATAAAAAGAAAGGGATTCGTAATATTTATAGTGTTGATTTTTTACATGCAGATACCTTAATTAATGACATAAAAACACTCTTGTTTGAAGAAAATAAAAATGATAGCCAAAATATTATTTTACAGCCACGTAAAGGAAAACCCACTGATTTATTAAAAAATAGTTTAGAACCCCCTCTAGGGCTTCCTGCTATTATTTTCCCTAAAGATAATCCCCAAACTGTTGAAAAAATAGCTTTAGGGAAAAAATTATTCTATGATCGCCGTTTATCCATAAATAATACCTTTTCCTGTGCAATGTGTCATATTCCCGAACAAGGATTTGGAAGTAATGAAATGGCAACATCTATCGGTGTTGAAGGTCGAACCGTCAGACGTAATGCACCTACTTTGTATAACATTGCTTATATGGAAAAGTTATTTCATGATGGACGTGAAGATACTTTGGAACAACAAGCTTGGTCGCCTTTATTAGCCCATAATGAAATGGCAAATCCCTCTATTGGTTATGTTATTAATAAAATAAAACGACAAGCCGATTACGCAGGTCTATTTGAAACTGCATTTAAGCAGGGTGTAACAATGGAAACGGTGGGTATGGCTCTAGCGAGTTATCAACGCAGTTTGAATTCTGCTGATTCTGTCTTTGATCGCTGGTTTTATGGTAAACAAAGCAACGCTTTAACAGCCATTGAAGAGCAAGGTTATGGTTTGTTTGTAGGTAAAGCAGACTGTCATCAGTGTCATTTAATCAATAAAAAAAATGCGCTGTTTACAGACCAACAGCACCATAACACGGGTATTGGGTATCAACAAAGTATGAATAAGCCTTTAGAAAGGCAGCATCTTCAAATTACGACAAATCAATTGATTGAAATTGATACTAATGTAATTGATAGCGTTGCAGAAACTAAAATGGCTGATTTAGGTTTGTATGAAATAACTGAAAATCCAAAAGATCGCTGGAAATATAAAACGCCAAGTTTACGAAATATTAATTTAACCGCTCCCTATATGCATAACGGTGAATTGCAAACTTTGGACGCTGTTATTGAATTTTATAATCAAGGAGGTATTGTTAATGAAAACTTAGATCCGCTAATTAAACCACTCAATTTATCAAAAATAGAAAGTAATGCGTTAGTTGCTTTTTTGAAAAGTTTAACAGGAAGTAATGTTGATGTACTCATTAATGACGCATTTGCAGCACCCATTGGAGAAAGTGAGTAATTTATTTACGCTATAAGTGATAAAAAAGCCAATTTAATAAATCGAAGATTGCTGGTAAATCAGTTCTTAAAACCAAAACTGATTAAGTCCTTTTAAATCAGTTAGTTAATTGGTGGAGGCGGCGGGAATTGAACCCGCGTCCGCAAGCACTCTGCCATAAGCTCTACATGTTTATCTCGCGCTTTGATTTAACTGATTGTTACCCGACGAGCCAAGAAAATAATCAGCGATTTCGATTGGATTTAACGCTTCCAGCTCCGAACTAAGCCTTGCCGCGATCTTATGTAGATGACCTCTGGATGTTCGTAAGAACTCCGTACGCATAAGCACATACGGCCAAAGGAATGGATGCTACAATTAAGCAGCTAAAGCCATTGAGTAGTTTTCGTCATTTGCGAATACTTTAATGTCAGTAGGTTTTACAAGCTGTACTGTGCTTGACATGCACTCAAGGTTTTGCTACCCGCGTCGAAGCCAAGTCGCCCCCTTTAAATGAACTAAGAATTATACCTTAGTTCATAAATAAGACCTAGGTCTAATGAAATTTATTTTTGCAGATCTGTGATAATGATACTTTTTTAAGGTTAAAAAGTTTTTTTAAGTTCATGAATCTTTATTAATTGCTATAATCAAAATTGTACATTATAGTAAAAATTAATTTAAGGGTTAAAATTTATGAAAAAATCTAGTCAATTATTGCCTTTGCTTGCATTGTTAATGAGTGCATCTTTCGCGCAAGCGGCAGAAGACGTTAAACTTGAGGATAATTCTTCAATTCTTGGGAAATGGAATTTATATGCAGAAGCCCCTGCTTTACATAAAGAGAAAAAAGCGGTAAACATTACTTGGGATTTTAAAAAAAATGGGGTTTTAAATACGGCTGCAACGGATACCCGCTCAAGAACGGGTGCGATGTCAATTAATCTTAAATATTCAGTTGAAGAGGGTGTAATAAAAAAACAAAGCACACCAGGTCGAGAAAAATATGAAACTTGTCGTGTTATTTCAAAAGAAGAAAAAGAAATGGTTTTAAAATGTAAATATTTATATTTCTTTTTGAAAAAATAAGCTTATTTTCAGCTTTCATGGGTAACATGGAAGCTGATTTTATTTTTTTATAGTCAATTATTTTCTCTTTTTACGATGCTCAATCAAGCCGTTATCTCACTGATAACTGTTAGCACTAATACTGCCCAACGCTTAGAAAAGTTAGGTATTTTTCTTATTCAAGACTTGTTATTTCATTTACCGCTGCGTTATGAAAATCAGATAAAAAACTGTAATATTGGCTCTTTAAGTCCGGGACAACAGGTTTTAATCAGTGGTCAAGTTGAGTTTGTTGATATTTTAAGGCGTAAAAAACGCAGTATGATTTGCCGCATCAGTAATCAGACTGGATCTATAGATTTGCGGTTTTTTCATTTCAATACGCAACAATTTAATGCGCTAAAACCTGGAACCTTATTAAGTTGTTCTGGTGTTATTCGACAAGGCTATGCAGGATTAGAAATTGTACATCCTCAGTATAAAATTGTGACCGCAATGGATCTACAGCCTGAACAACAGATCTTAACCCCCGTTTACCCTTTAACAGAAGGCATTAAACAATCCACATTAAGGCATTTAATTAATCAGGTGTTAAATTTATGCCAACAACAGCCTGAATTACTCATTGATTATTTGCCTGAAACTATTTTACAACAATATCATTATCCAAAATTATTAGACGCGTTGCAAAGTTTACATAATCCTGATAAAAACATGCGCTATGATTTACTTGAAAATAAAACGAGTCCTGCTTTTAAACGATTAGCCTTTGAGGAATTTTTAACCCGCTCATTATTTATGTTGCAACATAAATCGCAACAGCAACAAGGGAAAGCAAGCGTATTTAAAACGAACATTAACCTTAAAAAACAGTTTATTAACGCGTTACCTTTTCAACTGACCGCAGCTCAACAGCGAGTAATGGGTGAAATTGAAGTAGATTGCAGCCAATCTAAACCTATGTTACGTTTAATTCAAGGGGATGTGGGTTCAGGTAAAACAGTGGTTGCAGCCTACACCGCGTTATTAGCACTTGCTAATCACTATCAAGTTGCAATTATGACCCCTACCGAGTTATTAGCTGAACAACATCACCGTAATTTTAGTCACTGGTTTAAAGACTTTGCTTATCCTGTTGCCTTATTAACAGGGCAATTAACAACCGCAACACGTAAACAAACCTTAATAGAGATAGCTTCAGGGAAAGCAAAAATTGTTATTGGAACTCACGCTTTATTTCAAGAAGCGGTTAACTTTTCCAATCTAGAGTTAATTATTATTGATGAACAGCATCGTTTTGGGGTTCATCAACGTTTAGCTTTACGTGCTAAAGCGCAGTCAGCAGATAAAAGACCGCATCAATTAGTCATGACGGCAACGCCGATTCCACGAACATTGGCGATGTTACATTATGCTGATTTGGATATTTCTATTATTGACCAACTCCCCCAAGGTCGTAAAGCGGTGATTACCCGTGTTATCTCTTCTGATCGCCGCCTTGAGATAATTGAACGTATCCGTTATCGGATTGCTCAAGGTTATCAGGGCTACTGGGTTTGTCCTTTAATTGAAGAATCAGAAAATTTAGATTATGAAGCAGCTAAGAAAACGTTCAGTCAGTTAAGCTTAAGTTTACCGCAAATGCGTATTGGTCTGATTCATGGGCGGATGAAATCGGGTGAAAAAAATAAATTAATGCAGCGTTTTAAAGCCCGTGAATTAGATTTATTAGTGGCAACAACGGTTATTGAAGTCGGTGTTGATGTTGCTAATGCGAGTTTAATGATTATTGAAAACGCTGAACGTTTAGGTTTATCACAATTACATCAATTACGCGGTCGAGTGGGGCGGGGTTCTCAAGACAGTTATTGCTTATTACTTTATCAATCGCCTTTAAAACCCATAGCGCAACAACGGCTAAGGATAATTAGGTCAACAAATGATGGTTTCAAAATTGCCGAAGAAGATTTACGTTTGCGAGGTGCAGGCGAGTTAATAGGGACACGACAAACAGGCTCACAGCAATTTAAAATAGCCCATCCTGATAATGATCGTGAATTATTGATGCCTGCTCAACAAACCGCCTATCATTTTTTACAGCATTATCCAATACTTATTGAACCCTTAATTAAACGCTGGCTAGGTGCTGCAACAGATTATGCTGAGGTTTAATTGTGTAATGGGCTTTAGTTTGGTTTTAGTATTTTACCTTGACTATTAAAGCATTGAAAATTATAGTGAGGCTTTTTGTCTATTAGGTTCTTTATGGAACACCTTCCCGTTATGTATGCAGAGTCCCTGCATAGTTTAAATATTAAAGCTGATGGTATTTATTTAGATTGCACCTTTGGACGAGGAGGGCATAGTCGTGGGATTTTAGAAAAATTAAATCATCAAGGTCAATTGTTAGCCTTTGATAAAGATTTAGAGGCGATTCATTCAACTGATGCTCAAAAAATGTGTGCAGATTCTCGGTTTAATTTATCTCATGGTAGTTTTATAGAGCTAGAATCCATTGTAAAAGATAAAGCTTGGACGGGCTTAGTTGATGGTATTTTAATAGATTTAGGGGTTTCATCGCCGCAACTTGATACCGCTGAACGGGGTTTTAGCTTTTTAAGAGAAGGCGCTTTAGATATGCGAATGAATACGGAAACAGGATTATCGGCACAGCAATGGTTAGCACAAGTTGATGAGGCGGAATTAGTTCAAGTTTTATTTGATTATGGTGAAGAACGTTTTGCGCGTAGAATTGCGAGTGCCATTGTGAGTGAGCGACAACAAACGCCTTTTATTTCAACCCTACAATTAGCCAAGTTAATTTCTGAAGTTATTCCTGTGAAAGACAAGTATAAGCATCCTGCAACCCGAAGTTTTCAAGCGATTCGTATTGCGGTTAATCATGAGCTGGATGAATTGAAAACGGTATTACAGCAAGCAACCTCTGCATTAAAACCTGGGGGGAGGCTGGTTGTTATTTCTTTTCATTCGTTGGAAGATAGAATTGTAAAACGCTTTATTCGTAGTGAATCAGGGTATAAGTATAATCCTTTAAAATTACCTATTAAAGAAGTAGATTTAGAACAGGGACTCTTAAAAAAAGTAGGTAAAATGATACGGGCGAGTAAAGAAGAAATTGCTTTAAATCCGCGTTCACGTAGTGCGGTCATGCGGATTGCCGAGCGAGTTTAAAGTGAATTTTGTTCGTTTTTTCATTTGGTTTTTATTGGTAAGCTCATTAATGGCTTCTGCTTTAGGCGTGGTATATAACAAATACCAGACTCGGTTATTGTTTTTTGAGATTCAGCAACAACAGAAATATTTAGATAAACAGGAAATTGAATGGGGACAATTACAATTGGAAATTACCACTTTAACTTCAGAGAATCGGGTGGAAATTGAAGCAATTGAAAATTTA
The DNA here is from genome assembly GCA_030626845.1 of Methylococcaceae bacterium. Lineage (GTDB taxonomy): Bacteria > Pseudomonadota > Gammaproteobacteria > Methylococcales > Methylomonadaceae > WTBX01. Next base: position 34,022 of record DAOUTG010000003.1, read on the forward strand.
GGGTTAATATTTCCGCATCGAAAAAAAGTTATTTATTTAAAAAATCAAGAGAAATTGTAGTTTATGTATGATCTTTTTAAAGGCGATACACCGCAATCAAAACAAACAAGAATTTTTGCTATTCGTAGACGACTATTGTTGATTATCATTTTGTTTGGAATGCTATCATTAGTATTACGGGCGATAAATTTACAAGTTGTTAATAAAGAATTTTTACAAGCACAAGGGGCTAAACGCTATTTAAGTAAAGTGCCTGTTTCAAGCTATCGTGGGAAAATATTTGATCGTCATGGTGAAATTATGGCCATTAGTACGCCTGTGCTTTCAATTTGGGTTAATCCAAAGAAATTAGATAGAAACCAGTCTCAACAAATTGAACAGATGATAGACGTGCTGGATTTACCCGAAGCTAAAATTAAACTACTGACCGATAAACAGCCTAAATTACATTTTTCTTATTTAAAACGCCGTATTAGTCCTGAATTAGCCTCAAAAGTAAAGAAACTTAATATAAAAGGGGTTCATTTTGATCGTGAGTTCAAGCGTTTCTATCCCGCAGGGGTTATGTCCGCCCATTTAATTGGTTTTACTAATGTTGATGATATTGGGCAAGAAGGCATAGAAAGAGCCTACGAGGAGCATTTAAAAGGTAAAGCAGGTCTAAAATGGATTATTAGGGATGGACGGCGACGTATTATTGAAGACTTTGAAAATGTTGAAGAATCAATACCAGGTAAAGATTTAACTTTGAGTATTGATCGTAGAATACAGTATTTAGCTTTTAGAGAGCTACAACATGCCTTTATTAAACACCGTGCAAAATCGGCTTCATTAGTGGTGTTAGATGCTAAAACAGGGGATGTTTTAGCAGCTGCTACCCAGCCTGCTTTTAATCCTAATAGTCGCAAAAATTTAAAAACTGGGGTTTACCGAAATAGAGCCATTACCGATGTTTTTGAGCCAGGGTCTACGATGAAACCCTTTGTTATTGCCGCAGCATTAGATGGCAATTATATTTCTGAAGACTCAAAAGTTCGTACGAATGGTTCTTATAAAATTGGGATTAACCGCGTTAGAGATGGGCATAATTATGGGGTGTTAAGTTTAACTAATGTATTGAAAAAATCTAGTAATGTTGCCGCTAGTAAAATTGCTTTATTAATGCCTGATGATTATTTATGGCGAGTTTATAAACGCTTGGGTTTTGGTGATTCTGCAAATATTAGTTTTCCAGGTGAAGCGCATGGTAAATTACTGCCTTTAATGAAATGGAATGATTTTGCACAGGCTACCTTATCTTTCGGCTACGGGGTATCTGCATCAACTTTGCAATTAGCAAGAGCTTATACTGTATTAGCAGATGATGGGATTTTGCATTCGGTTAGTTTACTAAAAAGAGACGTTGATAATAATCCTCAACGTATTTTTAAAGCCGATGTGGCTAAAAAGGTGCGAGAAATGCTTGAGCATGTTGTTAAACCTGGTGGGACAGCTCGGCGTGCAAGTGTGGCAGGTTATCGAGTCGCAGGGAAAACAGGAACAGTCAAGAAAGCCGAAAAAGGAGGCTATTCAAAAAAAGATTATTCAGCGGTTTTTGTAGGCGTTGCTCCTGCAAGTAATCCCCGTTTTGTGATTGCGGTGATGATTGATGAACCTAAAGGAAAATATTATGGTGGATTGGTCGCAGCACCCGTTTTTTCTAAGGTAATGGCAGGTGCATTGAGGGTTTATGGCATTGAACCTGATATAGCAGTCCCTCAATAAATAATGAACATTGATTTTTTAATTATCGGTCAAGGATTAGCAGGCAGTTTGTTAGCTTTCGAGTTAATTCAACAAGGCTTTAAAGTTATTATTATGGATAATGGACTGGAAAATGCCTCTCAAATTGCCGCAGGGCTAATTAACCCCGTAACAGGGATGCGGTTTGTTAAAGCCAATGAGGTGGGTTTTTTATTACCCAGCGCGCAGAAATATTATCAAAAATTAGAATTATTTTTTCAACAACCCTTTTATATTGAAAAACCAATGTGGCGAATTTTAAATTCGACACAGGCCGATACAAATGCCAAAAAACGATTAAATAATTCTGATTACGCGCCTTATTTAGAGAATATTATTGAATCAAAACAATTTAATTCATCGGTATTAGTACAAAAGCAAACAGGGTATTTATTAACCCATCATTTGTTAAAAATCTTAAAACAATTTTTTATACAAAAGCAATGCTATCAACAAAATTTATTAAATTATACGGATATTAAATTAACATCTTTAGTTAAATATCAGCATTTTAAAGCAAAAAAGATTATATTTTGTGAAGGCTATTCAGCAATTAATAACCCGTGGTTTTCTTATTTACCTTTTCAATTAGTTAAAGGTGAAATGTTAACCCTAAAAAATGAGCAACCTTTAATCAATAAATTATTTAATTATGGGCAATGGATGATTCCTTTAGATGCCTATAATTTTCGTATAGGGGCAACCTTTGATCGAGAAAATATTAATACTCAAAATACGATGCAAGCTCGAGAGACTTTATTAAAAAATCTACATCAAGTATTACCTGAAACCTCCGAGGCTCAATTAATCAAGCAACAGGCCAATATACGCCCCTGTACTTTAGATAAACACGCTTTTATAGGACTGCATCCTAAGCTGCCGCAATTGGCTATTTTTAATGGTTTTGGTGCAAAGGGAAGTTTACAAATACCGTATTATTGTCAGCAATTTATAACATTTCTATCAAAAAATAGTCCTTTAGATGCTAATGTTAATATTCAGCGTTATCTTAACCACTTCAATTGATAGCAAGTTTTATTAGTAACGGTTGTTAAAATGGCTGAACTTATCCACAAATCAGCAATAGCAACTAAGTTATCATCCAAATAAATTAAGGGAATTTGTTCGCGATCCCAAGGTGGAATCTTAGCTTCTTGAAATAATTTTTTTAAAGAATGATGTCCTTGGCGATTAGGGAGTGCTATTTTTTCACCCCCTGATCTATATTTTATCGTAATGGTTGATTGTTGCCATCGCTGTTGTGGAATGCCTGTATTTGTACCGTATGTTTGTAAATAAGTAGCGTTAGATAAAGGGAGTTTTTCATTCTTCTTTAACCAACAAAGGGGTTTAAAATGCTCATCACTCATTATTAAGCAATAGAGTTTATCTTGATAACGCCGAATACTACAATCATGGCGTTTCAAAATAGGGTTAGCCTCTTTTTTAGCGGCAATGACTTGGTTAAAAAGTTGATCTATAAAGCTGACACTTGGCATTTTTAAATGAAAATGGGCAAACCATTGACGAATCACTAAAGGTTGTTGATGTGTTTCAAGTAATAATAAAGCGTGAATAGATAGACTATTATCCGTATTCATTAACTTGGCTAACCAATCAACTGCTAATTCGGTTAATAATTGCTGCGTAGTAGCACAATGCTTTGCTGTTCTGGCGACGGTTTTATCTAATGCCTGCCAATGGGTTTTTAATTGTGGGATAATTTCGTTTCGTAAAAAATTACGTTCAAAGTCATTACATTGATTACTGGGATCTTCGACCCAATTTAAGGATTGCTGATGGGCATAATCTCTAAGGGATTGTTGTGAACAATCTAATAAAGGTCTTAATAATTGTCCTTGTCCAAAAGTTGATATTTCTGCCATGGCTGAAAGTCCTTGTACACCCGCGCCTCGAAATAATTGTAATAAAACCGTTTCTAATTGATCCTCACGATGTTGAGCAACTAATAAAACATCGGCTGGATTGAGTAATTGCTTTAAGGCTTGATAACGTGCATCACGTGCCGCCTCTTCTGGGCTTTGTTTATTAGACGATTTTGCATTAACACGTAATAATTTGAAATTAGCCCCTAATTGTTCTGCTTGTTGTTGACAATGAATTGACCAGCTATCAGCTTCTTCTTGTAAACCATGATGCACATAAACAGCGGTTAGTTTAGTTTTTATAGTTTGTTGCTGGCTGCATAAATGTAATAAAACATGTGAATCTAAACCGCCGCTGTAGGCAATATAAACCTGTTTGCTGTTTTCAATAAGCGCCAAGCAAGGGGCGGAAATTTTCATGTATTTAAAGTGGGAATCAAACCTATATTTTTTAACATGTCTTCGGGCTAATATTCTTAATTTTTAAGGTGTTTTTAGACTAATCCCATTAGCAATAAATTGAATTGTTTTTACAGGCACATCACCCATGATAACAAATTGGAGCTTACCTATTCTTTTAACTAAGGAATTAACTGATCCTGCTGATTGAATTTCTAAGGGAACAGTTTCATCTTGTGCTTCTTGATAAATAGAAACCGAGGAAAAACCATCACTTAGTAATAGATGTTTGACAGATTGTTTAGATCCGTGCATTTGCATTTGTATAAAAAAAACTTCTTTGAAACCCTGCGGGACATTGTTGACAGTGAAAACTGCTTTTTCTAGGGCTTGTAGACCTGTCTGATGAATATGCTTAATTTTTAAGTGTGCCACATTTAGATTAATGCTTGCAAAGGGTAAGCTTTTTTTAACTTTCAATTCGGTAAACATGACTTGTTCGATTATCGCCCCAGTGGGGTCATAAACTTCAGTTTTTAAGGGAAGTTTATGATGTTTATCAATCCAAATTTTTCGTGCGTATCGAAACGCATCTTTAGGCTTAATTAGGATGACTTGTGTTGGAAGTAGGGCAACTTGAGCCTGCTCGCCTAATTTAAAATCATAATAAGCTGTTTGTTGATTAAAGTCTTTGGGTAAATTAATAATAAAAGAACGATGGGTTGGAAGATGATTAATTTCTATCTTTTTTAAGTCTTTAAAAAGACAACTAACCTTATCTGCATTTCTAAGTATTTCACGGACAGGTGAATTTAAAGAGAGTAAGTGTTCTTGTTCAACATCTTCGTTAGCAGCGTGAAAATATTTCATGCTATCTAAGGTATTGTTTTTTAAAAATACAACTGTTCCCTGATAATTGAGTGTTTTTATTGACGCTTGCATTTGGGTGAGCCAATGCAGGCTGTTTGTCGTCGTGTCTGTTGCAAGAACGTTATTAATAGATAAGATTATGAGTAGTAAAAAACGATTCAACACTTTAATTTTGCTTGTAACTGGCTGTTTGTGTATAGGGCTGAAAAGTGACGGCAGTATTAGTATAAAGACTCGTGTTATGTGCTTGAAGATAATCATTAAAACGATTGTTGGGATTATTTTTTTGCTTTGTTTTTTGTTGATCTATTTCAGGTTGTGTTGTTATTGCTGCCATTGTTGATGATGAAACAATATTGACTTTTAATGGTGTTTCTTCACTAGGTTTTAAAATTAAGATGGCGATTAATGAAACACAAGCAGCTAATGCCATCAAGGTTCTATAAGACTTTTTTGGTTGTAAATTAACGGTGGAAAAATAGAGAGGGTCTTTTGATATTCCTTGTTGAATATTGCTTAAGAAGTCTTCTCTAATGGGTAAAACCTTTTTAGACGATAAGCAATAAGAGATTGTTTGGTAACGATTAAGTTTATTTTGTAATGTTGGGTTTGATTGACATTCTTTTAATAAATCTAAGGTTTCATTAGATTTTAATTCATCATCAATAAAGCACGATATTTTTTGGTTTATATCATCAACCATAGAATTTTACCTTTTATCAAGCAATGGAAGTAATTTTTTGTCAATCGCTTCACGCGCTCTAAAAATACGTGATCGAATGGTTCCAACGGGACACTCCATTGTTTGGGCAATTTCGTCATAGCTCATTCCTTCAAATTCTCTTAACATAATAGCAATACGCATTTCTTCTGGAAGATTATCTATGACGGTTTCAATTGTGTTAACAATATCATCATTCATTAACAGATATTCAGGGGTATCCCTACCTTGTAATTGCGGTGCGTTTTCGATTTGTTCGGCATCTTGAATATCAACTTGATAGTCAGAATAACGCCGCGAACGTGATAATAAATAGTTTTTTGCAGTATTTATCGCTATTCTATAGAGCCAAGTGTAAAAAGCACTATCGCCTCTAAAGTTAGGCAAGGCTCGATAGGCTTTAATGAATGCTTCTTGAGCTATATCTTGAGCCTCACTTGGGTCTTTGATATAGCGATTAACTAATTGAATAATTCGGTGTTGATATTTAATAACTAAAAGATCATACGCAGATTTATCCCCTTGTTGGACTCTTTTGACCAAATCTTTATCAAGTTGTTCATTTATATTTGGTTGATTATTCACACTGCTACTTTAATGTTGAAATGGACACCTATAAATCGTATAAGTTTATGAAAATAATTGCCATTACGCTAAAAAGCGTTATTATCTCCGAACAACGGTGATTAAGCCACTGTAACTTTCAATGTTGTTATTTTAATTATGCTTAATTCAAATTCTTTTGATGTTTTGATTATAGGGAGTGGGGCGGCAGGATTGAGTCTTGCGCTTAAACTTACTGATAAAGCCCGTGTTGTTGTCCTTTCAAAATTTTCTGTCATTGCGGGTAGTACCTATTATCCTCAAGGCGGAGTTTCAGCCGTATTGGATAGATGACGCGGTGGATTGAATTATTAGTAGAGGGCTTCATTATACCCAAGATTATCCTGAAGTGGATAATAGGCAACCTGTAAAAAATAGTCTTTTAGATCCAGATAGGGTAAATAAAACCGATAAATAACTTAAAAATGGACGATAATATTCTAAAAAACATTAAATTAAGGATTCCATTATGTTAGCTAAACAAATTAGACCATTTGTTACCGAAAACGATTATTTAGAAAAATACTACCGCCTTAATGAAGAGGGGTTATGGCATTTAACCCTTTATGAGAAAGGTGATAGCGTCCAGTTTTCCTGCATAGATTATACATTAAGGATGGATGATATTTATGCAGGTCTTTTAAACCCTTTTCATCCAGTTTAAGGTGCTAATGAGGGCGATGCTTTTAAGTTTCGTTGTTGTTGAATCTTTGCGCCGATCCCTTGAGGTTTTATAAACCCTGTTGCGTAAGCGATAAAAATTAAAATAAATAAGCTTAATGACAGCCCAATACGGAAGGTTAAGGCTTTGGCTGTTTTTTCAGACTGCTGTTGCCCTTTATTTTTTACCATATAAAATAGGGCAGAGCCAAGACTGGCAATAATAAGCAAAAAAGCGATAATAATGAGGTTTTTGATAATCATTAGAAGGCATTTAATGTGAATAAAATGACTATTTTCGATTATTAAAGCGTATTTGCCAATAGATGGACACAAAATTATGCAATTCCAATTAGCCAGAAGAGATTTTGAAGTCTCTTTTTTTTTGGTAGTTATTTATTTGTTAATACTTAGCTTATTGATAAGTTTAGGTTTTTGGCAGATAGAACGTGCTACAGAAAAGCGTTTATTTTTACAACAACAGCAAAAGAAAACAAAATTTATTTTAAATTTAACCTCAGAAACAGAGGATAATCTTAAGTTATTACGCTATCGAACGGTAATGATTGAAGGGCATTATGAAACCGAAAAACAATTTTTAATAGATAATCAGATTGTAAAAGCTAAAGCGGGTTATTTTATAATGACCCCTTTTATATTTAAAAACTCAACTAAAGCAGTATTGGTTAATCGGGGTTGGTTAGCCGCTAATCCTGACCGGTCTTTATTGCCTGATATTTCTTTATTAAACAACCAAAATCAGATTGTTGGTCGAATTAATAATTTTCCTAGCGTGGGTTTAAAGCTTCAAGGGGTAGAGATTCCAACTGAGGGTTGGCCTTCTGTGGTACAAGTTGCTGAAAGTAAGATCTTAGCAGAAAAGTTAGGCTATGATTTATTTTCATTTCAGGTTGAGTTAGACCCGGTGCAAGCGCAAGGTTATAGCCGTCAGTGGTTAGCAAAACCTATCATGCCACCTGAAAAGCATATAGGCTACGCCGTGCAATGGTTTGGGCTGGCAATCACTTTAACTTTTTTATTTTTCTGGCATAGCCGTAAAACACGAGTACATGACTAATCAACATCAAAAAAACAAACGCGCCATTTTAATTATTTTTGGACTTTCTATTATCCCTTTCTGCTTTGCTTGGTACTTATCAAATAATCCTGATTTAGTGGCAAAAGGAACAAGTAATGGAGAGCTTGTTGTGCCTGTTATCACCACTGAGCGTGCTGAAATGGTGGGTTTTGACGAATTTTCTACAAAAAATATTAAAGAATTAGTGGGACATTGGTTATTGGTTAATGTCATTCCTAATCAAGATTGTAATGCACTGTGTGTCGATGCCATTCATAAAACCAAGCAATTAAGATTAATGCTTAATAAAGATTTAACCCGTGTACGGCGGATGGTTTTATTATTTAAAGAGAGTGACCCTGAATTAGCTAAAAGCTGGTGGCAAGATGATACGCGTCTACTACATATAAAACCGACTCAATCATTAATAACTAAACTTGAGAAAATTAGAAAAGGGACGGTTGTGGAAGGCATGCTTTTTTTAATCGACCCTTTAGGTAATATTATGATGCAGTATGAAGCTGAGTTTGATCCTTATGAGGTTAAGCGTGATCTTAAAAAATTACTTAGAATTTCACAAATTGGTTAAGAGAATAAAAATGTTAAGAAAAATAACTTTATTTGCGTGTTTGTTGGCATTTATAAGTATTGTATTGAATGCTTATATTCATTTGGCAGATGTTAATGTTAAAGTGCAGGCATTACAAAATTTTCAGAATGAACCCTTTGTTTTACTGAATAGTTGGATATTACCTTATTTATGGGGTGCATTATTGTTGACGGTTTTTACGTTAATCATCACTGCATTACAATCTTCGCAATATGTTAGTAAAGTAATAATAACCGCAACGATGACTCTTATTTTATTGGGGTTACAAGTTTTTGCGGGTATTTGGAGTATAGCAACACAATCCATGCCTTTAGCAGTAACTACGGAAGTATTACTTGGTTTTATTAATTTTTGGTGGTTATTTCGTTTATATTTACAGATAAACCCTAAATTAGTTTTACAAAATAAAATAGCGACAGTTCGTTATTTTGCGATAGTCGCTATACTTTTGTTATTCACGCAGATTTTTTTAGGGGTTTGGTCAAGCAGTAATACTTCAACACTCATGTGTGCTGATTTTCCGCGCTGTAATGGTCAATGGTTACCGCAAGCGGATTTTATTAGCGCAATTAATATTTTTAGCGGGATTTTAAATAATTATTTTGGGGCATTATCATTTGATGCCCAGCTTGCCGCACATTGGTTGCATAGGGTAGGGGGGTTAATTACCTTTGTTGTTTTAGTTTTATTAATGCTGAATGCAACCTCAAGTAACCAAAGTAAACCAACCCGTAAAGCGGGTTTATTTTTAAGTATTTTATTATTAATCGAACTGGGTTTAGGCTCATTTAGTATTAAATTGGCGCTACCCCTGTGGCTAATGATAGCTCACAATGGTTTTGCCGCATTATTAATGTTACCTTTAATTGCGATTAGTTTTTATAGTCAATATGGTTTTGTTGCGACTGAAACACCTGCTATTGATGATCTGCATGATGTTGTTGACGTTAAGCCTATTGTTGAAGAAGTTGATGTTCCCGATGATGGTTTATATTTACGTTTAACATCACAGCTTAAAAAAACCCGGACGGGTTTGGGTGGGATTTTAACTAGCTTACCTTTGGGACAAAAGGACATTAGTGATGATTTATTAGATGATATTGAAGCACGCTTATTATTAGCTGATATTGGGGTTGAAGCGACGACTGAGATTATTAATAAATTAACTGAAAGTTTAGATAAACATCAACTTAAGGATAGAGATACTTTATTAGCGGCTTTAAAACAAGATTTACTTGATATTCTTAAGCCTTGCGATCAACCTTTAGTGATACCTAAGTTAGATTCGCCTTTTGTGATTTTAGTGGTTGGGGTTAATGGGGCGGGTAAAACGACAACCATTGGAAAGTTGGCTAAGAAAATGCAAAACCAAGGGTATAGTGTCATGTTAGCTGCAGGCGATACTTTTAGAGCTGCTGCGGTCGAGCAACTACAAGTTTGGGGTGAACGTAATGAAGTACAAGTGGTCGCTCAACAAACGGGCGCAGATTCGGCTTCGGTTATTTTTGATGCCTTGCAATCGGCTAAAGCTAAGGGGGTTGATATTTTAATTGCTGATACGGCGGGTCGTTTACATACTAAGTCAAATTTAATGGAAGAGCTTGCAAAAATTAAACGAATTATGGGGAAATTAGATGTAGCTGCACCGCATGAGGTTTTATTAGTTTTAGATGCAGGAACAGGACAAAATGCGCTTTCACAAGCGAGATTATTTAATGAAACCGTGACTTTAACAGGACTAACTTTGACTAAACTAGATGGGACGGCAAAAGGGGGGGTTATTTTTGCCTTAGCAAAACAATTACACGTTCCCATTCGCCATATAGGGATTGGGGAAGGGATTGATGATTTACAAGATTTTAATGCAGAACAATTTATTAATGCGTTATTTGTAACTGACGAGTAAAACGAATGTTAATTTTTGATAAAGTATGTAAACGTTATTCTGATACGGACGATGTATTGTTAGATGTAAATTTTCAATTGCAACGGGGTGAAATGGCTTTTCTAACGGGTCATTCAGGCGCAGGTAAAACAACTTTATTAAAACTGATAGCGATGATAGAGCAATGTACACGAGGACAAATTCTATTATCAGGGCATAACTTAAATCAAATTAAAGAGCGTCATATTCCTTTTATTCGGCGTAAACTAGGACTTATTTTTCAAGATTATAAATTATTACAGGATAGAACGGTGTTTGATAATGTTGCGTTGCCTTTAGTTATTTCAGGTTATGGACATAAAGAAATAGCGCGGCGTGTTAGAGCTTCATTAGATAAGGTAGGGTTATTAACTAAAGAAAAAAAATACCCCTTAGCATTATCGGGCGGTGAACAGCAGCGCGTAGGTATTGCAAGAGCTGTGATTAACAAGCCTTCGTTAATTTTAGCAGATGAGCCTACAGGGAGTCTTGATCCTGAATTGTCTTCTGAGGTTATGCGTTTATTTGAGCAATTTCAGCAAGTTGGGGTTAGTGTATTGATTGCAACCCATGATATTAATTTGATTAGACGGATGGATTATCGGGTTTTAACATTGGGTCATGGACAGTTGATAGAGAGTACGTCCACATGATGACACGACAAAATAAGCGTATTCAAAAACTGAATACGATAGAAAAAAAACAAGCCATTCCCCCTAAAATTAAAAAGGTAACCAATAATATTTTTGAAAGATTTTATGCGTATTTAGCCTTACATGTTCAGACTTTATTTTCTAGTTTAGGGAAGTTGTTAAAAACACCTTTAACCTCATTGATGACAATTATTGTTTTAGCGGTGAGTATTTCTTTGGCTACGGGATTTTATGTGTTACTTGCCAATGTAGAACAGTTAACAGGAAATTTAGAAGCTTCTAATCAAATATCATTATTTTTAAAAAGTAATATCTCTGATTTAGAAGGGCGAAAATTAGCCGAGAGAATTAAACAGTCAGCCGATGTAAAAATGGTTGATTTGATTACTCAAGAATCCGCTTTAGCAGAATTTAGAGATTACAGTGGTTTTGGAAGTGCGCTAAATGCTTTAGAAACTAACCCTTTACCTACCGTTATTCAAGTGTTACCTCGAAATACTTTAAATGGGGGTGAAGAAATTCAGCGGCTAATAGGTGAATTAGAGCAGTTAGAAGAAGTTGATATTGCACAAATGGATATGCAATGGATTCAGCGATTACAATCCATGATGGTTTTAGCACAACAAGGGGTTATTTTATTAAGTTGTGTTTTAAGTTTTGCGGTATTGTTTATTATGGGTAATACCATTCGGTTGGAATTAGAAGATCGCCGAGATGAAGTTTTAATTGCAAAATTAGTGGGCGCTACTCATGCTTTTATCCAACGCCCTTTTTTATATACTGGATTTTGGCTTGGTGGTTTTGGCGGTGCAATGGCATGGCTTATTGTCACGATTATCATGCTTATATTGAAAAGCCCAATGGAACATTTATCCGAGCTTTACGATAGTAGCTATCAAGTTTTGTTTTTAAATTTTTCCGAAAGTCTTATTTTATTGTTGATTTCATCTTCACTAGGGGTACTAGGGTCATGGGGTGTATTGCATTATCAGCTTAAACAAATGAAGTTGGAATAATTTTTAGATTTACCTTTCAATCCAATGCGCTAAAGTATCATAAAGAATTTTAGAATCAATGGGTTTGGGTACATGCGTATTCATCCCTGCAGCAATAAACTTTTGTTTCTCTTCATCCATCGCATAAGCGGTCATGGCTATAATAGGAATATTTTTAAGCTGTTGACGAATAATTCCTGTCGCTTCTATGCCATCCATTTCAGGCATTTGTACATCCATTAAAATAGCATCATAATGATTTTCAGGGTCAAGTGCTTTGATAACGGCTTCTTTGCCATTGTTAGCAATATCAACATGAGTACCGACTAATTTTAAAAATTCCACGACAATCAATTGATTTATTTCATTATCTTCTGCCAACAAAACTTTAGCAGTATCCAAACTATTTATTTTTTTAATCTTCTTAATTTTATTTTCTTTTGGCTTAATTGTAATAAGAGATTGATTGTCCTGAGTTTTCAAATTAACATTAAACTTAAATGTACTCCCCGTGCCTAAATCGCTATCGACAGAAATTTCTCCCCCCATAAGTTCAGTTAATTGTTTACAAATAGCAAGTCCTAAACCCGTTCCTCCAAATTTTCGTGTTGTTGATGTATCTGCTTGAGTAAATGAGTTAAATAATTTTTTTCTATTTTCAGCACTAATTCCTATTCCAAAATCTTGAACACTAAAAATTAATTCAACATCTCCATCGCTAGTATTACCCGCTTTTATCGTAATAATCACATCATTATTTTCAGTAAATTTAATCGCATTACTAATTAAATTAATTAAGATTTGCCTTAATCGTAAGGCATCACCGATTAAAAATTGGGGAACATTAGGGCTAATAGAACAAGATAAATTAATTTTTTTCTCTAAAGCACGGTCAGCATTGAGACTAAGTGTATTATCAATAACATCTGATAATAAGTGAAAATCTTCATTTTCTATTTCTAACATACCTGCTTCAATTTTAGAAAAATCTAAAATATCATTGATAATTCCTAATAAATCAGTGGCTGAGTGGTTTATTTTAAATAGGTAATCATGCGATGTAGGATTGAGTTCTATTTTTAATGCAAGTTCACTTAAGCCAATAATAGCATTCATGGGGGTACGAATTTCATGGCTCATGTTAGCAAGAAAATTACTTTTTGTTTGACTGGCTTCATTCGCTTTATTTTTTTCAGTAATCAGTTCTTTTTCAATATTTTTAAGTTCTTGCATCATGATATTAAAGCCTTTAAATAAAGCACCATATTCATCACTACGTTGCATTTCTTTTGAAAGACTATAATCTCTATTTGCAGGAACTTTCTCCATAATAGTTAATAATGCGTAAATGGGATTTGAAAATATCCGCTGGAAAAAATACGCTAAAATAAAAATAATGAAAAATGTGACCCCAATGACAAGGAGTAAGGAATGTGCTAGGTCTTTAACTTTTTTTCTAAATTCTTGGGTATCAGCGATAACGTGTAATATTCCTGCAGTTCCATTGTTATTTTTCATTTTTATGGGAACAAAAACATCAAATTTTTTCCAAAAAAATAACGATTTATCCTCTAATTTTTTTTCTTTTTGATAGCTAATTAATTGTTTAGCTGAATTATTAATTAATTGTATTTGTTTATCTTTTTTAATTTTTTCATGAAAATATTTAACAAAAATCTTGTTATTTTTATTATAAAGTAAAGCTGACATGATACTTGGGTTAACAGTTAATGCTGAAAGCATTCTATAGGCATCTTCCTCATCTTCAAAAAGGATAGAGGCTTCGAGATTAAAACTACTTACATCGGCTAACTGCGTAATATTTGCCACCTCTTCTTTTCTAACTGTTTTTATCCCTGTGTAAAAGAGTACGCTGCTTGTAATAAGAAGACCAATAATTGCAGTCAGACTTAAAATAAGCACTAATTTAGTGCGGATAGAAATATTAGAAAGTTTTTTCATCAATTAAATTTTATTAGTTTTTATAATTAAAGGCAGGTTTTATGAAACAGTCATGTGTACCGAGGTGTTAAAATTTTGGTATAATTTATACTTTAAAAGTTTAGGGTTCATCATATTATTAAAAATTCAATAGATAATATTTGATCCTCAACTAAATTTATGATCTATTAAAAATTCGTAGTGGAACTTACATCTATGATTTATTTGTTAAAAATAATTTTTTTATTCGGAATCTTGACTTTCATACCTGCTTACGCCGTAGATAGAGAACAGCACAAGGCTACTTTTCTAGGCTATTTACCTAATTATATCAAATGGCCAACCAGCATTGCAGAAGATAAATCGGGCTTCTTTAATATGTGTGTGCTGGGAGAAAATACATTTAAAGATTTTTTAAAACAGCTTTATGGCAATAAATCCATTAAAAATAAGCCTGTTAAAATTTATTATTTTGATGATATTAGCGATAGTCTTCATTGTCATTTGTTATTCATTAGTATTTCTGAGCGTAAGATAATTTCTGAAATATTGACGTTTATTAAAGATAAGCCTATCTTAACAATTAGCGAAATTAGAGGTTTTGTTGATAAACAGGGGATTGTTCAGTTTTACATGAAGGCTCAAAAAGTACATCTTAAAATAAATAATCAAGCAGCTATTAAGCATGGTTTGAAAATCAGTTCGCAATTACTCGCTATTACGAGGTAAGTTTAATGAAAAAACTGTTAATAACAATCATCGCTTTATCGTTCGCACAAAGTATACTAAATACTGAAATTTTAGCAAATGAAATAGAACAACTTGATCATACCTCTATTGAGGATTTACTTAATGTAGAAACAGATGTCAAAGCTAATCTTGGTAGTCGAGGTGATTCTGTTGACTTATTAGAGGCAAAAGTTCCTGTTGATGTTATTACCGCAGAACAGATTAATCACACAGGTTATACTGAGCTGAGTAAAGTTTTACAGCGATTTATTCCAGGGTTTAACTTTCCAAGAGTGTCTAATAATGATGGGACAGATCATGTTCGACCCTTTACCCTAAGAGGTATGTCACCAGATCAAATTTTAGTTCTAGTCAATGGTAAACGGCTTCATAGTAGTAGTTTATTGCATGTTAATGGTTCAATAGGGAGAGGATCTACGGGGGTTGATTTAAATACGATTCCTTTACATTCTATAGAGCGCGTTGAAGTATTAAGAGATGCTGCAGCGGCTCAGTATGGTTCAGATGCAATTGCAGGTATTATCAATATTATTCTCAAATCAGGTAGCGAAGAAAAGCGATTGACAACAACTTTAGGTCAAACTTATTCAGGGGAGGGTGCGCTTTATCAAACAGATATTCACTATGGTATTGCATTACCACTCGATGGATTTATTAATGCAACCGCTGAATTTCGTGATCGTAGTCGGACTAATCATGCTTTACTTGATGATCGACAACAATATTTTGACGATGACTTGAAAAATAACAACCTTATTCATCAAAATAATCGACAAGGCGATCCTGATAGCCAAGATTTTTTGTTTGCCCTTAATTCTGAAATACCTTTATCCGATGATATTCTTTTTTATCTTCATGGAACAGTTGATTATCGCGAAAGTGAAGCGGGGGCTTTTTTTAGACGACCTGCTGATAATAGAACGGTTAGAGGTATTTATCCTGATGGTTTTTTACCTATTATTGCCCCTAAAATCATGGATTATTCTACGACAACAGGTATAAAAGGTGAAATGGAGAATGGCTTAAATTGGGACTTAAGTCATACAGTCGGCGGAAATCAGCTTAATTATCATGTTAAAAATTCATTAAATACCTCTTTAGGTATTAATAGCCCAAGAAATTTTGATGCGGGCATTCTATCATCTAGACAACATACAACGACTTTAGATTTATTTAAGAAACTTAATTTAGGGCTTGAAGAGCCGATAAAAATAGCGGCAGGGTTTGAATGGCGTTATGAAAACTTTGCGATTCATGCCGGTGAGGAATCATCTTATATTCAAGGGGGTGTCCCTATTCTTGATGGTCCTAATGCAGGTAATAAAGCCTCATCGGGGGCGCAAGGTTTTGGTGGTTTTACAACAGAAAATGAGTTAGAAGAAGATAGGCATAATTTTGCCACCTACCTTGATTTAGAAGCTCAATTACTGGATAAATTATCTTTAAACCTTGCAGGGCGTTATGAATATTTCAGTGATTTTGGTTCTAGTTTGAATGGTAAATTTTCATTAGCCTATCAAGTAGTTGATACGCTTTTATTACGTAGTTCAGTCAGCACAGGGTTTCGAGCGCCTTCATTACAACAAACTTATTTCAACAACACCTCAACCCTTAAAAATTTAAATGGCTCTTTGAGTACCGCTGAAATATTAAGAGTTAATTCATCTATTGCACAAGAACTAGGGGCTTCATCCTTAAAGCCTGAAGAGTCACAACATTTTACCGCAGGGTTTGTTTATAAACCGACAGCTAATTTATCTTTAAGTGCCGATTATTTTTATACTAAAATAGAAAATAGAATTATTTTTTCACGTAACATTTCATCCAGTAACTCATCCATTGACAGTGATATTTTAGCCTTAATTCCCGCGCGTTTTTTTAGTAATGCGATTGATACGCAAACACAAGGTTACGATTTACGAGGTAATTATTTAATTGATTTTGAAGAACAAGGTGAATTAAAATTAACCGTAGGTTATCACTATAGTAAAAATAGGCTCAAAGGTAGTGTTAGGTCACCCGCTGTTCTAGGCGAGGAAGGCAGTAAAATATTTTTTAGTGATAGAGAACGTTTAGAATTAGGTCAACCTAATGATAATCTTATATTAATGGCTTATTATAAAAAAGATGACTTTGATGGTGTGGTGAAGTTTATTAAGGCGGGTGCATTTTCAGATCAACAAGAACGACCTGATAGTCAATGGTTAGTTGATATAGATTTAAGTTATCAATTACATTCTAATTTTAATGTTGCTGTAGGCGTTCATAATTTATTTGATAGCGAACCAGAGCGTAATAGTGAAGATGGGGAATTTCCACGAAGCGCGCCTTATGGTTACAACGGCGGTTTTTATTATTGCCGTTTAGCCGTTGATTTTTAAATTATTATTTTACTAAAAAATTACTCTGTACATGACAAAAATGTAAATCGGAGTCCAAAACATGGTTTGGATTCCTATATTTCATTGATTTATAAGTAATTTATTGCTCATAATATTTTTTGTCATGTACAGAGAAAAAATTAATAGAATATTGAGTAAAAAGTTTATTTTCCAATCCAATCTTCTAGGGTTTGATAGAGAAGTTTTGAGTCGATGGGTTTGGGTACATGGGTATTCATCCCTGCATCAATAAACTTTTGTTTTTCTTCATCCATTGCATAAGCGGTCATGGCTATAATAGGGATATTCTTGAGATGTTGACGAATAATTCCTGTCGCTTCTATTCCATCCATTTCAGGCATTTGTACATCCATTAAAATAGCATCATAATGGTTTTCAGGGTCAAGTGCTTTGGTAACGGCTTCTTTACCATTATGAGCAATATCAACTTTAATTTTTGCTGATTTTAAAAACTCAGTGGCAACTAATTGATTGATTTTATTATCTTCTGCTAATAATACGTGAGAATTTTCTAAAATATTAGTTTTTTTAGATTGCTCAACAACTTTTTCTTTAGTTTTAACGATAATAAGTGATTGTTCATCTTGAAGGCCTAGGATGACTGTAAATATAAAAGTACTTCCTATGCCGTGGTCACTTTCAACATAAATATCGCCGCCCATTAATTCTGTGAGTTGTTTACAGATAGCAAGTCCTAATCCTGTCCCACCAAATTGCCGCGTGGTTGATGTGTCTGCTTGGGTAAAGGGTTTAAATAATTTTTTTATTTGTTCAGGGGTAATACCAATACCTGAATCTTGAATATTAAAAGTTAGTTGAGTTTTTTTATCGGTACTCTTACCATTTTTAATGGTAACAGTGACATCTCCTTGCTCGGTAAACTTAATGGCATTACTAATTAAATTAATCAAAACCTGTTTTAAACGTAAAGAATCACCCACTAAAAATTGAGGAACATTAGGGCTAATTTTGCAGTGTAATGTAATATTTTTTTCTAAGGCACGCTCCTTACTCAGGCTGAATACGCTATCAATCACATCAGAAGACAAATGAAAATCGTTTGATTCTATATCTAACATCCCTGCTTCAATTTTAGAAAAATCTAAAATATCATTAATAATACCCAGTAGATCTGAGGCTGAATGATTTATTTTAAATAAAAAGTCATGTAATTTGGGTTCAAGATCGGTGTTTAATGCAATTTCACTTAAACCAAGAATCGCACTCATTGGGGTGCGAATTTCATGACTCATATTGGCAAGAAAATTACTTTTCGTTTGATTCGCTTGATCTGCTTTATCTTTTGCAATAATCAATTCTTTTTCAATGGCCTTAAGCTCTTGCATCATAATATTAAAGCCCTTAAATAAAGAACCATATTCATCATTGCGTTGCATTTCTTTTGAAAGACTATAGTCCCTGTTTTCAGGGACTTTTTTCATAATATTTAATAAGGCATAAATAGGATTTGAAAAAATTCTTTGGAAAAAATAAGTCAGAATAAAAATAATAAAAAGTGTGGCAAAAATGACAGCAAGCAGAGAATAACCTAAATTAATGGTTCTTTTTTCCAAATCTTGTGTATCAGCAATAATGTGTAGTATCCCTATGGTTGTATTTTCAAGCTTAATAGGTACAAAAGTATCAAAATTCTCCCAAAAAGAAAGAAAATGCTGTGGTTTAGTTTGTTGAGAATTTAATAGTTGCACTTTGGAGTTTTCGGTCAATTGATCGGTTTCATCGACACTAAGTTGCTCATTAAAATAGCTGACAAAAATTTCATTGTTTTCATCATAAATAATGGTTGCGACCATACTTGAATTATCCGCTAATGAAATTATCATTTCTTTAGTATCTTCTTTTTTACCAAAACTAAGTGCAGTTGCAATATTAATGCTACTCACATTGGCTATTTGTTTAATTGTTTTAACTTCATTTCTTTTTACATCAACAAGATAGGCGTAAAAAATAAAACTGCTCGCAATTAATAGGGCAATGATAGCGGTTGAACTTAAAATAAGAACGAGTTTAGTACGAATTGATAAATCAGAAAATTTCTTAAACATCTATATTTTCCCAAAATGATAGGGTGTGTACTGAATATGAAGCGCGTGTTTAATGTTTTGTTAAAACTATGTATAATCCATAAATATTTTGTTGAAATTTATTATTGAATCCATATGAGCTTATTGTGTATAAACATCAAACAGTAACATTATTTTTAAATAATCTTACTGGTAAAAGAACAAATAAAGGTAGATTCTATCCAACTTTATTTTGTTTATCCATTTTATTTTTTTCCACCCCCAGCTTTTCTTTTGATAGAGAGGCGATTGAAGCTGTTTTTTTGGGGGTTGTGTCTAAACATATTACTTGGCCTGATAATGCTACACTACAAAATGAAAGTGATTTTTTTAATATCTGTATTTTTGGTGACAGCACCTTTGGTGGACATTTAAAACTTTATGATAATAAGCAAATAAAAAATAAACCTGTAAAAATATTATATCCTCAAGAAATTGAAGGTTTTTCTAATTGTCATCTAATTTATATCAGTCAATCTAAGCGTAAAAAATTAAATGAAATACTTAGGTTTATTGATGGTAAATCTATTTTAACAGTGAGTTTAATTCGTGGTTTTGTTGAAAAAAAAGGAATGTTTCAATTTTACGAAAAAGGTTCGCAATTGGATATTAAAATAAATTATAGGGTAACAGTTAATCATGGTTTTGATATTAAGGCATCACTACTAAAATATTTTAAAGTGGTTAATCGGTAATTTAAATGAAAAAAATTATAATAATCTCATTAGTTCAATGCATTTTTATTACCCATGTGATAGCTAAAGAAAAGGTTGATGAAATAGAACAACTGTATAATTCTTCTTTAGATTCTTTGTTCGATAAAGATTTGGATGCACAAGCTAATATTGGTAGTCGAGGAAAGGCGTTTGAATTATTAAAATCTAAAACCCCTGTTGATGTCGTTACTGCCGAGCAAATTAAACACACAGGTTTTACAGAACTTAGCAAAGTTTTACAACGTTTTATTCCAGGGTTTAATTTTCCAAGACCTTCGATTAAAGATGGGTCGGATCATATTCGCCCTTTTACTTTAAGAGGCATGGCTCCCGATCAAGTTTTAGTTTTAGTGAATGGGAAACGTTTCAATAGTAGTGCTTTGTTACATGTCAATGGAACAATAGGGCGGGGTTCAACTGGGGTTGATTTAAATATAATTCCTTTGCATTCCATAGAACGTGTTGAGGTATTAAGAGATGGAGCAGCGGCTCAATATGGCTCAGATGCCATTGCAGGAATTATTAATATTATTCTTAAATCAGGCGGTGAAGAACGCCGTTTAACGACAACTATTGGACAAACTTATGAGGGTGATGGTGAACTCTACCAAACAGATTTACATTACGGCATAACTTTACCACTAGATGGTTTTATTGATATGACCGCTGAATTTCGTAATCGTAACTCGACTAATAGAGCGATTATAGATACACGGCAACAATATTTTGATGGCGATATTCGGAATAATAATCCTAGCACACAAAATAATCGTCGAGGGGACCCTGAGGCGCAAGATTTTTTATTTGCACTCAATTCTGAGTTACCCTTGTCAGATGAAATTATTCTTTATCTTCATGGGTCAACGAATTATCGTGAAAGTGAAGCGGGCGCTTTTTTTAGACGACCTTTAGATGATAGAAATGTAAGAGAAATTTACCCCGATGGTTTTTCACCCTTAATTGCCCCCGAAATATTTAATTATTCAGCAACGTTTGGTGCGAAAGGCGAAACTTATTCTAATTTTAACTGGGATTTTAGTCATACCGTAGGGGGAAGTTATATTGATTATTATGTAAAAAACTCTTTAAATACTTCTTTAGGGACTCATAGCCCAACATCGTTTGATGCAGGAGGATTAGGCGTTAGGCAACATGTAACTAACCTAGATGTATTTAAAGCGTTTGATTTTGGGTTTGAGAAACCAGTAAAAATAGCGACAGGATTAGAATGGCGTTATGAGCTATTTGAAATAAATCAAGGGGAGAATGCTTCCTATATTCATGGGGGAATACCTGTTCTAGATGGGAAAAATCAAGGACAAATTACTATGGCAGGATCACAAGGTTTCCCAGGTTTTAGTTCTGCGAGTGCAGTAGAGGAAGATAGACATAATTTTGCGGCCTATATTGATTTAGATACCCAATTTTATGATAAGTTATCAATTGGGGTGGCAGGTCGTTATGAATATTATAGTGATTTTGGTTCGACCTTAAATGGTAAAGTTTCTATGGGTTATCAAGTGGTTGATAAGTTTTTATTACGTGGTTCTGTTAGTACAGGTTTTCGAGCCCCCTCATTACAGCAATCTTTTTTTAGTTCAATATCCTCTATTGGCATTGATGGTGAGCTTTTTTCTGTTGGAACTATTCCCGTTGCATCTCCTCTTGCAAAATCTTTAAAAGCTGAACATTTAAAGCCAGAAAAATCTGAGCATTTTACGGTGGGATTTGTTTTTGAACCGACTGTTAATTTTTCATTGAGTGCGGATTATTTCTATACTAAAATTAGAGATCGGATTGTTTTTTCAGGTAATGTAGGCGCATTTAATTCACCAGAAATAGGTGATTTTTTAGAACCCTATAACTTATTTGCCGTCCGTTCTTTTCTTAATGCGATTGATACAGAAACCCAAGGCTATGATTTACGAGCAAATTATAGTTTTGATTTTAAACAAAATGGACAATTAAAATTAACTGCTGCTTATCATTACAATAAAAATAAAATTATAGGGGATGTTCGTTCACCCGCTATTTTTGGTATCAATGGCGCAAATATTGTTTTCAGTGAACAAGAGAAAGAACGATTAGAGTTAGGTCAACCTAATGATAATCTTATTTTAATGGCACATTACAAAAAAGGAAATTTTGATGCTGCCGTTAAATTAATTAAAGCGGGCGCATTTTCTGAACAAGGACAACGCCCAAATAGCCAATGGTTAGCTGACATAGACTTAGCTTATGAAGTACATAAGGACTTTCATGTCGCCGTAGGGGTTCACAATTTATTTGATACCGAGCCAGAACGTAATGTGGCGGATGGAACTTTTTTACAAAGCTCCCCTTATGGTTATAATGGTGGATTTTACTATTTTCGTTTAGCGGCTGATTTTTAAAAAATACCGATTAAACGGCATAAATTAAGTTTTAATGTTAATAAAATAAAGACTAATGATACAATTTGAACCTTTTTAGCTAACTTATAGAGTTCAGATGTTTTTAAAGCAATTTTACACGACACATGAGGGGCAAATTTTAATTAGTGCCGAACAAGCCAGTCATTTTGCCAAAGATATTGCCAAAGATTTTAACCCCCTGCATGACCATGATGCTAAACGCTTTTGTGTTCCTGGTGATTTATTGGTTTCACTTGTTATTGCAAAATATGGTTTAAGCCAGAAAATGCAATTTACTTTTTCGGGCATGGTTGGACATAACGTTTACCTAAATTTTCCTGAAACTGAAAGGGAAGATTTTGAAATCACCGATAACAATAATAAAACCTATATGCGGGTTCATCGTAGTGGAGAAATAACAACGGATGATAGTTTATTAGAAACCTTTATTCGAGATTATGTTGCTTTTTCAGGACCTAATTTCCCCCATATTTTAGTGCCTTTAATGGCAGAACAAAACGTGATGATTAATACCACGCGTCCTTTGGTTATTTATGAAAGTATGTCATTTGAATTTGAACATTTGAATTTTAATGCGCCTGAATTACAAGCAATAGAAAATAACTTAAGCATAGAGGGTAAACGAGGAGATGCACGGTTTCATTTTCAAGTTAATTCCAATAATAAAAAAATTGGTGCAGGGGTTAAGAAAATTTTAATTAGTGGTATGCGTGATTATGACCTCCCACTTATTCAAGGATTCACTGAAAATTATTTAGCACGAAAAGCCGCTTACGAGAAAAATTCATTAACGTAATTTGATAGACTGTTTATCGGTGGTAATCAGTTGTTTTTTATATAATGCGCCTATCGCTTGTTTAAAGGCTTTTTTGCTAACGGCAAAAGCACGGTAAATATCTTCGGGTGGGCTTTTATCTCCTAAAGCCAAATAACCATTTTGAGCGATAAGGTGAGCTAATATTTTATCGCTTAAATCACCCGTTTGAGTATGGACAGGAACTAAGGGTTGTAAACTTAAATCAATGCGTTTATCTTCTCGTATTTTTTTAATATAAGCGGTTAATTTTTTACCTTTGCGAAGGGGTTGAAAAACTTCATTGTTATATAAAACTCCCCAATGACTATTTTCAACAATCACTTTAAAACCTAATTCGGTTTTATCGGCAATAATAATTTCAACCTGCTGTCCTTCTTTAAAATAAAAAGATTCATCAATAATAAAATGCTCAAAGCGCGTCGTTGCCGCGATACGATTTTTATCATCAACAAATATTTTAACTAGATAAGATTTACCGAGTTCTAGTGTCTGTCGTTGCTCATTAAAAGGGACAAGTAAATCTTTTGATAATCCCCAATCTAAAAATGCGCCTGCCTGTCCTATTTCAATCACTTTTAAATAAGCAATCTCATCAACTTGTGCTTTAGGGCTATGTAATGTTGCTGTTAGCTGTCCTTTTTTACCGCTGTAAATAAAAACATTTAAGATAACCCCTAGTTTACAGTCTTTAGGAGATTCATTAGCGGGTAATAAAATATTACCGAGTTCATCACCATCAAGATAAATTTCATTTGAATTTTGAATAACTTTAAGCTGATTAAATTTACCAATTTCTATCATTATTAGCCTTTAAAATTTTCAGAGTTTGTAAAAAAATAGACGCAGGATGAGAGTTGCCCATCCTACGTTTAAATATTGTGTTGATTATGCACCTTCATTATTAGCATCAGTATCATCAGAAGAGGATTCATTATTTTCATCTCTTTCTTTAGTCGGAGGCGTGGCTTTAGGTTCATCTCTAGGCGGAATAGTTACTTTAATCTCGGTTTGGTTTTTATCTGCCGCTTTAGCTTTCTTATCTTTTTTTGCCTGATGAACCTCAATATCCTTATTTAATTTTTCAACAGCCACTTTTTCTCTTTTTTTATTTGTTGGGATAATTTCTACTTTATTTTTATCAGCAGCCCCTTCTTTTTTAGAACAAGGCTTTTCCTGATAAGTATAACGACCCTCTAGTTTTCCTGGGCATTTGTAAACTCTGGCTTCTGCAATACCGATACTTGCAATCAGTAAAGGTAAAATTATTAATCTCATCGTTTAATTCCTATTTGAATTTATAGAATAAAAAATAATACTAACATTAACTTGCTTAGATTAATAGGGTGTGAAGTCTCCATTTCTTAAAAGCTAAGGAACGTGCATGAAATAACTCAGTCATTTGTAGGTGCAGATTTATCTGCGCGGTGCGGATGAATCCGCACCTACAAAAGTAACTTATCTAAGTTATTTTGTGCATATTCCTAAGGTATAATTTTAGGCTCAAATATTTTGAAATTGTGGATGAAAGATAAAAAATAATGATTAAACTTGAAGATAATGAAATTCACCTTTGGTTTACTTTTCCTGATAAGATGACAGACAATCGTTTATTGAGACAATATCAGCAACTTTTAAGTGTTGAAGAACATAAACGTTGGCAACGATTTCATTTTGCAAAGCATCAACATCAGTATTTAATGACCCGTGCTTTAATTAGGACCACGTTATCACGCTATTTAGAAGGGTCTCCTGAGACATGGCAATTTTCAAAGAATGATTATGGTAAACCGGCCTTATATCCAGCACAAAATTTATTTTTTAATTTATCTAATACAGAAACACTGATTGTTTGCGCGCTAAGTCGGCAACAAGATATAGGCGTTGATGTAGAAACTTTACAGCATAAATCAAGTACAGTAGAAATAGCGCAGCGTTTTTTTTCAGCGCAAGAAGTTGAAGCGTTATTAAATTGTCCAAAATCACAGCAGCGGCAACGTTTTTTTCAGTATTGGACCCTTAAAGAAGCCTATATTAAAGCACGTGGGCTGGGTTTATCTCAGCCTTTAGAGCAGTTTTCATTTAGTTTTAATGCGTCTCAAAAAAGTTTAAAGCTAAGTTTTCATGAGCCGTTAAAGGAAAACCCGAAATATTGGCAATGTTGGCTATTAAAAGTGACTTCAATACATTATGCGGCTATTTGTATTTTTAACCCCACGGCGATTATTTATAAACTTCAAGCTAGAGAGGTTATTCCTTTGAAAAGTGAAATGAATTTTGATTATAATTTATTGGCAAACTCGTCATTTTAGGGAATAATTATGCGCTTAGTTTATTTATTATTGTTACTTCCTTTATCTTTGCAAGCAACGCCTTTGAATGATTTACAAGCATTTAGGCAAGTTTATTATAATTTATTTCCACAACTTAAGTTAAAAGATTATGCAGAAGGAATTTATGCAATAGACCCTATTTCACGCCAATCATGGTTAGCGATAGAAGAATTTCCCCCTTATGAACCTGCGATTGATGCAGGGAAATTATTGTTTGAGACGGCTTTAAAGAAAGATAAGTTTTATGCAGATTGTTTTGAAAATAAAGGCATTGCGATTACTCAGAATTATCCTTTATGGAATGAACAGCGGGGTGAAGTAATCACTTTAGCAATGGCAATTAATACGTGTCGGTTAAAATATCAATTACCATCGCTTAGTTATAAACAAGGTAAAATTGCTCAGATATTGGCTTATATGGCTTATACTTCTCGCGGTCAATTGATTAATATTAAAGTACCAAAAGATAGTGCAAAAGCATTAACCGCCTATCAACAAGGGAAAGCGTATTATTATCAACGTCGTGGGCAATTAAATTTTTCTTGTGCTTTGTGTCATCTTAATAATGCTGGAAAACGTATCCGATCCGAAGTATTAAGTCCTGCCTTAGGTCATACCAGTGGGTGGCCAACTTATCGCTTAAAATGGGGAGAAATGGGAACATTACATCGACGTTTTATAGGCTGTCATCGACAGATTCGTGCAAAATTTCCCAAAGCACAGTCCGTTGAGTTGCGTAATTTAGAATATTTTTTAACGTTTATGGGAAATGGGATTCCTATTAATGCACCGAGTACCCGACGATGATTAAAAAACAACCGAGCTGTGATGATATTTATGAGGCTGGATTAATTTCAGTTGAACAAGCTTTAGCCCATATTTTAAAAGCAACTCAAACTATTGAGGATTATCAGCAAATAGCGATTGAACAAGGAAAGGGTCGCTGTTTAAAAGAAGCTATTCAAGCGGGATTTAATGTCCCCTCACATAATAACTCAGCCGTTGATGGTTATGCGGTTTTAGATGAAGCGATACTTAAACAAGGTAAAATAAAATTAAGAATAGCGGGGAAATCTTTTGCAGGAAAGCCTTATCAAGGTGAAATAGTAACAGGAGAATGCTTACGAATTATGACGGGGGCTGTGCTACCTGAGAAAATGAGAACAGTTATTATGCAAGAGCATGTTCATGTCGAGGGTGATTTTATACAAATAGATGCAAGTCATCAATTAGGTCAAAATGTACGTTTAATTGGGGAAGATTTAGGGGCAGGCGAAATTGTTTTAAAGGCAGGAAAACAACTGACCCCCCCTGATATTGGTTTGTTAGCCTCATTGGGTATTGCAGAAATTAAGGTTAAACGAAAATTACGCATTGCTATTGCATCCAGTGGTGATGAGGTATTTGCACTGGGAGAGCTACGCTCATCAACAGGACTTTATGATAGTAATCGTTATAGTTTATTAGCGGCATTAACACGCGCCGATATAGAAATTATAGATTTAGGTATTATTGCCGATGATCCTGAGTGTTTACTAAATACTTTTCAAGAAGTAGCCGAGAGTGTAGATTTAATTATTTCTACAGGGGGGGTGTCTGTTGGGGATGCAGATTATACTAAAATGGCATTACAAGAAACAGGGGCGGTTGATTTTTGGAAGATTGCCATAAAACCAGGTAGACCTTTGGCTTTTGGGTATATTAAGAAAGCGGCTTTTTTTGGATTGCCAGGTAATCCTGTTGCGGTAATGGTGACATTTTATCAATTTGTTATCCCTGCTTTGGAAAAAATGTTAGGAATTACCGAGGGGTTAATTAGACCTATTTTTAAAGCCCGTGCTTTAGAAAACATACGCAAAAGGGCAGGGCGCACAGAAGTTCAACGGGGTATTTTAGCGCAAGATTCCCAAGGAAGTTGGACGGTTAAAACGACGGGTAAACAAGGGTCTGGGGTTTTATATTCAATGAGTTTAGCAAATGCTTTTATTATACTTGAACATGAACGAGGAAATGTGAGCGCGGAGGAATATGTTAATGTTCAAGCTTTTTCTGGGGTATTTTAAAGAGTCGTCTAAAAGACGACTCTCATTTTTAAACGAGGGTTAAGCGGCAAAATTAGTTGCAGCAAAATCCCAGTTCACCAATGACCAAAATGCTTCTAAATATTTAGGACGTGCATTACGATAATCAATGTAATAAGCATGTTCCCATACATCACAAGTCAATAAAGGGGTTAAACCTTCAGTTAATGGGCAAGCAGCATTGCTACTACTGACCAAAGACAAATTCCCTTCTTTATCTTTCACTAACCATGCCCAACCAGAACCAAAGGTTGTAACTGCACATTTAGTAAATTCTGCTTTAAATGCTTCAAATGAGCCAAAACTTGCCACAATTGCACTGGCTAAATTGCCGCTAGGTTGACCGCCACCATTAGGTGACAAGCTGTTCCAATAAAAAGTATGATTCCAGATTTGCGCTGCATTATTAAAAATACCGCCTGAAGATTTAGAGATAATATCCTCTAATGATAAGCCGTCAAACTCTGTTTCTGGGACTAAGTTATTTAGATTAGTCACATAAGTTTGATGATGCTTACCATAATGAAACTCTAAAGTTTCTTCTGATATGTGAGGGGCTAATGCTGTTTTTGCATAAGGTAAACTGGGAAGTTCAAAAGCCATGATGTTTGCCTGTTGTGGTTAAAAAATGGGTAATAAGCTAGGGATAATTCCGACGGCTATAAATACCTAGTATTTTAATAAAGATTATCACTCTATCATTGATACACAGGTTAATAAAGTAAAAATATCAATAAACTCATAAAAACAGGCAGGTTTTATGTTCGAGGAATAACCGTTTTAACGCTTCCTAATTTCTTGAGGTTATTAGTATTTGAGGGTTATTGACGGAATCTTCCTGTAAACGTTTTATTTTTGATTGTTTATTTATTAGACGGTATTTTTTGGACACTGTTCATTTATTGATCAGTTTGTTGTATCATAAAATCTGTTGTGTAACTTGTATAACTAATTGATGAATAATGAATTATTAGAATTATAAATTATTGGTATAGTTCGTGCTTCATTCAATAATTAACAATTCTATTAAAAATCTATGGGTATTTTCTACTTAGATAGATTAAAGCGAATTGTTTTTTATTGGTCATAAATATGAGGAGTAACAAATGGCAATAAGTGCAGCAACAAAAGCCGCAACCGATGCTTTAGCCGTCAATCGTGCGCCTACTAGTGTCAACGCACAAGAAGTTCATAGATGGTTACAAAGTTTTACTTGGGAGTTTGATAAGAATCGTAGCAAATATCCAACTAAATACAAAATGGCGAATGATACCAAAGAGCAATTCAAGCTCATCGCTAAAGAATATGCTCGTATGGAATCGGTTAAGGATGAACGCCAATTTGGTAGTTTGCAGGATGTTTTAACCCGTGTAGATGCGGCGAATAAAGTCCATCCTAAATGGAATGAAACCATGAAAGTCATCTCTAACTTTTTAGAAGTTGGGGAATACAATGCCATCGCTGCTACGGGTATGTTGTGGGATTCTGCCTCTGCTCCAGAGCAAAAGAATGGTTATTTAGCACAAACACTAGATGAAATTCGTCACACTAACCAATGTGGTTATGTGAATTATTATTTCACGAAGCACGGACAAGATGCAGCTGGACATAATGATGCGCGTCGTACTCGAACTATCGGTCCGTTATGGAAAGGAATGAAGCGGGTATTTTCTGATGGTTTTATTTCAGGTGATGCGGTTGAATGTTCTATTAACTTACAGTTAGTAGGTGAAGCTTGTTTTACTAATCCATTGATTGTAGCTGTTACCGAATGGGCAGCTGCTAATGGAGATGAAATAACACCTACAGTATTCTTGTCAATTGAAACTGATGAGTTGCGCCATATGGCAAACGGCTACCAAACAATTGTCTCAATTGCAAATGACGAAGCCGCTTCAAAATATCTAAATACTGATCTTAACAACGCTTTCTGGACACAGCAGAAATATTTTACCCCAGTTTTAGGAATGGCATTTGAATATGGTAGTCATTTTAAAGTTGAGCCTTGGGTTAAAACTTGGAATCGCTGGGTTTATGAAGATTGGGGCGGTATCTGGATTGGTCGTTTAGGTAAATATGGTGTGGAATCACCTGCAAGTTTACGTGATGCAAAAAAAGATGCTTATTGGGCGCATCATGATTTATTTTTACTAGCTTATGCTTTATGGCCAACTGGTTTCTTTCGTTTAACCTTGCCAACTCAAGAAGAAATGGATTGGTTTGAAGAAAACTATCCTGGCTGGTATGAGCATTACGGTAAAATCCTTGAAGAATGGAAAGCACGGGGCTGTGAAGATCCTAGTAGCGGTTTTATCCCCTTAATGTGGTTTATTGAAAATAACCATCCAATTTATATTGATCGCGTTTCTCAAGTTCCTTTTTGTCCAGATTTGTGTAAAGGTGCAAGCACCTTACGTGTGCATGAATATAATGGTAAAAAG
Source organism: Methylococcaceae bacterium (assembly GCA_030626845.1). Taxonomy (GTDB): domain Bacteria; phylum Pseudomonadota; class Gammaproteobacteria; order Methylococcales; family Methylomonadaceae; genus WTBX01. The sequence continues at coordinate 64,179 of DAOUTG010000003.1, forward strand.
CATACTTTTAGTGATGATTGGGGCGAACGTATGTGGCTAACCGAGCCTGAACGTTATGAATGTCAAAATATGTTTGAACAATACGCAGGACGCGAATTATCAGAAGTGATCGCTGAGTTACATGGTGTACGTAGTGATGGTAAAACATTAATCGCTCAACCACATACAGATAAAGATGGAAAAATGTGGACATTGGATGATATTAAAGCACTAAATTGTGTTTTTTCTGATCCTGTTGATGCGCTGTAGCGCACTGCCACTTTTAACCGATATTTAGGAGATACATTAATGGGTATTCAAATAGAAACAGGACAGCGTGGTCTTACCGATCCAGAACTGCAAAAAGTTATTGCAGATGCCGTTCCTGATAAGCCTTTAGAAACTAATCGTAAAATGAATTATTTTGTTAAGCCTCGGGGTCGTCGCTTATCAGAGTATGAAATTTTATGTTGTTATACACAGCCGACACCCGATTGGATTCCTGGCGGTTTAGATTGGGGTGATTGGACTCAAAAATTTCATGGGGGTCGTCCATCATGGGGTAATGAAACCACTGAGCTACACTCAACGGATTGGCATAAGCATCGTGATCCTGCGAAACGCTGGCATGCTATTTATGTTAAGGATAAAGCAGAGGAATGGCGTTATACTCAACGTTTTTTAAAGCAATACTCGGCTGATGGTCAGATTCGTACCATGGATCCTGTTTGGCGTGATGAGATCTTAAATGATTATTTAGGGGCTTTTTGCTTTAGTGAATACGGCTTATTTAACTCGCATTCATCAGCTACTCGTGATTGTTTAGGCGATACATTGCGGATGAGTATTGCGATGATTGGTTTTGATAAAGTTGATAACGCGCAAATGATTCAACTTGAAAGAACTTTTTTGGCAAAATTAGTTCCAAATTTTCCTGAGTCAACGGCTGAACCTAAAAAAGAATGGACAGAAGGTGCTATTTATAAAGGCGCTAGAGAAACAGTTCAAGATATTTGGCAAGCAACGTATGATTGGAATGAAATCCTATGGGCGGGTCATCAAATTTATGATGCAATTTTTGGTCAATTTGTTCGTCGTGAATTTTTTCTACGTTTATCCTCGTATTATGGTGATAGCTTAACCCCATTTTTTATTAATCAAATGCAACTTTATCATTCACAAACTAAAGGTATTACGGGGGATATGTTCTTCCATTGCCTAGGTGATGATGCAGAATTTGGTGATTATAACCGTCGTTTAATGCGTGCTTGGACTGATAAATGGTTACCTAGAACGGTTAATGCACTAAAAGATTTTATGGGTATTTTTGCTAAAATTCCTGAAATTGAGCATGTCACCACTAAAGATGCAATTGAAAAAGCTTTATATCGTGTATTTGATGATTGGGTAGAAGACTATGCCGATAAAATTGGGTACAAAGTAGATGTAAAAGCAATGGTAGAAACCGTCTCATCGGGTCTAAAATAAGGAGTAGCTATGTCAAATAATGCAAATTCGTATGGTGCTGGCATCATGGCGAAAACAGGCAAAGCGTTTGCCGATGAATATTTTGCTGAAGAAAACCAAGTGGTTCATGAAAGCAATGAAGTGGTTTTGGTATTAAAAAAATCCGATGAAATGAATATCATTGTTGAGGAAATTTTATTAGGTGATCGTAAGGATGACAACCCTTCCTTGGTGGTTGAAGATCGTGCAGGTTACTGGTGGTTAAAAGCGACAGGTAAAATTGAAATTGATTGTGAAGAAGCGGCTGAAATTCTAGGGAAAGAATATAACGTTTATGACTTTTTAGTTGATGTCTCTTCTACCATCGGACGTGCCTTTACACTGGGTGAAACCTTTACGATTACCTCTGAACTAATGGGACTTGATCGTAAACTTGAAGATTTAGAATCATAGGAGCAAATAAATGGCGAATTATAAAGTACATGATAATCCCGTGCGTGATGAATGGACTGCAAAAATTGGACAGCTAAAGACACTGTCAAAAGGTCACACGTTTTTAAATAATTTTCGTAAAACACATACAACGCCTTTACGTGAAAATTTTGATTTAGAACTTGATTGGGGTTGGATTGAGTGCAAAATTGAAGAAAAAGTTGCTTTGTTAAAACATGCAGAACTTGATGATCATCAGTTTCTTAATAATTGTATTTGTGGTGCAGATGCTCAAGAAGTAGCTGATACAGCAGTGGCAGCAATGGATGCTTGTACAGATAAATATGAAGCTGAAAAACTTCATATTAATTTTAGAATTGATTGCAAGCCACCTGTCATGCCAACGAATGTTTTTATGGATGCAGATCGTCTATTAGGGACAAAGTTAATGGAATTACGTAATACAAATTATTACGCATTATCATTAGAAGAGCTTCGTATAGAACGAGGCGTTAAAGTGATTACAGTTCAGTAAAGCTTAATCTATTTAAACTCAAATTTTATTTATAAAAAAGAGTTGGGTTTTAAGTAAAAACACTTCAAAGGATTGAGGTGTTTTTGCATTTTTTAAATAAAACCATTAAGGCGTGAAGAAATAATGATAGATGAAATAGAATCTGATTTTAATCCATTAGCTAGAAATAGAGATCATTTAATTAAATTATATGAGGATAAGAATTATACAGCTTATACCGAAGATTTAGATTTTATGTGGCGTTGGACTATTTATAGGGATAAACAATTAGTTCAAGAAGGTTGTTCCTTAACAGAAAGCGCATCAGGTCATGCGGTTAAACATGTTTTAGCTTATTTTGATACACAAACAATTAATCAAGAAAAATTAGAGGTGGCATTATAAAATGGCAACTAATCATCAAATAAAAATTATTACCGAAGATGCTCAGTCTGTTGAGTTTGATTGCTCATCGGATGAAGATATTATTAGTGCGGCAATTCGACAAAATATTTTCTTAATGTCCTCTTGTCGTGAAGGAGGTTGTGCAACCTGTAAAGGAGAATGCACCGTTGGCGATTATGAAATGGGAAAAGTAAGTTCGCAAGCTTTGCCCTCAGAAGAGCAAGAAGAAGATTTAGTTTTATTGTGTCGATGTTATCCGATTGACAATATGGAGGTTGAAGTTCCTTATACTTTTGATCGTATTGCTTATTCTGAAGAAGGAAAACAATTTACCACTAAAATTACAGAACTTGAAGAACTTTCGTGTAATGTTGTAAAGCTTTGTTTACAACGTTCTGATGGAGAAAAAACCATAAAATTAGACTCAGGTCAATTTTACGATTTAGAAATTCCAGGTACAACGATTACACGTTCTTATTCTCCTGCTAATATTGCCAATAATAAAGGTGAGCTTGAATTTTTAATACGTGTTTTGGATGATGGCAAATTTTCTGGATTCTTAAAAAATGAAGCAAAGGTTGGACAAAGCCTTAATGTAACGGGTCCTTCAGGCATTTTTGGGTTGGTTGCTGACGGATTTACGCCTCGCTATTTTGTTGCAGGGGGGACAGGACTTGCGCCTATTCTTTCAATGGTTCGTTTTATGAAGGAATGGGGAGAACCTCAGCCTTGTGTTATTTATTTTGGATCAACCTTTGAAAAAGAAATTTTTTATTTGGATGAATTAAAAGCTTTAGAAGCTGAAATGGATAATTTAACGATCAAAATTTGTGTTTGGAAAGCAAGTGATTCATGGGAAGGAGAAAAAGGCAGTGTTGTTGATATTTTAAAACAAGATTTAAAAAATATTTCTTCAAAACCTGATTTATATCTTTGCGGCCCTCCTGGAATGGTTGATGCAACTTATACTGTTTGTGAAGAAGTAGGCATATCAAAAGATAAAATTTATTTAGAAAAATTCCTTCCAAGTGCTTCTTAGTTAGTCGCTTATGATGATTGAGAGAGATAAGGCATTCATAGATAATATGGTTCTAGTATTAGATGCCTCAATTAGAAATTTAGTCACTCAAGAACAAATGATTACTGAGAAACTAGGTGAAGAACGCGTAGAAGAACTCAATGAATTTTGGTTAGAACAGTTATTCGATGATGAAGCCAATGAATTTAAACTTAGTATGGATTACTGGGATAAAAAACTTATTTGGGTGTGGGCGCATTTAAAGCGTGTCCACACTTCGCGGATGAAAGCAGGACAAGCTTATATGAAATTCAATTCGCGTTTATAAATTGGCTATTTTTAAATAAAAAATAAAGGGGCAATAATTAATGTCAAAACAGGTTGTTTATAATCCACAGGTATGTCTACAAATGATGAAAGGAATCAATCAGGTTGCTGACGCGGCAAAACGAACATTAGGCAATACAGGGCCTGCTGTAATGATTCAACATCAGACCGATGGGATTACACCTGTGTTTACACGGGATGGTGTAACGGTCGCTAATGCCGTAATAGTTAAAGATCGGATAGAAAATTTAGGGGCAAGAATGATGCGGGATGTTGCGGGTACAGTTTCGCGTCAAGTGGGTGATGGAACGACAACCGCGATTGTTTTAGCACAAAAAATGGCGGCTGAAAGCCTAAAATTAATTACTGCTGGTTTTGATCCGTTACAATTAAGAAAAGGGATGGAAATAGCCTTAACCATCGTTGAAAAACATTTACAAGAACAGGCATTAAAAGAAGTTAATCGTGACTGGATTGAGAAAATTACTTATATTGCCACTAAAGGTGAGCCAGAAGTAGGACGATTACTTGCTGATGCTTTAGAAATATTAGGGGTTGATGGCACATTAAATTTTCAATTAGGAAACAGTCGTGATGATATTTTAAAAATTATTGATGGTTTACATTATGAACAAGGTTATTTATCGGAATATTTTGTTACGGATAAAACACGTTTAGAAGCAATACTTGATAGACCATATATCCTTTTCTACGATCAGGAAATTAATGATTTAATGGATCTTATTCCTATTTTAGAAGATGTTAAAGCAGAAGGGCGTTCTTTATTAATTGTTGCAGAAGATGTTGTTGATAAAGCATTATCTGGTTTATTATTAAATCATGTTCGAGGTATTTTTAAAGTGGTTGCGGTAAAACCGCCTGGATTTGGGGATAAGCGCGTTAATCGTCTAAAAGATTTAGCCTTACTTACCGGGGGGGAAGCGATTTTAGAAGCAACGGCAGGACAGTTATCACGCCTTAGTTTAGATCAACTCGGTCAGGCAGAACGGGTTGTTGTGAGTGCCGAAAGTACCACTATTATAGGGGGAAAAGGCGATGAGAAAACAGTTAAATCACTCATTAAAGTATTACAAAATGAAATAACACTTATTCAAAACAGAAAACCTGGGTCAGGTTCAATTACGGGCAATCAACATGATGCAGAAGAATTAGAAGATCGTATTTCCGTTTTGACTGGAAAAACAGGTGTGTTTGAAGTAGGCGGTATTACCGATGTTGAAATTAAAGAACGTTTGGTTAGAATTGAAAATGCCTATATGTCTTCAAAAGCTGCATTAGAAGAAGGTGTTTTTGCGGGCGGTGGTATCGGTTTAATGAGGGCAAGAAATGTATTGGAAAAAGTTATTGCTGAAAATTCCGAACAACAACAAGGGGTTAAAATTATGGAAATAGCCCTTGCTGCTCCCTTTGAGCAATTAGCGTGTAATGCAAAATTAAATGCTGAAAAAATTGATGTAACCTTGATGCTTGATAAAAATCCTCGTGCTTGTTTTGATATGCAAACGCAACAGTATGGCGATTTTTTAGAAATTGGCATTATTGACCCTATTAAAGTTGCTCGTTTAGCCTTAAGAAGTGCTACGAGTGTCGTTTCTACATTAATGACTGCCGAAACAGTAATTATGGAAGTTCCTGATTTGTCTATTATGGCAGGTTATTCACCTGAATGGGCTGCGGCTACTCGTGAAGATCCCCGTATTGACTAACTAAAGTATCAAACCCTTGGTGCTCCCGAAAAGTTTTTTTTATAACTTTTCTTTTATTCTTCAATAGAATATAGGTAATGCGACATTATGCCGCATTGCCTCTTTTTTTGATTTTGTTATCCTTTGTAGTCTTAAGGTAATTTAAGTAATTTTATTTGTTTTGATATTATTGCTTGATGAGCTTGTGATTACCTAATTGTTATTAAACAATCAAGAAGGATAAATGGAAATTAATCTAAAATTCCCGCCTAAAGTACAGATCACTAAAGAAGTTTTTTTATTAAAAAAATCGACTGATTTCACATTACATCGACCTATACAAGCATGGCAGTGGATGAATCAAACCCGTTCTATTCCTAATGCTATAGACTGGGTGCGTACAGATGTCTCAGAATCATGGCAACGTTGCCTTGAAGAATACCAATTACCTTTAGGAAAAAATACTAAAAAAGAGTTTCCTTTACTAAATAATTCATTAAATAGATTGGATGACCGTATCAATAGCATTACTCTTTTTATTGAAATGTTAAGTAATAACTTTCATATCTTTTTGAAAGAGGCTAATGCGATCTTAATTTTAACCTGTCCTAATGGGAAGCTTTTATCTAAAATTGGAGAACAAACCTTTCAAAATATATTTATTGATAATATTTGTCAAAAAAATGCGGATTGGCAAGAATCGGTGATAGGTAATAATGGGATTGGTTCAACTATCACACTAAATCGTGCCATTGCTTTTCAAGGAATGGAACATTACTCAAGTGCTTTACACCCATTTACAACGGTAGGCTATCCTTTACTTGATAAGCAAGGGAAATTATTAGCCGTTCTGGGGTTAGTGAGTAATCATCAGGAAAGTATGAGTTCATTATTTGCTTTTCTACATTTAATCTGTGTTTTGGTGAATACTAATCTTCTTTTAGATCAAAAAAAAGTAATCGTAGATAAAAAACTTACCAAGAAAAGTCCTCCTTCTTCTATTTCAGATAAACTACAAACATTAATAAATAAAGCGGTTAAATTACAGAAATATAAAGTTCCTATTTTAATTACAGGAGAATCAGGGGTAGGTAAAGATCATTTTGTTGGCTTAATCAAAGAAGCAGGACCTAGAGTCGAAAAGCCTTTAATTGCTATTAATTGTGCCTCTATTCCACGAGAACTCATTGAAAGCGAACTGTTTGGTTATGCTTCAGGCAGTTTTACAGGGGCAAAAAAAGAAGGAAAACCTGGAAAATTTATGTTGGCAAATGAGGGGATTTTATTTTTAGATGAAATAGGAGATATGAGTATCGACTTGCAGTCCACTTTATTACGCGTGCTAGAAACTTCTGAGTTTACGCCTGTAGGTGGTACATATTCAGTTAAAGTTGATGTGCAAGTTATTGCCGCAACGCATGTTGATTTATTAGCAGCAGTCGAAGCGGGGAAGTTTAGAAGAGATCTTTATTATCGTTTAAATGGTGTTAAAATTCATTTACCTTCTTTGCGTGATTGTTTAGATAAAAAACAAATTATTCAGCATATTTTACAAAGAGAGTTAGCGACATTAAGTGATAAGTCTATTGGTTTTTGTCCTCGAGTGATTGAATTATTAGAGAATTATAGTTGGCCTGGAAATATAAGACAGCTTATAAATGTAGTTAGATATATGGTTTATACTTCTTCAAATAGCTTGATTACTGAAGATGATTTACCAGAAGAACTTTTATTTATGAAAACAGAAGATATTTCAGACTTAAAGCCAAGTACAGCTATAAACAATAATGTGGTAAGGAGTTTAGCAGAATGGGAAGTGTATGGGATTAAAATTGCACTTAATCAAACCAAAGGAAATATTTCATTAGCCGCAAAGAAATTAGGTATCACACGAACAACTTTATATAAAAAAATTGAGCGTTTTGGCTTAGATAAACAAGGCAGTGAAATGATTTTTATTTAACTGTGGTAATTTGTCACGCGACAATTTTTCATATTAGAGCTGTCATTTTAAAATATAAATCAGCCGTGTACTAATTTCCCGTGAGGCTTGACCATATAACACCCAATCAGTTTGGGCTGTTTAAGGTAAGCTAGTATTTGCTTTTAAAGCTAGAGAATTGATACAGATTTCCAACTCAATGCAACAGAACTGCATTGATTGATAATAAGGGGATAGTCAATCTGCTTTACATATTAAATGAAAGGGAAGTCGTTAGTTGCTATAGTATTTGAAGTACCAACAAGCAAATACAAAGCAACTAATGACGAATCTAAACAAAACACCACTAACACCTTCCCAGAAAATAGAGTGTGCGGCAAAAGTAGTCGCAATGCACGAACACGGTGAAAAAACTCAGTTAAGTCAAGAATACAATCTATCCAGACCAACGCTTTAT
>DAOUTG010000100.1 GCA_030626845.1 Methylococcaceae bacterium
AATTTGACAGTTTACTGAACCGCCTTAAATCTTTGTTTGGAGTTAAGCCGTGAAACTAATTCGTCAAACCACTTTACGTTTCAAGAAAGGTGAAAAATCCAACAAAGTCTATGAAGTTGATATTGTAGAAACAGGGACTGAATATTTAGTTAATTTTCGTTATGGGAAATATGGTGCTAACTTACGCGAAGGTTGTAAAACTAAATCACCCGTTTTATTAAACGAGGCGACTAAAATTGCAGACAGCCTATTAGTTAGCAAAATAAATAAAGGCTATTTAGTGGTCTCTGGTTATGATCCTGTCAATAAAAAAACGATAGACCTGCAAGATTTTGATGAAATTACGACAAAGAATGTACCGACTGCTAAGGAGCGGAATCAAAAAATTATTGAGCGTTTAGAGCAGTTTAGTCAGGGCGATGGCAAAGATGTTGATGGTTACAGTCTTGGGCGGACAATCTGGAAAGTGGGTGAGCTACGAATTAATGCCGCAGTAACTAAAATTGAGACAATATTTAAAACAGATAAAGTCAGCAAGCAAGCATTGGATTATTACAGTATTTTATGGACGCTAGGACGCATTGCTGACGAAAAAATGCTTCCTTTAATAGATAAATTTGATAAAAAACTGCCTGACAATACGCAATACATGCTAACAGAGGTAAAGATGGCTTTATCCTCTTCGCCTGCGGAATATATCCCCACTTATGATGATATGGATATAACGGAAACTATATCAAAAATTCTTCAATATAGTCAGATTGAACAAATGTCATTTGATGACTTATCAAAGCGAGACATAAAATACGTCAATCTGGTAATGGAATCACATGGTTTGACGAAAGATGTAGAAATCGCACTGAAACAACTCAAAATTGAGGATGCGCTTGAAGATGATTATGTTATTAAATATTTACCCGAAACCTCCGCAAAAACCATCCAAAATAATCAAGCCGCTTATCCAAAATTAAAAAACGCGATAAATAAGTTACTCGAAAATCAGTCAAATCGTTTAATTCATAAAAGAGCTGAATCCTGTCAAGCGGATTATGATTTATATAGGTCTTTGATTGCAAAAATGGACTTAAATGCAATCTTTAAGAGCGATGAATATACCATTGAGAAGGTACAACAGGCAAGATTAGATGATATTTGGGAACGAAGCGATGTAAAAAAACTAAAACAAGCACTTACAAAAACAGGTGAAGTAGAAAATATTACACAGCTTTGGAAGCAAGTTAAAAAATATAGCTATTTAAACGTAAATTTAACGCAAGATATTAGCGAAGATCAGGTTAATAAATATCATCAAGTCATTAAAGAAGCCGATACTTATGATGAAGTTCTCAAAATAATTAATCAGTTTACCCTGAATGATTATCAATGGGATTTTATGGATGAACACCTCAGCCTAGACACTCTCAGCAAATACGAGTCGGCGGTAGAGAATCAGATTAGCAGCTTATTTGAACATCAATTTCATAGTTTACAAAAACAGGCTCTCGAACCTAGACAAGCCTTGCTGGATAAATTTCAAGATTTTGCATTAGGAGTCTATTGGTCTTCATTGATAAATCAAAAACTAAGAAAGAAAGCCGTTAGCATTATTAAAAATACGCCTGTTCAGCCGCCTTTTACACAAATATTTAGACGCGTCTACAAGATTGCTGAATTTCGTGATGATGCCGAAGTGTTGGCTATTCTAAATTATCGAATCGAAGCCTCAAGCCCAAATCCGAGCAATTACTGGGATGAAATCCCTAAACCTTTCTCAAAAGCCACTAAAGAATATTTTAGACGACGGCTGGTACGCACTTTGCGTAATATTGCCAAATTTCAACCGTCCGCTTATACCCAATACGCCAAAGCGGTTTTATTGCAAGCAGACGACAGCGATGAGCTATTAACGGCAACTTCTAAAAAAACGAGTTTGGTTTATTTTCCCAAGTTGTCAGCATTAAATTTTATCCTGCATGATAATAGCCGCGCCTTTACTAAAAATTATCTAGGCATTTGGCGATTAAATGAAAGAAAGCGCGAGTCAGCCCAACCAGAGGCATACCCAGAACTATGGGAGCAATCCGAAGAGGATTTACTTGATTTATTACTGGCTTGTAATGCGAAAATGGTCAATGACTTTGCCTTTAGCAAGTTCAGTAAAAAAAGCGACTATTTAGATAAAATAGAACAGCCCAACTGGATTACACTGGTACAACGACCTTATGAAAATACGGCTCTATTAGCTCTGGATTATCTTCAAAATGATTTGGCTAATATTGATGTGTTAAAAGCTGTGTTAGCGGCAAAATTCCCTACGGTTCGTCAACAGGCTTTAGAAGCATTAGACGGTGAATCACTCGGCGAAAATTTAGATTTATTATTGCTAATACTGCTGTCAGAATATGACGATGTTTATGAATTTGGCAAATCTTATCTTTATATTGCACAAGCACATTATGATGCGTTAAGTGATGCCTTATTAACAGCGCTTATGGGAGCTAATACAGAACAACAAGCCAACTATTTTTCCCGAGTGGAATGGCTGCTATTACATCCTTTAAAATCCAAAGCAAGTCTTGCTTCAATCACCACTTTATTTACTAAGTCGACACTTGAATATCAATTATTAGCTGCGAAACTGCTTGAAGCATCAAGCTATAGTTTTGATGATTTAGCAGAAAGTTACATGCTAATGTCTGACTCAGAATATCCAGAGATTAGAGCGTATGCTATCTCATTACTTAGCAAGTTATCGACTGAGGAAAAAATCAAACATAAAGCCCTTTTATTTCAGGCTTTAATGGATGAACACGCGACTTTGCGACAAAAATCTCGTCAGGTTATTTCAGGGATAGATAATCAAGACTTTAGAATAGAAATCTTCAATTATGTATTGCCAGAATTTTTTAAAGCAGAACCTGTTGAAGGGTTTTCAAATGATATGCTAGAACTGGTGCTTGTCTTAGAGCCGATGTATCAGCAGATTGATTCTAATTTATTATGGCGGTTATTAAATGCTAAAAGTAAATTAGCAGGATGGGTCGGCGCGGTTATTTTACCTGCTCGACAAGTTAATGAGTTTTCAGTCAAACAACTGGCCTTGCTCACTAAGAACCCAAACGTGAGTGTTCGTGACTGGGCTATTACTGCATTTGAAGCCGATTTATCGTTGACTCATAAAGACTTTTCAGAAGCGATACGCTTATTAGATAATATCTGGGACGATAGCCGTAAACGTGCGATTGAATTTTTTCAAAATCAGTTTGATGAATCCTTCTGGAACAGCGAAAAAAGCATTGCAGTGTGTGATAATATTTATCCTGATGTACAGCGTTTTGGACGTGAATTGGTGATGCGTTTTTTCAATCAAGATCAAGGTGAAGAATATTTAATCAAGCTTAGTCAGCATCCGTCAGCTAATGTGCAGTTATTTGTTTCTGGTTTTTTAAAAGAATATGCGAGTAATCAAGCTCAGATTATCCTATCCTTAGAACCGTATTTCACCACGGTACTTTCACAAGTTAATCAAGGTCGTATCATCAAGGATAGAATTATCAGTTTCTTATTTGATGAAGCACAAAAAAATGCCGATGTCGCTAAAATGGTTGCTGAATTGTTTAGTTATCAATCCATCAGCATGGTGATTGCCGACAAGATGCAATACATCAAAACATTGTTTAAATTGCAAACACAGTTTACAACCATAAAAACCCCCGTGCGGGTTATTGAACCTGAAGTGAGGGCAATTTAATGGAATTTTCAAGAAAATATCAGGGTAAAAGTGAGGTCAATAACAGAGGGGGATCAACCGACATGTCGTTTGTACCCGATGCCTTGCGCGATCCTACTTTTTTTGTCGGAGACTTAGGCAAACATATCCCTTTTAGAGAAGCGATGTCTGCATTGCATCATGTGGTGGTGTCCGATTTACGTTTTAAACCCAAAGATAAAACCGATTACAAAGCGTGGTTACAAACACAAGAAGATATATTTCTGGCTGAGGCGGTGAGTCAAAAAGCTGGAAAAGAAAAAAAATTAACCGAGCTAAAAGACGAATTACAACAAATACAGCAAAAAGAAACTAAAGTCTTAAGCCCTTATTACAAAGCGCAATCAACGTATTTTAAATATTTATATAAAAGCGAATACAATGCTTGGTTTGTACTTGATCCTGTGATTACAGTCCACCCTGACAACCTATTTTTTGAATGTTTTTCACAAGATGAATCTAGTTATGGCAAGTTAAGTTGTGATTATGAAGTTTTTAAAAAAATCACTGCTTTTCAATATGGTACGACCAATATTGATTACTCCAATGAATTATATCAAGAGTTTCAAAAAATTCGTGATTACAAAGACTCTCAATTTAAAATTGACCCCTCTGGTTTTGAAGTCAAAACAGAGTTAAGCGACGATTTTAAAGAAGAAAAAATTGACCTCCCTGATAGTTGGGTCAGAGGTTTTTTACAAGTAAGCTCGGCGATGAGTTTACCTTTTATTCAATTTGATTTACATCCTATGGATGTTTATAACTTATTGCTGATTTTAAAACGCCATAAAGAACGTGCTAGCCCGCGTTCAATTCGTTTTATTTTAACGCCCAATAAACCTATCATCATGCTCATCGAGCCTTGGGGTTTTAAATTAGTCTGCCCTCGCAGTCTTTACAAAGGTGAGCAACAGGAAGAAGTTCGTATTTGGGGACGGCGGCGGTTATTTATTCTTGAACGATTATTACCAATAGTCAAACGATTCAAAATTAATTTGCTCGGCACGGGTTTACCCAGTTTTTGGGTGGCAGAAATGCAGGGCATGACGTTTACGCTGGGTTTATCAGGCTGGAGTGCCAATGATTTCTCGCGTATGGGTAATTTTGATCTGATGGCACCTCGTGGAGAAGTTGATAGCACCACTGCTAAAAATGTCTTTAATGCTTTGCAGGAAACGTGGGTAGAATCTGCTTCATCCTTATCAAAACGTTTAGGTTTGGATGAACTTACTATTAAATCGGCGTTAGGTATTTACTCGCAATATGGTCGGGTTTTATACGACTTAGATAAAGATCTCTACCGAATTCGAGAACTTAGCAAAGATCCTTTGCCTATGGATCAGCTTCGATTTAACAATGAGCGTGAAGAAAAAGCGGCTAATTTTATTAAGGCTAATTTAGTTAGCAAGATTAGCAAAGAAACTAATCAGCAACAAATAAGTATCAAAGGCGAAGTGATGGATAGTGGTTCAACTTTTAAGCCTGAAATCATCGTAGATAATGATATGCGCTTGATTAAAGCAAGTTGTAGTTGTCATTTTTATCATCAAAATAAGATTAGCCAAGGGCCTTGTGAACACATGCTGGCAATTCGTTTAATTTAATTTTCTCCTTGTCAATACTTGAACCAAAGTTTTCTAATATTTTTGTAAACAAATCTAGGGGTAATAATGTTCATCTAATACCTGTCTACGTGTACTAATCTAAGCTTAACTTGTCAAACACCCCTTTATTTTTTCATAATTTTCACTTTACTCTGACCCCAATGCCAGTAAGTTAAAGTAAGTAATTGATTTATAATGGCTATTTAACCATAAAAATTATAAAAATTAAATTTTAACGGTTTTAAGCCCCCTGAAACTACTACAAATAGCTATCAAATCTTTCATTTTAACTAAAAAATGTATAAATATTAATAGGTTACATTAAGTTACTGGCATTGACTCTG
>DAOUTG010000057.1 GCA_030626845.1 Methylococcaceae bacterium
AAGGGCAAGAAAGTGATTATAAAATTACCTATGAATCTTCAAAAACAATTCTCACGTCAATTAAAAATTCAAATGATATAGTGACACTATTTAATATTGAAAACTTAGAGTTTTCTGATAAAAATGTCGAAATTAAACATGATGAAAGTTTAAAACTTGATGTAATTACAGGGGCTTATGCACAAATATTGGGACGACAACCGCACGTTAAAGGAGTGGAATATTGGTCAAAAGCAGTTAAAGAGGGCGATATATCCCTAGGTGGTATGGCATTGTCACTTTTAAGTTCAGATGAACAAAAAGAGAAAATAGGCTTTGATATTAATACTGTAGATCCAGTAACTCAGATTAAACAATTGTTTGCAGGTTTCTTTGGTCGCTTGGCAACGCCTGAAGGTGAAAAATTTTGGAGTGACCATTTAAAAAATGGGACAGCAACGCTTGAAGAGATAACAACTTCAATAGTAATAACACCTGAAATGGAAAGCCATTACAGAGCAGAATCTGACTGGGATTTTGCAATATAAATTAATAAACTTAAGTAGGATGATTTATAACCATCCTACTATAACTGAATAAATATTTTTGACAGCCTATTTATCAATCCTATAGTAAAGCATTTATTTCAGGATAATCTGAAATTAATTGTTGTCTAAAATCTTCAATCAACTTTTCATTATCACGCGCTTCTCTGGCAATAGGGATTTTAATTTCACTAACAATCTTCATTGGCGCAGAAGATAGAAAAACCAATTTATCTGCTAAGGTAATCGCTTCACGCAAATCATGCGTTACAAATAAAATCGTATGCGGACGCTGCTGCCACAAGGCTAATAATAATTGTCGTACTTGTCTTGCATTCGGCGCATCTAAAGATACAAAAGGCTCATCCATCAGTAATACATCAGGATTAATCGCAAACGCACGAATAATTGAAATTCGCCGACTCATCCCTAACGATAACTGCTGAGGATACACATGTGCGCGATCTTTTAACTGCATCGCTTCGAGTAGGGTATCAATAATTTGTCGGTCATCCTCCTCATTTAACACTAATTCAATATTTTCACGAACAGTACGCCAAGGTAATAAACGTGGGTTTTGGAAAACATAGCCAATTTTAGGTGAAACATGCTGTTGACCTACTGAAATTTCTCCCTCAAAATCATTATCTAAAGCCGCAATACTGTTTAATAATGTTGTTTTTCCACAACCCGAAGGGCCTACTAAACACACAAACTCATGACTATGAAGTGAAAGCTTAAGATCCTTAATCGCAACATGCGCTTGTGCTGACCCCTTAGCTTGATAAGTTTTATTTTTTATATCAATGAAAATATCAGTCATCGTCGCCACCTTCTGGCTTTACGGTCTAAAGGTTTTAATATTAATATTTCAATTAATTGAATAATAGCAACAAAGGCAAGGGTATAGGCTAAAATACTAGCCACATCAAAAAGCTGAAAGAAAATATGTAATTGATAACCCATGCCATCACTACGCCCCAATAATTCAACCACTAAAATAATTTTCCAAATTAAGGCTAAACCAGAACGAGTTGCTGCCATCACAAAGGGATGCAATTGTGGCCAAATAACATTAATAAAGGTTTTACGTTTATTAAAATGATAACAGCGTGCCATTTCTAATAAATCTTGGTCAAGCGCGCGAGTTCCTTCACGAATAGTAACCACAACATTAGGTATTTTATTGATAACCACCGCTAAAATTGCGGTAGATTCTGCCAACCCAAACCAAACGTAGCAAAGAATAATGGTGACTAAAGCGGGGATATTTAGAAAAATAACTAACCAATTATCAAAGAAAGCATCTAACTTTTGATTACGTCCTAAAACAATCCCTATAGCACACCCTAATAACATTGCGAGGGTGAAACTGACAATAAGACGTAATAAAGTAATGCCTAGATGATAAGGCAGTTCTCCTGAAATTATTTGTTCTATTAGGACATTTAATACAGTGAGAGGTAACGGTAAGGTAGGGCTATTTAGATAAAATGCCAATCCCTGCCAAACCAATAAGAAAATAATTAAAGATAAAAAGGCTAATTTTTGACTCGAAAGTTTTAGAAACACGCCTATTCCTTGTTAGTGATTTCTACAAAAGAAGAGTAAATTTATCATAAGATCCAAAAAGTTCCTTGTTGTAACTTTTTAGCATTACCCGTTAATTTATTTTTACTTAACTTACGCAATAATTGATAAATTTTCTCAGCCGCTAGTTTTTCAGCCTTATCCCATTGTTTAACGCGCCCTTCACAATAACGTTTCCGTAATTTATTTTGGATAGCCATATTATCAGCCTTAGTTAAGGGGATAATTTTTTGCCACACAACATCAGATTCACATAATTTATCTTTAGCGATTGCGGTTGTTTTTAAAAACTGATTAACTGTTTGTTTATGTTTATTTGCCCAACTTTCCCTAAAAACATAGCCTAAACGAGGAACAATCTCATTAATTTCTAATTTTTTTAATAAGTCTTTACCCGTTAACAAAGTTCGATAACCTTGGCTTTCAAGTCGGGCGGCAAAATGCCAATAAGTCATTACCGCATCAATACGCCCTGTTAATAGCTGCTGACTTAATAAAGGCGGTGCGGCATAAACTTCGGTCACTTTTTCTTTTATATCAAGAGATTGTTGCTGTGCAGCCGCCTGTAATAATAACCAGTTTTTATCCAATTCTCCGCCTGCAATCCCCAGCTTTTTATCTTGCAAATCATTTAAGGTTTTAATATCACTATCAATCGGTACAATCAACGCACCAGAAGTATTAGAATAAGGATAAAAAGTAAAATCTTCACCCTGAGCGCGTAAACGTGAAACCCAAACCCAATCAGCAACAATCATATCTACTGAGCCTGATTGCAGGGCAATTTTTCCAGCCTGTGGGTTAGCAAGCTTTTGAATTTGTAACTCAAATCCTGCGGTTTCTAATAAGGTTTCATTTTTTAATGCCGCAATTTCCCAGTTTACCGTACCAAAGGCTAAAACACCTAAGCGAATTAACGGTTTTTCTGTTGCAAAAGAGGGCGAAATAGATAAAAAAGTGATGATTAAAAGAAAAACTCTAAATTTCATAATTGATTTTGTTTTTAGAAGTGAGGATTCAATAATTATTCGAAATAAAAAGATTATTGTAAGTCAGGTACAAACTCGGCTACCAATTTAAAACGGGACAGTCATTAAAATAAACTACTGACGGAATTGTTGATTTTCCTCTCTTTACAAATATTGAGAGGTTAAAAATGTCCCATCTTAAGTTTATAGCCATTTTTTTTGAATATACCCTCGAAAGGCGTAAAAACATTAGATAACTGAGTTATTTCAAGTTATTTCATACACAAGCTTAAGTGATTACTGTAGGCTCTAATCGTCCTGTTCGTTGTTTAATTTCACTCAATTGTTCTGCCAATTCAATTAAATTAGCCAATGCTTGCTGTGGTTCTTGTTGATATTCGGTTTTTTCTTTTACAAATTTTTCTAAATAAATTCTTAATGTTGCTCCAACCGTTCCTGTCCCTGATAAACGAAAAACAATACGTGACCCATTTTTAAAACCAATTCGGATACCTTGCTGTTCACTAATACTATTATCAATTGGATCTTGATAACAAAATTCATCCGCATAATTTATCGCATATTCATCAAAATTTTTCCCTGTTAAAGTAGGTAATAATTCACGAAGATGATTAAAAATATCATTGGCAATTTCACTATCAACGGCTTCATAATCATGACGACTATAAATATCCCGCCCAAATTTTTGCCAATGTTCATGAACAATATCAGCAACCGATTGCCGTCTTTTAGCAATCAAGTTTAACCAAAATAATACTGCCCATAAACCATCTTTTTCACGAACATGATTAGAGCCTGAGCCAAAACTTTCTTCACCACAAAGAGTAATTTTATCAGCATCTAATAAGTTGCCAAAAAATTTCCAACCTGTAGGGGTTTCAAAACAAGGTAAATTATAAGCCTTGGCAACACGATCAACCGCCTGACTGGTTGGCATTGAGCGGGCAACTCCCCTAATACCTTTGGAATAGGCAGGAATATAATGGGCATTAGCCGCCATAATGGCTAAACTATCACTTGGGGTTACAAAAATATTTGCGCCTAACACCATATTACGGTCACCATCTCCATCAGAGGCTGCGGCAAAAACAGGCGCTTTATCACTAAACATTAATTGAGCTAATTCTTTAGCATGAACTAAATTTGGGTCAGGATGCCCCCCTCCAAAATCTTCTAAAGGCTCACCATTGATAACTGTTCCTTTAGGCGCACCTAACATTTCTTCAAGAATACGTTTTGCATAAGGTCCTGTAATGGCGTGCATGGCATCAAAACACAAAGAAATATATTGTGAACTTATGCTTTCCTTCAATAAATCAAAATCGAAAATAGTTGCCATTAATTCAGCATAATCAGTGACAGGATCAATAATACGAATTTTAAGTCCTTTGATTTTAAACTCAGCTTGCGTATCTAAATCAATATCATCTAATTCTGCCATTTTATAGGCATTAATTTCTAAACTGCGTTTAAAAAAAGCATCGGTATATTTTTCAGAGGCAGGACCTCCGTTACTGATGTTATATTTAATCCCAAAATCCTCAGTAGGACCTCCTGCATTATGACTGGCAGATAGAATAAGACCGCCATAGGCTTTATTTTTACGAATAAGATGGGAAGCTGCAGGTGTTGATAATAATCCTCCTTGTCCTATAATGAGCTCATTAAAACCATTAGCTGCTGCAATTTTAATAATAATTTGAATCGCTTCACGATTGTAATAACGCCCATCACCCCCTAGAACTAAACTTTGTCCAAAGCAGTTGTCTAAACTATCAAAAATAGATTGAACAAAATTAGCTAAATAATGGGGTTGTTGAAAGACAGTTACTTTTTTTCTAAGTCCTGATGTTCCAGGTTTTTGGTCATCATAAGGAGAACTGGAAATGGTTTTTATATTCATAGACAAAGCCCTAAGTTAAGTAAATTAGCTAAATTACACTAAATCGTTCATTAATCATAGACCCTTTATGTTATTACTCCATTTTTTACTCAAAGCATTTTTAAGCATTTTTCTAAGTATCTGCATAGGATTAATGAGTGCATGTACAGCAGAAAAACCTAAAAAAAAACTAGTTATAAAACCTTTAATTAATGAAAAAGTTATTATTAAAGATGATACAACCATTGAAAAAATTACTGAAAATATTTCCTCTGTTTGGTTGCTTATTGATACTAAAAAAAAGCGACTTGATGTGAAGCGAGGTACAAAAATACTGGCAAGTTTTGACAAAATTGCCATTGGGCGAAGCGGGGCTGGTTTTAAAAATAAACGAGGGGATAAAATAACCCCCTTAGGCACTTATAAAATTGGCTGGGTTAATAATAAAAGTTCTTTTCGCACCTTTTATGGTTTTACTTATCCTTCGATAGAAAATGCAAAAGAAGCCTTAAAGAAAAATTTAATTTCACGTGACACTTACTATTTAATTCTTGATGCACATCACAGTAATAAAATTCCACCTCAAAACACATCATTAGGGGGTAGAATTGGACTACATGGATTAGGTAGTGGAAATGAAGAGGTACATAGATTATGGGATTGGACTAAGGGTTGCGTTGCCGTTACTAACCAGCAAATTGATGCGTTAAGTCAATGGATTGTTAAAGGAATGACCGTAAAAGTAAAATAAAGCTGGAAATTAAGCCCAGAAAAAGGGAAAATTAGATTGTTACATATTATTTTGGTTCATTAATCTTCTTATTAAAAGGTAAAACATATGAAATTGTTAAAATTATCAACGGTTGTTCTTACTGCTGGTTTAGCTGTAGGCTGTGCAACTAACTCTGACATTGAAAATCTTCAAGGTCAAATTAACACGTTAAAAACTGATGTTTCTAGTGCAAAAAGTGCTGCAAATTCTGCAAATTCTGCGGCAACTGATGCAGCTTCAAAAGCATCAGCGGCAGAAGCTGCTGCAAACCGTGCAGCACGTTCAGCAGATGAAGTTAACCAAAAGCTTGATCGCATCTTAAATGGTGTTATGAAAAAATAAATTATCTAGTTTGATTGGATAATTATAAAGCCGAGTGGTAATTATCACTCGGCTTTTCTTTGCCTATTATTTAGAGAACCAAAAGCATTATAGAAGTCCTCATAGAAAAATTATATTTCCATTGCTCATCGTGTTTAAATCACATAGAATCAATGCTGAGGACAAACTAAAATTAGGCTGTTTTTAATAAGCATTGGCGTAGATTTTAATGATTTTTTTAAAAGCTCATCAAACTCTGAATACAACTGTCCCGCCTAATGTTTTAAGCCAACAATAATAATCTAGGAAATAAAAATGAGTCACGTACAAAAATTGATTGCTGCTGTTATTGGCTGTTTTATTGCAGGTTTTATGCTAGTCGGTACGAGTAAAGACAAAACCACAGAAGAAATTCAAGCAGAAGGGATGGTTAGAGCGGTTGCTGGAATGAGTCGTATGGCCAGTAAAAAATGTCCTGTTGCGATTAAAAAAGAAACAGGAACACAGGTTTATTTTGCAGCAGATACAGATACAGATAAAGAGACTTATATTACGATGAAATGGGTAGGTGAAGAAGGAAAAGATAACTTTAAAACTGCCACCTGTACTTTACATGTGTCTTTAGGGGGCATTTCTAAATTAGTCATTGATGATAAAGTGATCATTGATAAAGATGTTTAAAATTTCAATGATATAGTTTTAACATAAATGTAGTTGTGGTTTTGGTATTTCTAAATTAAACCATGCTCTGCAAAGGAATAAGGTTTTTCATCGCCAATAATAAAATGATCCAATACTCGAATATCAAATAGTGAGAGAGCTTGTTTGAGCTTTTTAGTAATGTGTTTATCGGCTTGACTTGGTGTATTAACGCCTGAAGGGTGGTTATGGGCAAAAATAACCGCAGCTGCATTGTGGTATAAAGCTTTTTTGACAACTTCTCGTGGATAAACATTGGCACGATCTAATGTCCCTCTGAATAGTTCATTTAATTCGATAATTCTATGTTGATTATCCAAGAATAAACACGCAAATACTTCATAACTATAACCTCTTAATTGCGCACTCAAATAAGCCCGCGTTGCATCAGGACTTGTTAGTGCATCGCCGCGATTAATAACCTCAATAAAATGTCTTCGTGCCATTTCTAAAACTGCTTGCAATTGTGCATACTTAGCATCCCCTAAACCATGACCTTGACAAAAACGTTCTCTACCTGCACCGAGTAACGCTTGTAAAGAGCCAAATTCTTTCAATAAATCACGGGCTAAATCAACGGCTGTTTTTCCTTGTGTCCCTGTTCGCAAAAAAATGGCTAATAATTCGGCATCTGTTAATGCTGTTGCGCCGCGTTGTAGCAGTTTTTCTCGTGGACGTTCTGCTATTGCCCAATCTGTTATCGCCATTTAGAATCACCTAGATTTAAAAAATAGAAAACTAAATAATAGACGGTTTTTTTTATCCTTGCCATAATAGTCGCTATTTACCTTAAATTTTGAGATTATATTATTAAACAACATATTTTAATTGCCGTTTGCGGGGGAATTGCTGCGTATAAATCGGCTGAATTATTGCGCTTATTAATTAAAAAAGATCAAGAAGTTCGTGTCATTATGACAGCTTCGGCAACCCAGTTTATTAGTCCGCTTACATTTCAAGCTTTATCAGGAAGCCCAGTACAAACGCAATTGCTGGATAATGAACAAGAGAATGCAATGGGGCATATTAATCTTGCCCGTTGGGCAGATAAAATTATTATTGCACCTGCAACAGCAAATATAATCGCTAAATTAGCGCATGGTTTATGTGATGATATAGTAAGTACCTTATGCCTTGCCGCTGAATGTCCCCTTTACCTAGCCCCTGCAATGAATCAAGCGATGTGGCATAAAAATATTACTCAGGAAAATATAAAAAGTTTACAGCAACAAGGGGTAAACATTATTTTTCCTGAACAAGGCGTGCAGGCTTGTGGTGAAATAGGTTGGGGAAGAATGACTGACCCTACTACTATTTGTCAGTATTTAATGAATGAAATTGAAACATCATTGGATAAAATTTTAACGGGAGTTAAACTGTTAATTAGTGCAGGTCCTACACGTGAACCTTTAGACCCTGTACGCTATATTACTAATCGTAGTTCAGGGAAAATGGGTTACGCTTTAGCAGAAGCAGGTTTAAAATATGGCGCAGCGGTAACTTTAGTCACAGGGCCTGTTAATTTAACGCCCCCTATGGGAGTAGAGTTAATAACGGTAGAAACAGCAGAAGAGATGTTTCAAGCGGTTATTTCGAGGGCGACAAGTCATGATATTTATATCGGTGCAGCAGCGGTCGCTGATTACACGCCTATAGAAAAAAAAGTGCAAAAGATAAAAAAACAAGGGCAGGAGCATCATTTAGTTTTACAAAGAACAAAAGATATTTTAGCAACAGTGGCTTCATTACCTAAATCACCTTTTGTGGTAGGCTTTGCCGCAGAAACTAATGATCTTGAAACTTATGCACGGGCAAAACTTCAAAATAAAAACTTAGATATGATTGCTGCAAACTGGGTTGGACAAGAACAAGGGGGGTTTGAAAACAATGAGAACGCTTTGCAGGTTTTTTGGCATAATGGACAAAAGAAACTACCCATGACTGATAAAAAACATTTAGCGCGACAATTAATTGCATTGATTGTTGAAAGACGTAACGAGAAAATTTTAAATATTGAGAAATGAGAATTTAATAATTTTCAAAATAAAATTTTCAGGTACTGCTGAATTCTTATTTCTTAAGATAAAAATTAATAAAAAACCTTTTTAAGGAAATATTAATATGGGTCGATTTTTTGGAATGCTGTCACTATTTGCTGTAATTATAATTATAATCAGCAGTATCGGTGTATTTTGGTTATCAATGTCTAATTTTAAAGATAACCAACAAAAATTAACAACAGCCTTAGTTAAAACATTTGCTAATAACTTTTCTTCAGAGATTGAGCTACTCAAGAAAGTCGTTGAACAAATTGCAACTAACCCTGAAGTCATTAATGCGATTGAAAGTAATGATGCGATAATACTTAAAAATACGGCAAAAAATTTTAAAACTATTCTTCCCTACGCATTAAACCTTAGAATTTTTTTACCTGGAATTGATAGCATTGATGAATCGACAAAACCTCATATGGGTTATGCCGATCTTGCTTTAATACAAAAAACATTTGAGGAAGAACAGTTACCTATTGTACAAGGGCAAGGTGAAAATAGACACTTTGCAATTACAGCGGCGGTGAGAAAAAACAACCAAGTGATAGGCGTTGTTTTAGCAAGTCTACAGGTTGATTTTATTCAAAATTTATTTGCAAAAAAAATAACAAAAAATAATTTTATAATCCTGAAACAGGCAGAAGTTGTTCTAGCACAATCGGGTAATGAATTAATAAAAACAAATCAAGCTCAGTCTTTTAAAATTCCTAAAACGCATTGGCAGCTTGAATATTGGTTTACAGCCTTACCCGTAGTTAATATGGCAGGGCTTATAGCCATCATTATTGGAGCTAGTTTACTTTGCTGCATGGTCTCTTTTTTTTGCTATTTTAAGCTTAATTCAGCCTTAAAAAAAGATCAAAATATGATCTTGGAAGCAGTTAAAGACTTAATGAGTAATAAGGAAATAGGAGGGTATTGTTTAAAATTAACTGAAATGGAAGTGGTTATTTTAGCATTAGTAAAATTTAAACAAATCTTAGCAAATAAAGATCATATTGCGAATCAGAAAAAAGAGAAAATAAAGACAGAAAATTCAAATAAGACTGAATCAAACAAGCAAACGGAAGCTAAATCAAAGCTTAAGCAATACCAGGCGTTACCTAAAAAAATGCCGCCTAAGAACAGTTCTAAAGAAATTTTAACTATTTCTAAATCAGTTGCTGTTGTTTTGGAAAAAGATAAAGAAAAAATAGAAGAGAGTATTTTTAATGCGTATGATATTCATGGTATTGTTGGAAAAAATATATCAAAAACAAAGGTCTATGAGGTTGGTTTAGCGATAGGAACAGAAGTTAAACGAAATGGCAGGAAAATAGTGGTTGTGGCCAAAGATGGTCGTCTTTCTAGTGATGATTTAGCCGATGGTTTAATTAAAGGGCTAACTTCGACAGGTTGTAATGTATTAAATTTAGGAACAGTCCCTACACCACTGCTTTATTTTATTACCCATCATGTGGGAGGGCGTTCAGGTGTTATGGTGACAGCAGGGCATCATCCCTCTGAATATAATGGCTTAAAAATAGTCATTAATGGTGAGATTTTGGCTAATGAAAGAATCCAAAAAATTCAACAGCAAATTGAAGATGAAGATTATATAACTGAAGCATTAGGGTCTGTTGAAACAAATAATAACGCCTATGCAGAAGAATATATGGGTACGATTTGTGATGACATTCAGTTAAAAAGACCTTTGAAAGTTGTCGTTGATTGTGGTAATGGTGTTGCAGGTAATATTGCCCCTGAATTGCTGAAAAACCTAGGT
Source organism: Methylococcaceae bacterium (assembly GCA_030626845.1). Taxonomy (GTDB): domain Bacteria; phylum Pseudomonadota; class Gammaproteobacteria; order Methylococcales; family Methylomonadaceae; genus WTBX01. Next base: position 10,594 of record DAOUTG010000057.1, read on the forward strand.
TGTCAGGTGATCCCACTCTATTGTAATATAGATGGAAATTTTCCAAATCATTACCCTGATCCTTGTAAACCTGAAAATTTTAAGGATTTAATTAAAGCGGTTCAAAAGAATAAAGCCGACCTAGGGCTGGCTTTTGATTGCGATGGTAATAGACTTGGGGTTGTCGATAATCATAAAAACATTATTTGGGCAGATAGACAAATGATGCTTTTTTCCAAACAAATATTGGCTAATAAACCAGGTGCTGAGATTATTTATGATGTGAAATGCTCTCATCATCTTGGCGAGTATATAAAAAAACAAGGAGGTCGTCCGTTTATGTGGAAGGCGGGGCATTCATTTCTCAAAGAAAAAATGTTAGAAAAAGGCGCAGTTTTTGCGGGAGGAATGTCAGGAAATATTGCCTTTAATGATCGTTGGTTTGGGTTTGATGATGCTTTGTATTCAGCGGCGCGGTTATTGGAAATATTAGCGGCTGATGAGAGACCTTGTTATGAAGTTTTTGCAGAATTACCCAATAGTATTAATACCCCTGAAATATTCATTAAGATGGCTGTTGGTGATAATTTTCAATTTATGGAAGCATTTGCCAAACGAGTTAAATTTCCAAATGCCAAAATTATTGATATAGATGGTTTACGAATAGAGTTTGAAGAGGGTTGGGCTTTAATTAGAGCGTCTAACAGTAGCCCATCCATTATGCTTCGCTTTGAAGCTGATAATAAAAAATCACTCTTAAAAATACAAAAAAGAATTAAGCATTTAATGGGTGAAATTAATGATGGAATTGAGTTCCCTTTTTAGTCATTCAGTCAGTTTAGTGGAAATATTTTTTAAATTGATGACCATTAATTTTTAGTCTAGCAATAATACTTAAAGTGTCAAAGGATAACGAAAAATGATGATTCCCATTTATAATCAAGACCCTGTACGTCAACAAGCCCTGACAAGTTTTTTAAAGTTATGCCATATAAAAGATTACCCTACAAAAACGACATTGATTCATGCAGGACATATGAATGAAACCCTTTACTATATTATAAAAGGTTCAGTATTAGTTGACGCAGAAGACGATGACGGCAAAGAACTTATTTTAGCTTACCTTAATAGAGGAGATTTTATTGGTGAAATGGGGGTTTTTAATGGCAAAGATCCAAGAATTGTTAATGTAAAAACTCGTTGTGAATGTACTGTTGCTGAAATTAGCCATGACCGTATTCGTAATGTTTTAAAAAAAGAACTGCCCGAATATGCAGCAGATATTTTATTTATGATTGGCGAACAAATGGCAGAACGTCTGTTTATCACCAGTCGTAATTTTCGAGATCTTGCATTTATGGATACTAAAGGACGTATTGCAAGAACTTTGCTGGATTTATGTAAAGAACCTGATGCTATTACCCATCCTGATGGAATGCAACTGCATATGAGTCGTCAAGAGATTAGTCATATCGTGGGTTGTTCTAGGGAAGTTGTTGGTAGAGTTCTAAAAGAATTAGAAGAAAAAGGCTTAATTACAGCGCATGGTAAAACCATTGTTGTTTTTGGAACACGATAACTTTTTCTAAATTATTGATGAGGTTAAAACGATGTGGTTAAAAGCTTTTCATTTAATTTTTATGGTCACTTGGTTTGCAGGGTTATTTTATTTACCGCGCTTATTTGTTTATCATGCAATGAGTGAAGATGATGCAAGTAAGGAACGGTTTAAGATCATGGAAAGGAAGCTATTTTTTGGCATTATGACCCCAGGGATGCTACTTACTTTTATTTTTGGGGTTTGGATGTTATTTGACTATGCCTGGGATTTGTACGCATCAATGGGATGGTTACATTTTAAATTGTTATTATTAGTTGGACTGCTAGTTTATCATTATTTTTGCTATCGATGGCTACAAGATTTTAAAAATAATTGTAACTTGCGTAGCCATGTTTTTTACCGCTGGATGAACGAAATCCCCGTTTTATTTTTAGTGGTAATTATTATTTTAGCAGTAGTTAAACCTTTTTAAATATTAATTTTAACAAATTGGATTGGCATTAAAAAATAAATGAGATTCTGTTTCTTTTACGGCTAATTAAGTGTCCTTTTCGAGCGAATAAATAATCAGAAGTAGAAAGCACCATGTCATTCAGTGAATTTAAAAATATCCCCGAAGTCCAAAAAAAATATGCAATTAAATATAGGGAAAATACTTTTATTATTCCCCAGCTAATCAAAGTCTCAAAAAATTTTCGAGATGAATTTAATTTTAACTTGGAAAATATGGATGCTTTCGCCTCAGAAGCTGCACGTTGTGAAATTATTATTTTTCCCGTATTAAGAGAAGTTTATAAAGCTTATGTTTCTCAACTCGCCTTATGGGTTCAAAAGCCCATGAGTTTTGATACTGAACTCACAGGCACACCTGATTATTTAGTCTCAAGAAAATCTGATTATGGTAAATTATTATTAGAAACTCCCTTGTTAGCCGTTGTTGAAGCCAAGAAAAATGATTTTGAACAAGGTTGGGGACAATGTTTAGCCGAATTAATTGCGGCACAAAAATTAAACAATGATGCTTTATTACCCGTTTATGGCATTGTTACCGATGGTAAGCTCTGGGAGTTTGGGGTTTTAAATCAACAAACCTTTAGCAAAAACTTCAATGCTTTTACAACTGACCATCTAGCTGAATTATTTTCGGCATTACACTTTGTTTTTCAACAAATAGAGACGTAATTACCAAAATAAGGTGTAAAATCTCCTTATTTCTTGTTCCTACTTATTAATGATTAATTTAGAAAAACAACGGCCTCAACCTTATCATGTTTTTACTGAACAATTATTACATCAGGGAAAACTTAGCGAATCCGATTTACATAAAGCAAAACGGGTTCAACAAACCACCGATAATGATACCTTACCCCATTTATTAGTTAAACTAGGTTTATGCTCTGAACATGATGTGGCGAATGCTTTAACTATTAGCTGTCAATTACCGCTGGTGGATAAAGCAGCTTATCCCGATGAATCCCCTTTATCTGACTCTATTTCTCTACGTTTTCTAAAACAGTATCATTTAATCGGATTGAGTGAAAATTCCGAAGAAATTGTCATTGCAGTTAGCGATCCCGAAGAACGTTTTATTACTGATTCTTTAACCTTAGCAACGAATAAAAAAATTATTGCTAAAATTGGCTTGCCTTCTGAAATTAACGCCGCTTTAGAAAAACAATACGGGGAAGGAAAATCACAAATGGATTTAGCGGTAAGTGATTTGGACGATAGTGAGGTTGCCGAAGATGATTTAGAACATTTGAAAGATTTAGCGAGCGAAGCCCCTGTCATTAAAATGGTTAATTTAATTATGCAAAAAGCCATTGAAACAGGGGCTTCTGATATTCATATCGAACCCTTTGAGCAACGGTTAATTGTCCGTTTACGCATGGATGGGGTTTTACAAAATATTGATGCGCCGCCTGTTTCTTCTATCGCAGCGGTCATCTCACGGATTAAAATTATGGCAAAATTAAATATTGCCGAACGCCGCCTACCTCAAGATGGGCGCATTAAATTACAAATGCTGGGGAAGGAATTAGATTTAAGGGTCTCTACCGTTCCTACGATGTATGGGGAAAGTATTGTGATTCGTTTATTAGATCAAGAAAATACCGTCTTAGATTTTAAATCCCTTGGCTTTACAGGGAAACCGTTGGAAAATTTTACCGATATTTTAAATCAACCGCATGGGATTATTTTAATTACAGGCCCTACAGGGAGTGGTAAATCAACTTCCCTTTATGCGGCATTATCGCAACTCAATACGTCTTCCCGAAAAATTATTACCGTTGAAGATCCTGTGGAATATCAATTAGAAGGCATTAATCAAATTCAGGTGAAACCCCAAATTGATTTAACTTTTGCTAAAGCGTTACGCTCCATTGTTCGTCAAGATCCTGATGTGATTATGATTGGAGAAATGCGGGATTTAGAAACGGCTAAAATTGCGGTGCAATCTGCCTTAACAGGGCATTTAGTATTATCCACTTTACATACGAATAATGCTGCAGGGGGTGTTACTCGATTACTAGATATGGGTTTAGAGGAATATTTGTTAACCTCAACGGTGAATGGAATTTTAGCCCAGCGTTTAGTTAGAAAATTATGCGAACACTGTAAACAAGCGTATCAACCTAATGCTGAAATTATTGAATCCATGCGATTAAAACGGTTTAGTGGCAACTCCGACATTACCCTGTATAAAGCAACAGGCTGTGAGCAATGTGGTGGCATTGGTTATCAGGGGCGTTTAGCGATTTTAGAATTTTTACCGATGAATGATGCTATTCGCCGTTTGATTATGGCACGCAAAGAAGCAGGTGAAATTCATAAATTAGCGGTTAAACAAGGGATGTTGACAATGGCAGATGATGGTTTTATGAAGGCATTAAAAGGTCACACCACCTTAGAAGAAGTTATGCGCGTGACTACGGAGTCTTAAGGTGATTGAATTTTCTTACAAAGTCATCAATAATAAAGGTGAAACCGAAGAAGGAGTACGTGATGCCATGAGCGAGCAAGCCTTATGGAATAGTTTGCAAACGGAAGGCTTTATGCCTATTAGTATAACTAGAGGCGGTGCGAATAAATTTTTAGGGATTAGTCTTGGAAACAATAAAAATAAATTAACCGCTAAATATGTTAGTTTGTTTACTGATGAAATGACAACATTATTAGAATCAGGTTTACCACTTGATAAGTCTTTAATCATCTTGATGGATTTGAATGAAGATAATGAAGTTTTTCGTAATTTAGTTAGTCAAATATTAGAAAAAGTTAAAGGGGGAACATCATTTGCAGATGCTTTAGCCAGTCAAACGGGGGTATTTTCAAAATTTTATTTAAATATGATACGTGCAGGAGAGGCAGGTGGAAATTTAGGGAGTGTTTTAGCACGATTATCTGATTATATGCAGCGCTCTAAAGACCTTAAAGATACGGTAAGTACTGCGTTAATTTATCCTACCATTTTATTAGTCATGTCTATTGCCTCATTATCGGTGATGTTGACCTTTGTTGTTCCCCAGTTTTCAGAAATGTTTGCAGATGCAGGAAAAGAACTGCCTGTTCCCACTCAAATTGTAGTGGCCTTATCAGACTTTTTACAAAGTTACTGGTGGTTACTGGCAGGCATGATAACAATGGCTTATTTATATATGAAACAACAGCTTGCCGACTCTGTGACTAAAAAACAATGGGATGGACGGTTTTTAAAATTTCCCTTAGCGGGGGAAATTATTCAAAATAAAGAAACCGCGAACATTAGTCGAACCTTAGGGACTTTATTAGGAAATGGGGTCTCTATTCTTGATGCCTTATCTATTGTAAAAGAAACTGTTGGGAACTTGGTATTAGCAGAAGTCATTGATGATGCGATCACCGATTTAACCCAAGGAAAAAACATGAGTAACGCCTTATTAAAAAGTGAGTTATTTCCTAAAATGGCGATGCAAATGATTAAGGTGGGAGAGGAAACAGGAAAGCTTGAGGAAATGTTACTTAAAATGGCGGAGATTTATGATAAACAACTTAAAACGACCATTCACAGAATGTTAGCCTTACTAGAACCTTTATTAATTGTAGTTTTAGGATTAATGGTTGCAGGCATTATTGCCTCTATTTTATTAGCCATTCTGAGTGTTAATGACTTGGCTTTTTAATTAACTGATGTTACGCAAAGGATTGAAAAATAATAGAAATTCAGAGTATTTTAAACCAAGATAGAAAATCAACAGAATTTTAGGTGGTAAACAATTATAGTAAAACCTATTTTTTAAAACTATAATAAATTTTACTCCCTCGAAATTACTGGGTCGCGGCATCCAGCCAAATAACTCAATCTATCAAAGAGTAAGTCCGTTCTAATTTTGGCTTCTTCACTAAAATCTCTATTTATATTACGTGCATCATAAGGGATAAATAAAGTATTAATGGCTTTATCTTTCCTTAGCATGGCATCTCGCATTACCCGACATAACCCATT
>DAOUTG010000012.1 GCA_030626845.1 Methylococcaceae bacterium
AAGATAATGCAGTTAAACTTGCAGAAGCTAATATTAAAAACACTTTGCAAGAAGAGCTAGTAAAAAAGGACAAACAATTAACGGAATTAAAAATTAAAAGTGATACTGAACTTGCTGAAAAATTAGCGAAGAAAGAGACAGAAATCGCTGAAATGAAATCCAAAATTCAGAGTGCAGAGACAGAGAAAAAACTAGAGGTTTCAGAAGCAATTAAGAAAATAGAGAAAGAACGTAATGATCTCGCTAATGATTTAAGAGTTAAGGAGACAGAAAAAGAATCACTTGAAATATCAACTAAAGAAAAATTTAGAAATAAGCTAGTTGTAAAAGATGAAACTATAAAAATGAAAGATGAAGAAATAGCTCGTTTAAAAGACTTTAAGCAGAAACTTTCAACAAAAATGGTTGGTGAAACGTTGGAACAACACTGTGAAATCGAGTTCAACAAACTTCGTGCAACAGCTTTTCAAAATGCTTTTTTTGAAAAAGATAACGATTCAAGAGAAGGAACTAAAGGCGATTATATTTATAAAGAGACTGATGATGAAATGGCTATTGAAATTATCTCCATTATGTTCGAAATGAAAAATGAAAATGATGAAACGGCTACGAAAAAGAAAAATGAGGATTTTTTCGCTAAACTTGACAAAGATCGTAATGAAAAGAATTGTGAATATGCGGTTCTTGTTTCGCTTTTAGAACCTGAAAATGAACTCTTTAATACAGGAATAGTTGATGTATCTTATAAATTTAAAAAAATGTATGTAATACGACCTCAATTTTTTATTCCAATGATTACTCTTCTTCGTAATGCAGCAGTTAATTCTCTTAAAGATAAAAAAGAATTAACTTTGATGAAAAATCAAAATATGGACATTACCAATTTTGAAGAAAAGATAGATGTATTTAAAACAGGGTTTGCTAAAAATTATGATTTAGCTAGCCGAAAATTTAAAACAGCTATTTCTGAAATTGATAAAACCATTATTCATCTTCAAAAGACAAAGGATGCTCTTTTATCATCGGAAAATAATTTACGTTTGGCTAATAATAAAGCAGATGAGTTAACAATTAGAAAATTAACTTATGGAAATTTAACAATGAAAACAAAATTTAATGAGCTTAAAGATAAAAATGTATAATTAGCCACCTAGGTTGGGTTACATGCTTTTCGTAACCCAACATTTATCCACGCTTAATATTATCTAATAAAGAAATAGGGTATCTACTTTAAATTTCAGGGTAAAATGAAATCCACAAAAAGTATTCATTTATTAATCAATAACTTAGAAACTGAAGGTTACGATTCTCCCTTGAATTTAAAGTAGATACGAAATAGGGTTATTTTCCTAAGGGAAAATTATTTTTTTTGAATATACCGATGAATGCTTCTTGTGAAATGTTGGGTTACGAAAAGCATGTAACCCAACCTACGAAACTTTTAATGATTCAAAACCCTCATCGTATTCGTGGAAAAATGATTCGAGGTTGTAAAAAGAAATAAAAAAGTAGCCAATAAAGTTTTAGGCCTTCTCTTTTTCCTGAAAAGCTTCTATCCGCATTTCTTTAACAATAAACGCCAGCTCTTTTCGTTGTTGTTTTAAAGGTTCAAGTTCAGACCTAAGATGGGCAATATTTTCAGAAACGCTTCCCTTAGAGTCATTGATTTTTTTCAACATCTGTAAACGGCTTTCAATTTGTTTTTTATGGTCTTTAATTTGGTGCATTAGAGGAACTAAAACCCCATTACTCCATGTTAATGCATCTTTATAAGCCTGTTTTAAAATATTTCTCGCTTTTGCAATTAAAGTACTATAAAGTTTATTAACAACAACGCTTTGTTCTGTCATCGTTGTTTTTGCACTACTTCTAAAAGCCTCCCCTTCTGCAAAAATAGTTTCCAAGTCATCTTGATATTGTTTAATTGAAAATAATTTAGGCTCAATTTCTTTAAAACCATACTCATCATGAAACTTTTTGTGAATAGCTTTGACTAAACGACGAGTTTCATTAGTAATATCAATTGAGTCTTGTAATAAATCACGTAAATCATCAAAAAGTTTGCTAATACTCTTTTTCATTCCAAAAGTTGTTAAACTTTTACTCATTTCACCTTTGGTTTCATGAATAATAATTTCTATTTTTTCTTTTGCAAATGATTCAATTAAAATTTTTGCTTGTACCGTGAAAACACGACGACTTGCTTGAAAATTCTCAACGTTTGAGGTATAAGCTTTTTGTCTGTCTCGGGTTTCAGACATTAACTTATCTGTCATGTCTTTATTTTCAAAATCAACCTTTCTAAATTCGTCTAACTGTTTAGTTGCATTAACTAATTTCGAATCGGTCAAACTTGAAGACTCATTAATTAAAAAGCCAATATCCTTGAGAATAGTTGCCATTAAAATCTTTCTGCGTTGCTTCAAAATGTCATTAGAAAGATAATGTTCTAAACCTTTCAAGCGACTTCGTTCTAATAAAGCATTATCTTTTTTAACTTTGGCTAATAAAGCCTGTTTTGCAGAAACTGGAAAAATTAAACTTTCTTTAAGTTTTAAAATAGAAGCAGAACTGCTAATTTGTTTTTTTATTGAATTTTCATAACCTGTCTCACCCGCAAGATCATCCCACATAGAATCAATCTTATTCATGACGACAGCAAGACCTTGCTTATTATTACGCGCACTACAAATATGGTTTCGCCACATTTCAAGATCACTTTTAGTCACACCAGTATCGGCTGCAAGCACAAAAATAATCGCTTGCGCACTAGGTAACATACTTAAGGTTAATTCCGGTTCTGTTCCCAAAGCATTAAGCCCTGGTGTATCTAAAATAGATAAACCCTCCTCTAATAAAGGATGAGGGAAACTAATTAACGCATGTCGCCAACAGGGAACTTCGACCTCAGTCGCATTAGAAAGTCCTTGTTCAGCTGCTTCATTCTCATTCCATAAGCCCAATTTATCCGCCATATCAACAGGGACTGTTTTAACAGCAACCAGATGTTTAAAAGCCTCCTGCATTTGTGTTGGACTCTTACCCTCTAAAGAAATATGTTTCCATTTCTTAGGCATTTGCTTGTATTCTATTAACGACAAATCTTCAAGACGGGTACTAATATCTAAAACTCGTATATACGCCCCTTCTTTTTTATCAAAAAATATTTCAGTCGGACACATTGTTGTCCGTCCTGGCGATGAAGGTAATAATCTAATACCCGTTTCTGCAAAGAATAAGGAATTAATTAATTCGGTCTTTCCACGCGAAAACTCTGCTGCAAATGCAAGCGTAATTCTATCATTGTCTAAACCACTAAGAATATTCAATAAAGTATCCGTACTATGAACATCACTCATGCCATAACGCCGCCGCCACTCCCGATACATTTCGATAGAACGCGCCAATTGTCCGCGCCATTGCGCGTACTCATGCAACTGTTCTTTGAATTTCAAATTCCCCATGGCAAACCTTTTTTCCTAACTAGCACTATTTATATGAACAAAAGTGATTATTATAACAATCTATTGTAGACTAAAATATTAAAAGCTGTTTGAATATCAACCGTTTTATTGAAAAAGGTTGCCCTCAAACTCCATATTGTTCTCGGTAGTTTTTAATGATTGCAAGTTGTTCATTATTCTCATCACTCATTTCTAAAAACTCAATAATATTAGCTAAACAGATGATTGCAACAACAGGAATTTTAAGACGCTGTTCAACTTCTCGCGTTGCAGAGTGTGTATTTTGCCCTTTTTCTTCTCTATCCAAAGCAATAAGTACGCCAGAAGGCACGGCATTTGCTTGGGTAATAATTTCAACGGATTCTCGAACCGATGTGCCAGCGGTAATGACATCATCAACGATAACCACATTACCTTGCAAAGGACTTCCCACTAAAACCCCGCCTTCACCATGGTTTTTAACTTCTTTACGGTTAAATGCAAAGGGCATATCTTTCCCTTGGAGTCTTGCATAAGCTATTGACGTTGTACTCACTAAAGGAATCCCTTTGTAAGCAGGTCCATAGAGAATATCAACCTCAATAACTGATTTAATTAATGCTTGTGCATAAAAGTGACCTAGTTTGTCAAGTTTTGCCCCTGTATTGAACAATCCTGTATTAAAAAAATAAGGACTTATTCGCCCCGATTTTAATTGAAATGATCCAAACTTAAGTACACCACATTCAAGTGCATATTCAATAAATTGTTTTTGATAATCCAGCATAATTGTTTATTTTGAAAAAAATTTATCCGTATTATAGCCGAAAAATTAAGGAATAAACTTTTCTAAAACTGTATCAAGAAAATTCCAGCCTTTTTCTGTACAAAAATAGTGTTTTTGTCGCTCATATAGCAGTTTTTGACTAAGCGCAACAGTCAGTGCTGGCTCTAAAGTCATTTTTGATAAACCGGTCACTTTTTGATAGTTTTCAAGGGAAAATCCTTGTTTTAAACGCAATTGGTTCATCATAAATTCTAATGGCAATGCTTCTACTAAAATGGGTTGTGTCATCGCCCTTATTTTTTCCAAATACAATTGAGGATTTTTTATTTTTGAGCTTCGGTAAATTCGGTTGGGTAATTGTTGACTAATTTTACCATGCGCCCCTGCACCAATCCCTAAATAATCACCAAATTGCCAATAATTAAGGTTGTGCTTACATTGAGAACCTTGTTGAGCATAAGCTGAAACCTCATATTGTTCAAAATTTTTCGTTGCGAGTATTTGCTGACAACTTTTTTGCATCGTGAAAATCAATTCATCTTGAGGTAATTTAGGCGGAAATTTATGAAAATAAGTATTCGGTTCTAAAGTTAATTGATACAGTGATAAGTGGCTCGGTTCAAGAGCTATTGCCCTGTTAATATCCGCTATCGCTTCCTCTTCTGTTTGTTCTGGTAGCGCAAACATTAAATCTAAATTAAAATCATCAAATCCTGAAACTTTAGCAATTTCAGCGGCTCTCAATGCCTGTAGGCGATCATGTATTCGTCCTAATTTTTTTAAATGTACTTCATTAAAACTTTGTACACCAATAGAGAGTCGATTAATCCCAGCTTCTCTAAATGCTCGAAACTTTGCACTTTCAATACTACCAGGATTTGCTTCTAAGGTAATTTCAGCATCTTCTTTGATAGAAACCAGCTTAGAAACCCCTTCTAACAAACGATAAATACTCTTAGCAGAAAATAAGCTAGGTGTTCCCCCGCCAATAAAAATACTTTCAATAGGTCGGGTTATTTCAAAGCGTTCAATATCTGCGGCTAAATCGGCTAATAAAATAGAAATATACGCTGATTCGGGTAATTCTGTATTAAAAGTATGAGAATTAAAATCACAATAAGGGCATTTTTGAATACACCAAGGAATATGAATGTATAAGCTTAATAGCGGCAACATGCAATGAGAGTTAAATTTTTTCTAATGCTTTAACAATCGCACAAATAATTAATTGACAGGTTTTAGCCCCTGCATCAATATAGCCCTGTGACCGTTCTGCCATAAAAGAAGCTCGTCCTTTGGTCGCAATCATATCACGAGTCGATTTCATACCTGTTACTGCGGTATCACAAATAATAATTAATATTTTTTCAAATGAAACGCTATCAACAATCACTTGTTGCAAAGATTTTTCAACAGGAATTAATACATCCAACATCGTTTTTTCACCCACATCCGCCTTACCTCGTTTTTTAACAACCGCTACAATTAATGCGGGTCATAATTTCATGATAAATAATTATTATTTTCTAAGCCCTGAAATAGCTGATTATAACGTTAAGGATTATAATTAGCCACTTTATTCTATAGAGGAAAATATTACACTCTATTTCCTACTAAAATACTAGGTTATAATAACTTTTTTACTTAATTTTCATTATGATACCTATCAGCCCCAAAATCATTCTTGTTGCTATTACTAAACATGGTGCAAACCAAGTTAAATCATTAGCCAATGAACTGCCTGATGCAACCGTGCTAGTTGCTGAAAAATTTCTGCCTCTGATTCAAGATACAAGTAATCCCGTTCATCATTACACAGGTGCATTTCGTCATCAAATAGCCGCACTATTTTCTGAATATGATCAAGTCGTCTTTTTTGTTTCCTTAGGTGCGGTGGTTAGATTAATCTCCCCTCACCTAAAATCTAAAGATGAAGACCCAGGTATCATTGTCGTTGATGATGCAGGACAATTTGTTATCCCTGTTTTATCAGGTCATGTAGGGGGTGCAAATGCTTATGCCGAAAAGATAGCCCACTTATTACAAGCAACCCCAGTTTTAACCACCGCTTCCGATGTGGGAAAAACCATTCCCGTTGACATTTTAGGTCGTGAATTAGGTTGGACGATTGAAGCCCCTAAAATTAATATTACTCGTGTTTCAGCCCATGTCGTTAATGAAGAGCTGATCGCTTTTGTACAAGAAACAGGGGAAAAAGACTGGTGGACACGCCCGACCCCATTACCAAAAACGATTCATCTTTTTAATCGCTTTGAAGCTGTAAACTTAGATAAATATAAAGCTATACTTTGGGTCACTGATCGTAAAATATCGGATAAACTGTGGCAATCACTAGAAGAGCGTTTAGTGGTTTATCGACCTAAGGAAAAATAATCATGAAACTAGTATTAGGCTTAGGCTGTGATCGAGGAACAACGTTTGCAACCATCGACACGGCCATTAATAAAGCCTTACAATCCGTTAACTTATCTTCAGATGATATTATTCAATTTGCAACGATTGATAAAAAAAACGATGAGCAAGGATTACTAGAATGCGCGGAAAAATATCAATGTCCTTTGAGTTTTTATTCAGCAATACAATTAGCAAAGGTTGATGTCCCTAATCCCTCAGCTATTGTTATGAAATACATGGGAACGCCCTCAGTATCAGAAGCTGCCGCCCTTTTAGCTGCAGAAAAAACAAAAGAAAGCTTAGTTGTAGAAAAATTTAAAATGCGTGGCACAGATAATAAAAATGCCACGGTTTCAATCGTCATCAAACAAATAAAATAAAATGAGTGGAAAAATATATTTAGTCGGTTTTGGTCCAGGTGCAGAAGAACACATGAGTTATCGCGCAAAATCTGCTATCAGTGATGCCGATATCGTCATTGGTTACACAACCTACATTAAACTAGTCAAAGATTTATTAGTGGATAAAGAAGTCATTAAAAAAGGCATGACTGAAGAAATTGATCGCTGCATTGAAGCCTATGAACATGCTAAATTAGGTAAAAAAGTTGCGTTAATTTCATCGGGAGATATTGGCGTTTATGGCATGGCAGGGCCTACTTATGAAGTTTTATTAAAATCAGGCTGGACACCTGACAGTGAGATTAGTGTAGAAGTTATTCCCGGAAGCACCGCCTTATCCGCCTGTGCCTCATTAGTCGGCGCACCTTTAACCCATGATTTCTGTTCAATCTCTTTATCTGATTTACTAACTCCCTGGCCTGTTATCTCAAGGCGATTAGAGGCGGCAGCAAAAGCGGACTTTGTGATTGCGCTTTATAATCCCAAAAGTGGTCGTAGAGTTCAACAAATTGTTGAAGCACAAAGAATATTATTAAACTATCGCAGTCCTGAAACCCCCGTTGCCATTGTTAAATCCGCTTACCGGCGCCGTCAAATGATTCAATTAGTTCGTTTAGATCAAATGTCAGACTGTGATATTGGAATGCTAACGACAGTTTTAATTGGTAACTCATCCACTTATGTTGAACAAGGATTAATGATAACCCCAAGAGGTTATGCTAATAAATATGAAACCTTAACAGGTGAAACCAAAGCAGGTGAACAAGCAGGGCGTTCCTTAACAATGGGTTTAGAAGGTTGGGAAAGTTGCTTAAGACGTTATTTAGCAGAAAACCCTGTAAAAACCCTAGAAAAAGTTGCTGATTATTTTGGGGTCTCATTAGGGGAAGTACTTGAAGCTGTTGCTGGTGGTGAGGCTGGTGATTATAAAGCGACGAGGATTACTGATGATAAAATAAATGAAGTTTTAAAACAAGCTAAAAATTGGGGAAAATTACGTGGCATTGTCCGTGCGGAAGCGGGAACAGTCACTGAACTATTTTTACAAGCCGATGAATTTAAACATCGAGGGGAATGGTTAAATGTTGAAAATCCATATTTCCATTGTCATATTAATTGGGAAAATGTAAAAGCTGCCTATTTTTCTAGTCGAGAACAGCATAGTTACAGTGTGAATTTTATTGATTATTTGGGAAGGCTAGTCTTTCGAGTTTCATTAATAAAACAAGAAGGGCAGTTTAACCCAGAATTATTAGCGCATTACCATCATGCTTGGAATGATTTAAGCCAAAAAGGGAATCAATAAATGACTGAAATGATTAAACCTAAAATGATGGATTATCACCGTCAGATATTAGTTTGCGTAGGTGATCGGTGTACAGAAAATAGTTCAGGACAAGCTCTTTATGATGAATTAAAAGATAAATTCAAAAAAGCAGGACTAGATCAGGGGAAATTAAGAGTAAAAAAAACGCGTGCAACCTGTTTTGGAACGTGTAAATCAGGGCCTTTAGTTTGCATACAACCTGATGGAATTTGGTATTACAATGTAACCTCGGATAAATTAGATAGAATTATTAACGAACATTTATTAAATAATAAACCTATTTTGGAATGGGTTTATTATCAAAGAATGCACAACTAGATTTGTAGATACGAGGCTGGGTAAAGATTCCCAGCCTTATCCAGAGAAACTAATCTAAATTATCGGTCACCGCGCCTTTAGAAGCTGAACTAACTAATTTAGCATATTTAGCTAAAACTCCACGGGTATAACGCGGGCTAGGTTGTTGCCATAACATTTTACGGCGGGAAATTTCTGCATCATTCACATGTAAGGTTAATTCTTTAGTTTCTGCATCAATGGTGATTTTATCACCATTTTTAATAATAGCGAGTGTACCACCAACGTAGGCTTCTGGGGTAATATGACCGACAACAAAGCCATGCGTTCCCCCTGAAAAACGCCCATCGGTAATTAAAGCCACATCATTACCTAATCCTTTACCCATGACGGCGGCTGTGGGTGATAACATTTCGCGCATTCCAGGTCCACCTTGCGGCCCTTCATAACGAATAACAATCACATCCCCTTTAACAATTTCACCGTTTAAAATGCTGGTTAACGCTTGTTCTTCGGCTTCATAAACTTTAGCTGTGCCTGTAAAGACTAAACCTTCTTTTCCTGTAATTTTGGCGACACTGCCTTCTGTTGCAAGATTGCCATAAAGAATGGTTAAGTGACTGTCTTTTTTAATGGGATTATCAAAGGAGCGAATCATATCTTGTTGTTCAGGATAAGGTTTAACATCGGCTAAATTTTCAGCTAATGTTTTGCCTGTAACCGTTAAGCAATCACCATGTAATAACCCTTTATCTAATAATTCTTTCATTAAGGGCTGAATCCCCCCAATTTCAATTAACTCTGCCATTTGATAACGGCCGCTAGGTTTTAAATCGGCAACCATCGGTACATTTGCGCCAATACGAGTAAAATCATCTAAGCTTAAATCAACCTCCGTGGCATTTGCCATGGCTAATAAATGCAAGACGGCATTGGTTGACCCGCCTAAAGCAATGACAATCGTAATTGCATTTTCAAAGGCTTCTTTGGTCATGATGTCGCGTGGCTTAATATCTTTTTTCAATAATGCTAAGACGGCTGCCCCTGCGTGTTCACAATCTAGGCGTTTATCTTCGGAGATTGCCGCTTGTGCTGAACTATTAGGTAAACTCATGCCTAAAGCTTCAATAGCAGAAGCCATTGTGTTTGCGGTATACATTCCGCCACAAGAACCCGCGCCTGGTATGGCTTTGGTTTCGATAGCTTTAAGTTCAGCATCATCAATCTTATTATTAGCTCTTGCGCCTACTGCTTCAAATACGGAGACAACATCCAATTTTTTATTGTTATGACAACCTGGTAAAATCGTCCCCCCATAAACAAAAATACTGGGTCGATTTAAGCGTGATAAGGCCATTAAACAACCTGGCATGTTTTTGTCACAGCCACCAATCGCAACAATTCCATCAAATCCTTGACAGCCTACTACTGTTTCTATGGAATCTGCGATCACTTCACGTGAAACGAGGGAATATTTCATTCCTTCCGTTCCCATTGAAATACCATCAGAAATGGTAATGGTATTAAAAATAACCGCTTTCCCCATTGCCTTATTAACCCCTTTAGCGGCATCATCGGCTAGTTTATTGATGTGCATGTTACAAGGTGTCACCATGCTCCATGTCGATGCAATCCCTATTTGGGGCTTTTTAAAATCATCTGGCTCAAAACCTACTGCATATAGCATGGCTCGACTAGGGGCGCGTTCCATACCATCAACGACTTGTGATGAAAATTTACGAGTTTGTTTGTCCTTTGAATTAGCCATAGGTTATTTCCTAAAAGATTTGAGATTTAAAGTAGGTACAAATAAAACATGTATTTTACGGTTCTTATATCGTATAAACTTAGTTTTTCTAATAGAGATTAGGCTTAATCTTTTAAACTAAAATTTAATGCCAACTATTAGAACGTTTATTCCAGCCTAAATTAGGTAATAAAAACCCAAGAATAATACTAAAAAAAACGGCCGTTCCCCCATATAAAAACCAATCTAATTTATTATTTGCTTTTAAGGTCTGGTTTTCTAATTTGAGTTGCTCGAGATCTTTTTGAGTTTGAACGACTTCTTCTTGTAGTGTGTCACGTCGTTTTTTAATTTTAATAGCATTCGCTGCACTATACCGTATATCTTCTAATTCTTGGGTTAATTTTTCGTGATCTATCGTTAATGCGTTTTTAGTGGTTTCAGCCGCTGTTGAATTACCTTTTTGCATTAAAAGCTCATTTTCTAATTCTTCATTTTCTTGTTTAAGCTTATCGCGCTCAGTAGTTATAGCTGCCAGAGATATTTTATCGGTAGGTTTATTAAGCGTATTTTTCGTCAAAATAAAAGCATAACGTCCATTGGGCATCCGTACTTTGGAATAACTTGAACTTTTACGTTTAGACACATAAGTTAGTGGAGTCCCACTGGGAAGTATGGCAATAACTTTACTTTTACTACTATCACCCGATCTAAGATTAATGTTTATATTATCAGTAATATAAATTGTTTTGGCATTAACCCAGCTACTGATTGTAAGTAATAAGAATATCAACGTTATTTTTTTCACGAGGTTCTCTGTTATAAATTGAGGAGGTGATTTTAGCGAATTTAACAACATATTAAAAATTCTAATAAGGCTTTTTGTGCATGAAGCCTATTTTCTGCTTCAATAAAAATCACACTTTGTTTACCATCTATGACTTCAGTCGCAACTTCTTCATTTCTATGTGCAGGTAAGCAGTGCATGAATAACGCATCCTTATTAGCCTGTGCCATTACTTTTGCATTGACCTGATAATTCTTAAAGGCTTGCTCACGCTTTTGTTGTTCTTGTTCTTGCCCCATACTAGCCCAAACATCAGTAACAATTAAATCAGCATTGTTTGCCGCTTCTTCAGGGGTATCAAATAATTGTATCCGTTCGTCTGCTGATTCTAAAATAGACCTAAGGGGTTGATAGTCTTTAGGCGTTGCAATATTAAGTTTAAAATCTAATAACATCGCTGCATTGATATAAGAATGGCACATATTATTGCCATCGCCTACCCAACAGACGGTTTTTTTTGCAATATCACCGCGTAATTCAAAATAAGTTTGCATATCAGCGAGTAGCTGGCAAGGATGTAACAAGTCGGTTAATGCGTTGATAATGGGAACACGTGAATGTTGTGCAAAGGTCGTTACGGTCGCATGGTCATAAGTGCGAATCATAATACAATCAACCATACTTGAAATAACTTTGGCACTATCAGCCAAAGGCTCTCCTCGTCCTAGTTGGGTATCTCTTGATGATAAAAATAAAGCACTTCCCCCTAATTGTGCCATGCCTGTCTCAAAGGAAACACGAGTACGGGTTGATGATTTTTCAAAGATCATCGCTAATACTTTCCCTTTTAGCGGTTGAAAATCAGGATTACGATTATTTTTTAAGTCGATGGCTCTGGCAATTAATGCCCTAAATTCATCGCTGCTAAGGTCGTTCAAACTAATAAAGTGTCTTGGTTGAGTCATTATTATTGCGTATATTCTTGAATTAGGGATGATAATATTTCTACTAGAAGTTCTATTTGTTCATCATCTATCACTAAAGGTGGGAGTAGACGAATGGTTTTTTCATTGGTAACATTAATTAATAAGCTTTTTTGTAATGCCTGAGTCACTAACTCACTACAAGGAAATGTCAGGTCTAAACCAATCATTAACCCTTGATGGCGAATATGACTAACCTTTGTATTACCTTGTAATTTTTTTGTTAATAGCGAGGTGATTTTTTCACCTTTTTCTTGCGCTTTGGAGGCTAAATTTTCAGTGTCTAAGGTTTGTAAAACAGCAAGTGCTGCACTGCAAGCTAAGGGATTACCGCCAAAAGTAGACCCGTGCATTCCTGCGGTTAATAGGGTTGCAGCTTTCCCTCGCGCTAAACATGCACCAATGGGAACGCCATTTCCCAATCCTTTAGCTAAGGTACAAACATCGGGGAGAATATCGTTATGTTGATAAGATAAAAACCGCCCTGTTCGTCCAATACCTGTTTGGATTTCATCGACCATCATTAATAATTGATGCTGATTACAAAGGTTACGGATATTATTTAAATAATTTGGTGACGGAATATGCACACCACCTTCCCCTTGTATCGGTTCAACTAATACAGCAATACACTCTTTATTTTTTGTAATCGCTTTTTTTAATGCAGAAGTATCATTAAATGGGATATGGATAAAGCCTTCAACTAAGGGTGTAAAACCTTGTTGTATTTTTGGGTTTCCTGTCGCACTTAAAGTCGCCATTGTTCGCCCATGGAAGCTTCTTTCCATGACGATAATCAATGGTTTTTCAATACCTTGTTGATGTCCATAAACTCTGGCAATTTTAATAGCGGCTTCATTAGCTTCTGCGCCTGAATTACTGAAAAAAACATTCTCCATGCCACTTTTTTGGCATAACTGCTTTGCCAATTGCTCTTGAGTCGCTATACCATATAAATTAGAGGTATGGATTAACGCTTCACTTTGTTTACAAATGGCTTTATGTACCGCAGGATGTGCATGACCTAAGTTACAGACGGCAATTCCCGATAAGGCATCTAAATAACGTTTGCCTGCTTCATCCCAAAGCCACGCACCTTTACCGTGACTAAAGGTAACGGGTAAACGTCCATAGGTTGGCATAATATGACTACTCATGACATTCTATCCTGTGCTAAAACAAAAAAGGCAGCCTTAAGCTACCTGTCAAAAAACCTTTAATTATAATTTTCTATTTCTTTTCTAGCAAGCCTTTGTTTTTAAATAAGGCTTTTTTTATTATTCTATTCTTGATAGTATTACTGGGTTTTATTATTTTTAAGAGTGAACCCTATGGATGTTATTGAAAAAATTAAAGAGCAACTCTCTAATTCTGTTGTTTTATACATGAAAGGCACACCTGATTTTCCACAGTGTGGTTTTTCAGGACAAGTAATACAAGCATTACAAGCTTGTGGTGCTAAATTTACTTATATCAATATTTTAGAAGATGCTGAATTAAGAGAAGAGTTAAAAACTTACTCAAACTGGCCAACCTACCCTCAGCTTTATATCAAAGGGGAATTAGTTGGCGGTTGTGATATTATTATGGATCTTCATGGTAAAAAGCAATTAGAGAAAATGATAACAGCGGCAAATGCTGAGATTAAGTAAATAGAACTAAGGTGAGCCATCTGGAAAGGATGGCTTTTCCTCTTTGTTTTCATTTTTAAAATAATTTCATTTTTATGTCAGCTATTATTCGCAATCAAGGTTTACAAGATTATCACTCTATTTGGCAAGCTATGTTACAGTTCACTCAAGAACGTACCGCTAATACTAGAGATGAAATATGGGTTGTTGAACATCCCTCTGTTTATACCTTTGGTTTGAATGTTAAAGCAGAACATTTGCTAGAGCGAGTGGATATTCCTATTGTCAATTCAGATAGAGGAGGGCAAATTACTTATCATGCACCAGGGCAACTGATTATCTATACATTGCTTAACATTGAGCGTTTAAGATTGAATGTTCGTCAATTAGTGACTCTGTTAGAGCAGGTAATGATTAGTACATTAGCTCAATATGGTCTTAAAGCAACAGCAAAAGCAGAAGCCCCTGGGGTTTATATTAATAATAAAAAAATTGGCTCGATTGGTTTAAGGATCAAAAAAGGCTGTAGTTATCATGGGTTAAGCCTTAATAATACACTAGATTTAACGCCTTTTGATTCTATTAATACCTGTGGTTTTAAAGATTTAGAAGTGACTAAACTTCAAAATTTTAACATCAATATTAATAACCACGAATTAGCCATTTCTATTCTTCACGCCTTATTTACGGCAATAACACTATGAGTTTTAAAGCCCCATCACGTTTAACTCCCAGCTCTCATCAACGTAACAGCGAGAAATTAGCAAAAATTCCTATTAAAGTTCAACCAACAGATAAACCTTTACGAAAACCTGATTGGATCAGAGTTAAATTAGCGGGAAGTGAAAAGGTCCGTCAATTACAGCAGGTTTTGAGAAAGAATAATTTACACACCGTTTGTGAAGAAGCAGCTTGCCCTAATATGGGAGAATGTTTTCATCAAGGGACGGCAACTTTTATGATAATGGGAGATTTGTGTACCCGCCGCTGTCCTTTTTGTGATGTCGCCCATGGAAAACCCTTGGCGTTAGATGCTCAAGAACCGATTATGTTAGCTGAAACAATTAAACAAATGGCTCTTAATTATGTCGTCATTACTTCGGTTAATCGTGATGATTTACGTGATGCGGGGGCTGGACATTTTGCTAACTGTATTAATGAAATTCGTCAACTGAGTCCTAAAACTCGCATTGAAATTTTAGTGCCTGATTTTCGAGGGCGGGTTTTAAAAGCGTTAGACATTTTACAGCAAGCTGCCTGTGATGTTTTTAATCATAATCTTGAAACCGTTCCAAGACTCTATCCGCAAGCACGTCCAGGGGCAGATTATCACCTTTCGCTACAATTATTACAGCAATATAAACTAAGATTACCTCATGTAGCGACTAAATCAGGATTAATGCTGGGTTTAGGCGAATTACCCGAAGAAGTGATTCAGGTTATGAAAGATTTACTTGAGCATGGCTGTTCTATGTTAACTTTAGGACAATATTTACAACCGAGTAGAGATCATTTAGCGGTTAAAGAATATATTCCTCCTGAACAATTTAATGACTATGCAGAAATTGCAAAAGATTTAGGTTTTAAACAAGTAGCTAGTGCGCCTCTCGTGCGCTCGTCGTATCATGCAGATTTGCAAGCGCAAAATTTATTACTTGCCACGAGTAAAAACTAGCGACTTTAAGTTCAAGTCTTTAGCGTTACTATGATGAGTCGGATGTAAGAAGCCTTTTAAACTTAACCCCTTTGAAAGATAGAAAAGTGATTATTTACTAATGAAAGTAATACTTAGTCATAAAATAGCATTAAACCCCGTTATTAACCTTCACGATAACAAGCATTAGAACTAGCTGTTTCCCATAATACGACTTGATCAACATTAAAGCCTTGTTGTTTAACATATTGAAAAATCATTTGAGCCAAGACTTCTGCAGTAGGGTGTTCCTCTATTGCCATAAAACGTTCATTTTGTGCTTTGAGCAAAGGAATAATGGGATCATTTTTATGCAGTAAAAAATTATGATCTAAAATTTTATCTACATAGGATTCTACACACGCTTTAACATCAGAAAAATCACAAACCATACTTTGCTCATTCAATTGTTGCTGTTTAATTGAAATTGAGGCTTTGACACTGTGTCCGTGTAAGTGGCGGCATTTACCTGAATGATTCATCAAACGGTGACCGTAACAAAAATAAACTTCTTTAGTAATAATAAACATAATTTAAATAGCGACTATTATTCAGGAGTTGAGGTTTCAAGGGTTGCCCCTATTTCAAATTCACTATTGTCTAAAGCGACAATCCTAATCACGGTGGCTTTTCCTCTCATCGGTGGGGTTAGCGTTTGTTGAGGATTTATAATCACATCAAATAAGTCCCCAATATTTAAATTGTCGGTCGTAATAAAAGAAACCCCTGCACCACTCAATGTAGTACAACGACCCATATAAACATTTCCCTCCTGATTATCGTGTTTACGATGAATTTCACAATCCACCTGCATTCTGAAAAATTCACGCTTTTCTTTAAAATCAGCCATTTTAAAAAACCTTATACTAATAACTAAGATTAAATTTTACTATAAAAATAGCTTAATAGGGTTTGATTTATAGAGAACACTGACTATTAGGCTAAATTTGTGTAAACTTTACCTTGTAATCGACAACTTATCCTAATATAAATAGACAACCTAAAATATAGCCTGATATTTATCAAAAATAACATTTAAGTGTTTACACGGAAAGATGTTTAAGACCTTCCATTAATTTATAGCATCAGAGTCAATAATGAACAAAAAAACCGTTCTTACAGGTATAACTACGACGGGAACACCGCATTTAGGTAATTATGTGGGGGCTATACGTCCTGCAATTGCTGCCAGTAAAAATGCAGAACTAACCCCCTTTTATTTTTTAGCCGATTATCACGCGTTGATTAAATGTCAACAACCCGAATTAGTCAAGCAATCCAGTTTGGAAATTGCCGCGACATGGCTTGCTTTAGGGTTAGATACCTCTAATGCGGTTTTTTATCGCCAATCTGATGTGCCTGAAATTATGGAACTCACTTGGATGTTGACTTGTGTTACCGCAAAAGGGTTAATGAACCGTTCTCATGCTTATAAAGCGGTGGTAGCAGAAAATGAGCAAGCTAAGGATCAAGACCCAGATAAAGGCATAACAATGGGTTTATTTAGTTATCCTGTGTTAATGGCGGCGGATATCTTAATGTTTAACGCGCATCAAGTGCCTGTGGGTAAAGATCAAATTCAGCATATTGAAATGGCAAGAGATATTGCCAGTCGTTTTAATCATATTTATGGGGAACATTTCACCCTGCCCAAAGCTATTATTGATGACAATAGTGCAACCTTACTGGGTTTAGACGGGCGTAAAATGAGTAAAAGTTATAATAATACCATTCCTCTATTTGCCCCTGAAAAGAAACTTAAAAAATTAATTAATAAGATCAAAACCAATTCTTTAGAACCTGGTGAGCCTAAAGAGCCTGATAATTGTACCTTGTTTAGTACCTATAAAGCTTTTGCAAGCACGAGTGAAGTTGAAAATGTACGCAAACTTTATGCAGAAGGCATTGCTTGGGGAGAAATGAAAAAGCTATTATTTGAACATATTAATGAGCAAGTCGCCCCGGCAAGAGAACGCTATGATACTTTATTAAAAGCTCCTAAACATATTGAAGAGGAATTATTGGAAGGGGCGAAAAAAGCCCGTGCTATTTCTAAGCCTTTTATTAAAGAATTACGCAAAGCGGTCGGTATTTCGACCATTTCCATTTAGATTATAACTTAACATTTTTTAATTATGACGACAACTATTTCAAATAATGCTTTAATTTATGCGGTTCTCGCTTTAAATAGCGAAATTTCTCTACAAAAAGAATACCTAGATTCTCCTGATATTTCAGTTGAAGAACGTGAAGAAGAACAAGAAATTCTTGATGATGTTGAACAAGCTTTTATGGAATTTATTGATTTATACAAAAAACGTTGCAAGATAGATTCACAATTACCTAAGATTGATGAATTATTAACTGACGAGTTATAAACATGTATACACTTTATGGAATCACGAGTTGTAGTACGGTTACTAAAGCCCGCCGTTTTTTGGAAGAAAATAACTGTGATTATCAGTTTTATGATTTAAAAAAACAGCCTGTTACGATAAAGCTAATCAGTGAATTAGAAGCGCGAGTAGGTTGGGAGCTAATGCTTAATAAGCGCAGTACAACCTGGCGACAACTTGATGAAAATCAAAAAGAAGACGTGGATCAGCACAAGGCCATTACCTTAATGACTGAAAAACCCACTTTAATTAAACGTCCCTTATTGGATACGGGTGAAAATATATTACTCGGATTTAAAACTGAAGCGTATCAAGAAATTTTATGAGTGAAACATTAACTTTATTAGAAGATTTAATTAAACGTGAATCAGTTACTCCGCTTGATGCAGGTTGTCAGGCTGTATTAGTTCAACGTTTAAGTCAGTTTGGTTTTAAAGAAGAGCGTTTAGATTTTGGAGACACTCAAAATATTTGGCTTAGACGTGGAAAGGCGAAACCCTTATTTGTTTTTTTAGGACATACGGATGTTGTCCCTACGGGGGATTTAGACGCATGGGATTTTCCACCGTTTGAACCGACAATTAAAGAAGGTTTGCTTTACGGCCGTGGCACTGCGGATATGAAAGGGGGAATTGCTTGTTTTATCACTGCGGTAGAACGTTTTGTTCAACAATATCCCGATCATCAAGGCTCAATTGCATTAATGATTACTAGTGATGAAGAAGGGTGTGCAAAAAATGGCGTGGTTAAAGTTGTTGATGTTTTAGAGCAACGAGGTGAAAAAATTGATTGGTGTTTGGTCGGTGAGCCTTCAAGTGAAAAACAAGTGGGTGATGTGATTAAAGTAGGGCGGCGCGGATCTTTATGCGCGGTTTTAACCATTCATGGCATACAAGGGCATGTTGCCTATCCTCATAAAGCGGATAATCCCATTCATAATTTTGCGCCTGCATTAAAAACATTAACCGAAGAAATTTGGGATCAGGGAAATCAATTTTTTCCACCGACAAGCTTACAAGTTTCTAATATTAATAGCGGAACGGGCGCTGAAAATATTATTCCTGGTGATCTTGAAGTCCTGTTTAATCTACGTTTTTCGACAGAATTAAATGCTGATATTATCAAACAACGAGTTCATGCCATTTTAGATCAATATTCATTTGATTATGATTTAGACTGGCGATTATCTGGAAATCCTTTTTTAACTTCCAGCGGCGCATTGATTGATGCAGCCCATGATGCGATTAAAAAAGTAACAGGACTTCAGACTTTAGATGATACAGGGGGGGGGACTTCGGACGGGCGTTTTATTGCACCGACAGGGGCTGAGATTATTGAACTAGGACATCTAAATAGCACTATTCATAAAGTCAATGAAAATATAGCGGTGGCTGATTTAGAAGTTTTAAGTGAAATTTATCAGAGGATGTTAGAGGGTTTGTTGAATTAAAATTTCTTAAATTTTTTCCTCATCCCACATGGTTTATGAGACAATTTATTAAGAACTAAAGTAACTACTTAGGTTATTATTTACTAGGCTATAGAGAAACTTATAGAGAGTAGCCCATATGTAGCTTGCGAAATACGGGGTGTTTGGCAAAATGTTTTATGATATTTTTAACAAATGATTGTACCCCCTCCCATATTCCGCAAGCTACATACGGGCTACAACTACCTGAGTAGTTACGAATTAAACTATTAAAAATAATGAACTACAAATGAAACGAACAAAAGTTAGAAACCTTACAGCAAATACGCTACCTGAGATTGTAGAAGTTTATCAACGAGGAAATTTTAAGGAAAAATAGCCCATTAATATTTCTTTGAATCTAGTTGATATTAGTTTTGTGAAAGCAAAAGAACAGGAAATAATAATTTTTTCAGGAAATTATTGGAGCATTAGTGCATAATTATGCAGCAGGGAAAATTAAATTAGAAATTTAGTAAAAAAAAGTGTTTTGAATATATTTAACTAGTTTACATATTGAGAGAATAAAATGACACAGGTTTTACAAAAAGGAGCAAATGCTTTATTAACGAATGGTAATGAAGTATTAATTAAAATAGAGTGGTTAAAAAAACAAGATAATGAAGTTGATCTTGATATTGACGCTAGTGCTTTTATGCTAACTAAAAATAATAAAATTAGACGTGATGAAGATTTCATTTTTTATAACCAATTAAAATCACTAGGCAGTTCTTTGGAGTTAATACCAGCAACAGAAACCTATACTCAAAACTTTAAAGTTTTACTTAATAAAATTGATTCGAGTATTGATAAAATTGCTTTTGTTTTAACGATTCATGAAGCGCAGGAGCGACAGCAAAACTTTGGGATACTTGATAAAATAATTATTAGAATACTCAATCCAGTTAGTAAAATTGAATTACTTAGCTACGTTTTAGATAATGCAATAAAAGAAACAGCTCTTATTTTAGGAGAAGTATATCGCTACAATAGTGAATGGAAATTTAAAGCTATTGGTCAAGGCTATATTAATGGCTTAGATGTATTGGCTAATAATTTTGGTGTAAATATTGGTGACTCAAACCCAAACTCAGATAAGCCCTCAGCACCGAAAAATCCCATTATTATTAAGTATATTGAAGCAATAAAGCCTAACATATCAAAATTTGCCACGAAAGCTAAAAGAGCAAAGCGTGACAGATTAAATGAGTCAGGCACACGTATAATTATTGATAGTATTTTGCAAGATATTTTAGGTTATAAATTACAACACATTAAAACAGAGCATAGAATCCCTAATCGACGCTTACGAATAGATTATTTAATTTCAATTAATGAGAAGCCAATTATAGCCGTTGAAGCAAAGCATATTAATCAGAATTTAGGCGAAAGGCATATTTCACAAGCAACTTCTTATGCTTATTACATGAAATTAAACTTTGCTTTATTAACTAATGGAATTGAATGGCAACTCTATTATGTTATTCCAAAACGATTAAAAAAATATGAATATCATCATGTTTTCACGCTTGATCTTTTAAATTTTAATCACACAGTGGGGGAACAATTATTTAAAATTTCTAGGTTTGGTTTTTTAGAACAAAGTTTAGAAACTATTAAAAATAAAATGGATACTTTAAATAGGATTGATGATGTTCTTTTAATGGAAGATATTTTAGAAAAAATCACCAATACGGTTAATCAAAAAGGTTCACAAGGGAACGTAACTTCTATTGAAGTTCGTGATTTTATAGAAAATAATATTTTACAATAATACGCGCTAAATAATTTTTCAAATACCCTTGGTGTATGACGCTTCGCTTATGCACCTTACAATTTATCAAATATGAACTTGCTTTAATTCTTAAAATCACTTATCCCAATAAGGCTAAAAATGTCCAACACATTAACTTTTTCCAATCTTCCTTTATCGCCACAATTACTTGATAACCTGACTTCTTTAGGTTATTTGAATATGACAGCTATTCAGGCACAAGGTTTACCTCATGTTTTAGCAGGTAAAGATTTAATTGCAAAGGCAAAAACAGGCAGTGGCAAAACAGCTACATTTGGATTAGGTTTACTGCAACAAATCAACCCGCGTTTTTTTGGCATACAAGCGATGATACTCTGTCCTACGCGTGAATTAGCAGACCAAGTAGGTAAAGAATTGCGACGACTCGCGCGTGCGATTCCAAATATAAAAGTCGTAATGCTTACGGGGGGCAAGCCTTTTCATCCTCAAAAAAGTTCCCTTGAATACGGCGCGCATATAGTCGTTGGCACGCCAGGTCGAATACAAGACCATCTCAGTAAACAAACTTTAGAGTTGAAAGATTTACAAACTTTAGTGCTTGACGAGGCAGATAGAATGCTAGACATGGGCTTTAGTCAAGAAATTAATCATATCATTTCTCAAACACCTAAAACTAGACAAACTTTATTATTTTCAGCAACTTATCCAGACTCTATTAATCAAATGAGTCATGCTATTTTAAAAGATCCTATTACTATTCATGTGGAAGCCGAACACCATAATGAGGTGATTGAACAGATTTTCTATCAGACTAATCAAAAAGAACGTCAAAAAGACCTTCTAAATTTATTTCAACATTACCAGCCTGAGAATAGTTTAGTCTTTTGTCACACTAAAATACAATGTAATGAAATTGCCCAAAGCTTACGTCAAAATAATATTCAAGCCTTAGCACTTCATGGTGATTTGGAACAACGTGAACGAGATCAAATATTATTAAGATTTACTAATCATAGTTGTGCCGTTCTCGTTGCAACGGATGTCGCTGCCCGAGGTTTAGATATTAAATCCTTACAAGCGGTGATTAACTATGAATTGCCTCATGACCCTGAAATTTATATCCATCGTATTGGACGTACAGGCCGAGCGGGTGAAAAAGGGATTGCCCTGAGTTTATTTACGTCCTCTGAAAAATTAAGATTAGAAAGTATTACTACTTTTCAAAATAAAGAAGCAAAAATAGGTCAATTGAAAAATCTTAATCAACAAAAAGAATTTTCATTACACGCCCCTATGGTTACTATTCAATTTGATGCAGGACGAAAAGCTAAAATTAGAGCGGGTGATATCTTAGGGGCATTAACAGGTGATGCAGGTTTATCAAATTCTCAAATTGGTAAAATTGATATTTTTGATATTGTTAGTCATGTTGCGGTTGAAAAACAAGCCTTGCCCACGGTTTTAAACTATTTTGCTAATGGCAAAATTAAAGGGCGATTCGTCAAAGCACGTAAAATGGGTTAAAAACTAAGCACAGTAAGCTGGGTTGGAGTTTACGGAAACCTAGCTTCTCAAGGTTCTCTGCTGGGTTTCACTATCGCGCCATCCATCCTTTGAGTTATCAAATGATTACAAAAAAACAGCGATTAATCAAACTTCAAGGCTTACTACAAGGATTAGGTTTTCGCCCCTTCGTTTACCGTTTAGCAAAGCAATATCAACAAAATGGCTGGATTGCTAATACGAGTGAAGGAATTACGCTTGTTATTGAAGGCGATACGGTTCAACAGGATATTTTTTTAAAGACATTACAAACTCAATTACCTCCCTTTGCAGAGATACATACGTTATCTATTCAAAAACAACCCTGCTCTTATTTTAAAGACTTTCAAATAAAATCTAGCGCCATTACAGCACAAAAATCGGCTTTTGTGCTGCCTGATATAAGTCCATGCCCTGAATGTATTAAAGAGATATTAAACCCACAAAGTCGTTTTTATCGTTATGCTTTTACCAGTTGTTGTTATTGTGGTTCTCGATATAGCATTATGCAGCAACAGCCCTATGATCGGGTTCGTACGAGTATGGCGAATTTTATCGCTTGTTCTCGTTGTGAAGCTGAATATAAAGAGCCTGATAATAGACGCTTTCATTCACAAACTATTGCGTGTCCTGATTGTGGCCCTCAGCTAACTCAGATAGGGTGGGCATTGCCCAGCCTACGCATGACTATTAATTACTTAAAACAAGGTAAAATTATTGCTTTGAAAGGCGTGGGGGGATTTCAATTAATGGTTGATGCCACTAATCATGAAGCCGTTGAACGATTACGCTTAAGAAAGAAACGACCTCATAAACCCTTTGCGTTATTAGTTGAAACACTGGCTGAGGCTCAATCATTGTGTCAGATAAATGCCATAGAACAACAAGCACTAAAATCTCATCAAAGCCCTATTGTGTTATTAAAGCGTTTAGAAAGCTGTAATCTTCCTAAGTCTGTTGCAGGAGATAGCCATTTATTAGGTATTATGCTACCTGCCTCTCCCTTACATTATTTATTAGCCCATGATTTTAAACGTCCTTTAATTGTTACCAGTGGTAATAGATCCAATGAGCCGATTTGTATTAATGATAAGCAAGCATTAGAGCGATTAACTGATATTGCAGATTATTTTCTAAGCCATGATCGAGAAATTATAAGACCTTTAGATGATTCGGTTGTTCGCGTTATTAATAATCAGCCCATGGTTTTACGTCGTGCGCGGGGTTATACTCCTTTCCCGATTACGATTTCTCAACCTATCAAAGAAGGTCTAGCAGTTGGCGGGCATTTAAAAAATACGCTGGCAATAAGTTTAGGTAAACAACTTATTTTAAGTCAACATCTTGGGGATTTGAACGCTATTGAATCACAACAGTTATTTCAACAAACATTGACAGATTTACAATCTTTTTATTCGCTTAAACCTACTTTTATTAACCACGATTTACATCCCGATTATCATAGCACTCGAATTATTCAACAACTCCCTCAGAAAAAACAAGCCATACAACATCATTATGCTCATATTTTATCTTGCATGGCAGAACATAATTTACAAAAAACCGTTCTAGGTTTTGCTTGGGATGGGACGGGATTGGGAACAGATCATACAATATGGGGCAGTGAATGTTTATTAGCAACACGAAATGAATTTCAACGGTTTGCTCATTTTAGAGAGTTTTCTTTAGTGGGCGGTGATAAGGTGGCTAATGAACCTCGACGTTCTGCTTTAGGATTACTTTATGACATTTATGCTGATGAATTATTTAAGCAAAATTTTGAGTTTCTATCGGCTTTTTCAGAACAAGAATTAAAATTATTACAACAGAGTTTAAATAAGCAATTCAATACCCCAAAAACCTCCAGCATGGGGAGAATCTTTGATGCCGTATCAAGTTTGTTAGGTTTGTGTCATTTGAATCAATTTGAAGGACAAGCCGCCATGCGATTGGAACAATTAGCTGAAACGAGTGAAATTAAAGATAAATACCCTGTTAAATTTTTAGGAAATAATCCTATTGTGATTGATTGGCATGGTTTATTTATAGCGTTAGTTCGTGATTTGAATCAAATAGGTAAAGCAGATATTGCCGCAAAATTTCATCATACGCTGGCAAAAATGATGTTACAAATAGCTCATCATTCGCAACAACCATTGATTGTATTAACGGGAGGCTGCTTTCAAAATAAATTACTCACTGAAATTTGTGTGAATGAATTAGAGCAAGCAGGATTTTCTGTTTATACACATCAAAAAATTCCACCCAATGATGGCGGATTGGCATTAGGTCAATTGTATGCTTTAGATCATGAACCATAAGCGATGTATCGTTAAAACCTGAATCCGCGTACAATGATAATTTTTATTTTCAACGTTTTATAAATGCGTGTAATTAGAGGATTAACTCATATAAAACCTTTGGCAGCGGGTTGCGTACTGACCATTGGTAATTTCGATGGGCTACATTTGGGTCATCAAGCGGTCATAGATAAACTGGTTAAACAAGGCTTGCAATTGGGATTACCTGTGGTAATTCTTATTTTTGAACCCCAACCTTTAGAATATTTTTTAGGCAATAATGCGCCTTCACGCTTAATGCGCTTACGTGAAAAAGTGATTCAATTTTCACACTTATCTGTTGATGATTTATTAATATTACCCTTTAATCGTACGATGGCAGATTATGATGCCAATGCTTTTATTAAAAAATTATTAGTTGAAACATTAAATGTAAAATATTTGGTCATTGGTGATGATTTTCATTTTGGTAAAGCGCGTGAGGGAAATTTTTCTTTACTGAAAGAAAAAGGGCGACAATTGGGCTTTGAAGTTAACAATAGTCAATCTTATTTGCAACAAGGAATGCGTATTAGTAGCACCCTAATTAGGGATGCCTTAGGGGGGGGGGAGCTGAAACGAGCGAGGCAAATGCTAGGGCGTGATTATTCAATTTGTGGACGTATTTCTCATGGGGATAAACGCGGAAGAACATTAGGATTTCCCACCGCTAATATTCAAATGTTTAGACGCAATACCCCCATTAGAGGCGTATTTGCAATCACCATGACGGGTATTGACCAGCGTGAAATTCAGGGCATTGCTAATGTCGGTATTCGGCCTACTTTTAGTGGCGGTTCTAAAGTTATTTTAGAAACCCACTTATTTGAGTTTAATCAGGAAATTTACGGAGCTTACGTGGAAGTACATTTTAAAGATAAAATTAGAAATGAAATGCGCTTTGAAAGTTTTGAGCAGCTAAAATCACAGATAAAAGAAGATGTTACCCGGGTTAAACAGTTTTTTATCGACACTAAAGCTAATGATTAAGTTACTTGATTTTATTGCACTTATTACTTACTGTGGACTTATCTATTGGTTATCAGATCAACCCGCGCTTCCTGTACCGATGTTATTTCCTCATCAAGATAAATTACATCATGCCATTGCCTATTTTATTATGGCAATTTTAGCATGGCGTAATTTTCAGCATATTACCCAACGTTCTTATGGTCTTATTTTATTCAGTGTATTTTTTTGCAGTTTTTATGGGTTCACCGATGAATGGCATCAATCCTTTGTTAAAGGTCGTCAAGCGGATATTTTTGATTGGTTGGCAGATACCGTCGGCGCTTTACTAGCCATACTCATGTTGTATAGTTTTTTTAGTTTTTACTTTAAGAAAATAAAGAAATAAAAGTTAGCTCTCTTTCATTTTCCCTAAAAACTAGTTGACACATTATTTCTGAAACTCGCCAATAGCTAAAACTATTGAAGGTCTATTTAAATACCAATAAAGGGAACATTCACGTGAAAAAAATTCTTAATTATTTCTTAATCGGAATACTTGCTTTTATTCCTATTGTCGTTATCGCTCAAATTGTTTTGTTCGTTAAGGAGGTTATGGGAGAAACTTTTAAAATTGTTTATGATTATGCCGATAATTATTTAATTACCTGCATTTTATTAGTGGCTAGTTTTGTAATATTTACTTATGTGGGCTATCGAGTTGCCGAAGGACGTTCTTTAATTATTTCAGGCATAGATGCGGTTATAGATAGAATCCCCTTATTAAATACGGTTTATAGAGTCACTAAAAAAATTGTTAATATGTTTTCAGGGCATGAACAACATACAGCACGGGAAGTGGTTTATATTGAATACCCAAAAGAGGGTTTATGGGTACCCGCTTATGTCACTAATAAAGCAGGGAGTAAATATATTTTATTTGTTCCAACATCACCCAATCCCACCTCAGGTTTTACCATTATTGTGGATGAAGCGCGTGTAGTTAAATCTGAAATGGATATTGAAGAGGCCACGAGCTTTATTATTAGTGTCGGTGTTGATTTTAATAAACCCGAAGAAGCAGAAAGGCTGAATTAAAATGGAGGCATTTGAAACTATTCTAAAAGATTTAAGTGCTTTGATTTGGGGACCTGTTACCCTTGTTTTATTGTTAGGCATTGGTATTTATTTAACCTTAGGTTTAAAGTTATTTACTTGGCGTGAAACGATTCCTGCGATAAAAATGCTTTGGCAGGGGCGAACATCAAAAAAACAAGGGGATATTACTCCTTTTCAAGCATTAATGACGGCATTATCTGCAACGATTGGCACAGGTAATATTGCAGGGGTTGCTACCGCGATTTTTTTAGGCGGTCCTGGCGCTATTTTTTGGATGTGGATTACCGCCCTTTTTGGGATGGCAACTAAATATGGTGAAGCAGTACTCGCCGTTGAGTATCGAGAAATAGATGAGCAAGGCCGCTATGTGGGTGGACCTATGTATTATATTAAAAATGGTCTACAAACGCATTGGAAATGGCTGGCGTGGTTATTTGCTTTTTTTGGCACACTGGCCTCGTTTGGTATCGGTAATATGGTGCAAGCAAATTCTGTCGCGGATGCAGTCAATAGTCTTTTCAATGTCCCTAGTTGGCAAACAGCAATTGTATTAACTGTTCTCTCAGGCATGGTGATTATTGGCGGTATTGGTCGTATTGCAGAAGTTGCCGCTAAATTAGTGCCTATTATGGCCATTGCTTATATTGGCTGTGCTTTATTTGTTATTTTTTCTCATATCACTGAAATCCCACAAGCCTTTGCTTTAATTTTTGAAAGTGCTTTTACGAAAACTGCAGCTATCGGTGGCTTTACAGGAGCTGCGGTTTGGGCTGCGATTCGTTTTGGTGTGGCGCGTGGGATTTTCTCAAATGAAGCGGGTTTAGGCAGTGCGCCCATTGCTCATGCGGCAGCGAAAACGAATAGTCCTGTACAACAAGGGATGATCGCGATGTTGGGAACATTTATAGATACACTACTTATTTGTACGATGACCGCTTTAGTGATTATTTTAACAGGGGCATGGACGAGTGGTGAAACGGGGGCGGCTTTATCTACGCTTGCTTTTAACACGGGATTTCCTGAAATAGGAGGTTATGTCATTGTTTTTGGGCTGGTTATTTTTGCTTTTACCACAATTTTAGGCTGGAGTTACTATGGGGAACGCTGTGCTGAATATTTATTGGGTTCAAAAGTGATTTGGCCTTATAGACTCCTTTGGTTATGTGCCATTCCAGCAGGAGCGATGGGTAAATTAGCGACCATTTGGGTTATTGCAGATGTGATGAATGGTCTGATGGCTTTACCCAATTTAATTGCCTTGGCATTATTAAGTCCGGTTATTTTTAAATTAACTTTACGCTATCGAAATCAACAATTAGGAAGATAATAATAATATTTCTTGCTAACTACTGAGTATTCTGTTAAAAATGCGCAGTTTTTTAATTATGCTTAGGAGCTAATGGATGACCGAGTCTAAAAAGATAACAACCCCTTTTAGTTTTAAACCTTATGGTGAAAAAGAAGGTGAAGAATATATGAATGATGAGCAACAGGCTCATTTTAATAAAATTCTTGAAAACTGGAAAAATGAGTTAAGAGTAGAAGTTGATCGTACAGTACATCATATGCAAGATGATGCCGCTAATTTTCCCGACCCTAATGATAGGGCAACCCAAGAATCTGAATTTAGTCTAGAATTAAGAACGCGTGATAGAGAACGTCAATTAATAAAAAAAATTGATGAGGCGCTGGAAACGATTGAATCAGGAGATTATGGTTATTGTGAATCTTGTGGAGTTGAAATTGGTGTACGTCGTCTTGAAGCAAGACCTACTGCTTCTTTGTGTATAGATTGTAAAACCTTAGACGAAATACGTGAAAAGCAAATGGGATAACTCAGAAAATACTCAATCCTATCACTTATCGAGGGCGATTTGCGCCCTCGCCCACAGGTTGCCTACATTTAGGCTCGCTCTGTACCGCGATGGCAAGTTTTTTAGAAGCACGGGCAAAACAAGGACAATGGTTGCTTAGAATTGATGACCTTGATACACCTCGTAATGTTATCGGGGCTGCTGATGAAATCCTAAGGACGCTAGATATTTTTGGTTTGCATTGGGATGAGCCAGTTTTTTATCAAAGTCAACATCACAATGATTATCAGTTGTTTATAGACAGATTGCAGCAACAAAAATCTATTTATCCTTGTATTTGTAGTCGT
The DNA here is from genome assembly GCA_030626845.1 of Methylococcaceae bacterium. GTDB lineage: Bacteria > Pseudomonadota > Gammaproteobacteria > Methylococcales > Methylomonadaceae > WTBX01. The sequence goes on from DAOUTG010000012.1 coordinate 29,241, forward strand.
AAAACTTTAGCTAATTATCAAGGTATCTATCCACAATTTTGTCGTCATAAAATAATTTCTACCGATAAAATTCACGCCTTACGGGTTAAAACGAGACCGTATCAAATTCAATTCCAAGATAAATTACAAGGTCATATGAATCGAGACATTGGTTTCAATGGTGACTTTATTATTAAGCGTAAAGATAATATTATTGCCTATCAATTAGCTGTGGTTATTGATGATGAGCTGCAACAGGTAAATCATGTTGTTCGGGGTTTAGATTTACTAAATTCAACCCCGAGACAATTATATTTACAACAATTGTTTAAATTTAATTCGCCTAATTATTTACATATTCCGATTATTATTGATGAAACGGGTCATAAACTAAGTAAACAAACATTAGCTAAAGCCGTTGATAGAGAACACCCTGGAAAAAGCTTATATTTTGTTCTTAAGATTTTGAGGCAACAACCGCCAACTGAATTAGAAAAAGTTTCTGTCAGTGAAATTTTAGACTGGGCTATTTCCCATTGGCAAATTAATCGTCTAAAAAATATTAAAACAATCATGACTTGAAAGCGATATTATAAAAGCTTTTTAATAGGCGAAAAAGATTTTCTGTGCAAATCAGTAACCCCTAGTTGTTGTAATTTTTGCAAATGCAACTTAGTTGAATAGCCTTTATGCTTAGAAAATTCATACCCTGGGTATAATTGCTCTAAAACCTGCATTTCATCATCACGATGAACTTTAGCGATAATTGATGCCGCTGAAATTTCAGCAACCGTTAAATCGCCTTTAACAATGGTTTCACCTGCACAAGTTATCGGGGGATATTGATTACCATCGACTTTAACCCAATCTGGTTGAATACTTAGCGCATTAAAAGCCCGTTGCATGGCTAATAATGACGCTTGTAATATATTGATACGATCAATTTCACTCGGCTCGGCTCGTCCAATGCTCCAAGCTAACGCATCACGTTTAATTATTGTTGCTAAAGCTTTGCGACGTTTTTCAGTTAATTTTTTAGAATCAGTCAAACCTTCAATAGGAATATTAGGATCTAAAATAACTGCTGCGGCAACGACTGCACCGACTAAACAGCCCCGTCCAACTTCATCAATACCTGCTATAATCTGCATCTTTATCGAAGTAAACCACGGGTAACATTGCGTAAAAAGCTGACCATCATTGAAATTTCATCGCTTTCTCCCGCTAGGTCTTCAATTTCTTCAATGGCATCTTCTAGGCGGAAATTACTTTTATAAAGAAGTTTATAAGCTTTGCGGATTTTTCTAATCACTTCAGGAGAAACACCGTTACGCTCCATGCCGACAGAATTAATCCCATGTGGACGTGTAGGACGACCGCCTACCATAACAAAGGGGGGAATATCTTGAGTCACAGCACTTCCCATGGCCGAAAAACTATATTCTCCAATTTGGGTAAATTGATGTACTAAGGTAAAACCACCGAGTATGGCATGACTCCCTAAATGTACATGACCGGCTAAGGAAGCCCCATTTGCCATAATAACTTGATTACCCACGACACAATCATGAGCAACATGCGTATAAGCCATAAATAAATTATCATTGCCTATTTTAGTCAGGCTATGATCTTGTAATGTTCCTCTATGCAGGGTACTAAATTCACGAACGGTATTTCTATCACCAATTTGAAGCTGAGTCACTTCATTGGCATATTTTCTATCTTGTGGGTCTTCGCCTATCGAAGAAAATTGATAAATTTTATTATCTTTACCTATCTTAGTCGACCCTTTGATGACGACATGCGAACCAATAACTGTTCCACTATCAATTTGCACATCGCCTTCAATAACAGAAAAAGGACCAATGTGTACGTTATCGGCTATTTCAGCATTAATATCAATCACGGCTTTAGAATCAATCAAAATCAGTTCACCGATGCCGCACACATAATATTTGCACTGGCAATAAATTCTCCATCAACCTCAGCACGACAAGCAAACGACCAAATGTTACGTTTATTTTTAAGATAGATAATTTCTAGCATTAACTGATCCCCAGGTGTTACAGGTCGTTTAAAACGTGCTTTATCAATACCGACTAAATAATAAGTCACCCCTTTACCCAATTCTTCAGGCTCAGTTGCTGAGGCTAATAACCCCGTTCCTTGTGCTAAAGCTTCCAAAATCAATACGCCAGGCATAATGGGTTCTTTGGGGAAATGTCCTTGGAAGAAAGGTTCGTTAAAGGTAACATTTTTTAACCCTAATAATTTTACCCCAGGTTCACACTCAAGAACGCGATCTATTAATAGAAAAGGGTAGCGATGGGGTAAAAACTCTTGAATTTCTAAGGTATTTAACTGTCCAGCCATATTGTATTATTGATTGATATTGATTGAAACTTAAATGAATATTCACTAAAGAATGGAATTTTAATAACTTAAAGTTAAGAATAAAAAACTTTCGCTTTTTTGAAATTAAGCCAATAGCTAAAAAAGCTATAAAAGTATTTATACAATGCAAAAAACACGATTACAGTGCTTTATAACTTAATTGATTTATTGTAACCTTCGGAGTCCAAAACATATTTTGGACTCCAAATGAGCAATGCTATCACAGACCCTGAAGCTATTGATTGGCTACGAACTTAAGGATATTACATAAATTATTTCTATATAATATAAATCAACCATTAAAATTTTGAAAGTTTTTCTTGTACCCGTGCTGTGACATCAATTTCAGGTTTAGCATGAATTACACCATCAGTAAGTAATAAATCATAATCGTCTTCTTTGGCGATTTCTTTAACGGCTTCAATAATACGTTTTTGTAATTTACCTAACTCTTCGTTACGACGTAGACTAAAGTCTTCACTAAATTCTTGTTGAGCACGTCGCGCTTCACGTTTTTTGGTAATAATATCTTTTTCAAGATCTCTTTTTTTAGAATCACTCATTACACTAGCATCTTTGGAGAAAGTCTCTTCCAGTTTTTTAATATCTTGTATTTGTGAGGCTAATTGTTTATCACGGGGTGAAAATTCAGTTTCTAAACGTTTTTTAGCTTGTTCTGCTTGAGGCACTTTTTCTAGAACTTTAGCAACATTAACAAAACCTATTTTCAATTCTGCATAGCTGACATTTAAGGTAAACATTAAAGCTAAAAACAAGGCTATTTTATTTTTCATGATTAAATCTATCTCCAGTATTTTTTAAAAGTGCAATTTTGTAAGGGATTTTAAGTTAATTATAGGGGAAAAGTTAAGGGAACTAAAAGGGATTATTTTAAAAGCCTGAACCAAAAGAAAATTGAAACATTTGCTCTTCATCTTGATCACCTGCATTTAAGGGTTTAGCGACACTCACAGATAATGCACCAAAAGGTGACAACCATTCGCCTGATAGACCGACAGAGTAGCGCATATCACCAATATCAAAACCATTAGTCACTGTTCCTGCATCAAAAAAAGCCCCTAATCTTACTGAGTGAAGATCGGCAAAGAAAGGCACAGGAAATAAAAGTTCAGCATTTCCGATAATTTTTCCAGACCCTCCAAAAGGATCATCTCTTGAATCTCTAGGACCTAAAGTATTGTCATCAAATCCCCGTATAGAACGAACCCCGCCTGCAAAGAAATGTTCAAAGAAAGGGAGTGCATCTGTATCGCCATAACCATCGCCATAAGCTAAATCTGCATTAAGTCTTAAAGTAAAATCTTTAGAAAGGGGGAAAAAATGTTGATGCTTATAACTTAATTTATAATACTCTAAGTCACTACCAGGGACAGTAGCTAATGCCGAAAGACGTTGTTGCCCCCCCTTAGTTGGAAAAATGGCGCGATTTAATGTGTCATGTGTCCAACCAACAGAAAAAGAAAGGGTTAAATATTTATTGCCATTTTTCTCAATAAAATCTAGAATTTCTGTGGAGGAAAAATCAGAAGTATTCAATTTAGTATGACGTAAATCAACATTAAAGCGTAGACGATCACTTTCATTTAAAGGCAGTCCAAAATTAAAACCACTATTAATAACATCAGTCGAATAACGAGAAATATTAGCTTCTTCTGCATCACGCGCTCTGTAACCTAAATCATAACCCATACTTACCCCATCTAAAGTAAAATAGGGGTCATAATAGCCAAAGCGATATTGTGTGCTGATGTCACTATTATTGAAGGCAACATTAATACGTTTACCAGAGCCAAAAATATTATCTTGAGAAACATTGGCATTAAAAATAAGTCCACTGGTTTGTGAAAAACCAATCCCCGCTGATAAATTTCCTGAGGCCTTTTCAACCACACTATAATTTATATCAATTTGATCGGCAGTTCCTACAACAGGGGGTGTTTCAACATCAACAGTTTCAAAATAGCCTAAACGATTTAAGCGGGCTTTAGAACGCTCAATTTGTTTGGTTGATGCCCAGCTTGACTCCATTTGTCGCATTTCTCGACGTATTACTTCATCACGGGTTTTATCGTTACCGCTAACATTAATATTACGAACATAAATACGTTTTCCAGGATCAACAAAAAAAGTCATATCAATTGTTTTTAGCGTATCATTAATTTCAGGCACCATGTTGACATTAGCAAAAATATAACCTTCATCACCCAATCTATCAGAGATATTTTTAGACGTTATCGTGGCATTTTTGCGTGAAAAAACTTCTCCAGGACCGACTTTTACTAAATCAATTAATTTTTCAGGGGCAACAATTAAATTACCTGCTAACTTAACTTTTTCAAGCGTAAAAACATCCCCTTCCTTAATATTAACCGTGACATACATTTCTTTTTTATTGGGTGTCATCGAAATTTGTGACGACTCAATAGCAAAATGAATATACCCTCTATCTAAATAATAAGAGGTTAAGCGTTCTAAGTCAGCGGATAATTTTTGCTTGGCATATTGGTCATCTTTAGTATAAAAAGATAATAAGTTAGTGGTACTCAATTCAAAGTTTTTTAGTAAAATATCTGTTCCAAAATTATGATTACCCACAATATTTATTTGTTTTATTTTTGCAGCTTGCCCTTCAGAAATTTCAATATGAACCCCAACCCGATTACGCGTTAGTTTGGAGACGCTCGTATCAATTTTCACCCCATATTTACCCTGGCTAAAATATTGTCGTCTTAATTCTTGTTCTGTTTTATCTAATATTTGAGGGTTAAAAACCTTACCTTCTGATAATCCCACAGATTGTAACGCTTTGGTCAATTCTTCAGTTTTTAAATCCTCGTTACCTTCAAAAATAATTTTAGCAATAGACGGGTGTTCTTTAACTCTAACAATTAGGGTTGAAGCTTCTCTTTCTAATTGAACATCTTTAAAAAATCCTGTTTTAAATAAGGCTCGAATTGCAGCGCCTACCTTATCCAAAGAAAATTCTTCACCCACTTTAACTGGCAAGTAGTTATAAACCGTTCCCACAGGGGTTCTTTGTAAACCTTTAACTTGTATGTTTTCAACGATAAAACTTTCTGCTGCATAAATAGTGGGTGAGACCATCAATGTAGTCAGTAATAAGGGGGAAATTATAGAATGTTTCACGAAATTACCAAAGTGGGAAGAACAAGCACAGTTTAGATTATATCACGGTCTTTATTTTAGCAAACACTCTGTAATGATTCGCTTAAAAGTCTGTAAACGTATTTTATACTTCCGTTGAGTTATGCTTCCACAGCCTCTTAAGCTCTATCAAGAGGAAAAGCTAATACATCATCAATGGCAACGTTTGCGGTCGATAGCATAAGTAAACGATCTAATCCGATGGCAACCCCGCAGCAATCTGGTAATCCTGCTTTTAATGCCGCTAGAAAGCGACAATCTTTACTAACGAGTGGACGATTATTTGTTTTTCTAAAGGCAATTTCTTGTTCAAAACGTAAGGTTTGTTCTGCCTCGTCTGCCAATTCAAAAAAACCGTTACCTAGTTCTATGCCGTTGACAAAGACTTCAAATCTATCGGCAATAGCGGGGTCATCGGCATTAATTCGTGCTAATGAAGCTTGTGAGGCAAGATAACTATGGACTAGATAAATTTGTTCACCTATTAAAGTAGGTTGAATATGATGACTAAAAATAAAATCTAACCATAGATCATGGTTATGTTCACAAAGCGAAATCGCCTCTGGAATAGCATGGGATAATGCGTATTTTTTGTACAAATGGGGTTTATATTCTAGTGGATTTAAGCCTGTTTTTTGAAAAAATAATGTAGCGTAGGTTATTTTTATTACTTTTTTGATTACCAGCTTAGGTTCTAAAAGAGTGCAAATTAATGAGGCCACTTCATCCATTAATTGATTTAAATTAAATTCGATACGATACCATTCTAACAAGGTAAACTCAGGATTATGAAAACGCCCTTGTTCCCCATTTCTAAAGGCTTTACAAATTTGATAAATTGAACCACTGCCTGCGGCTAATAATCGCTTCATCGCAAATTCTGGCGAGGTTTGTAAAAATAACTTTTTTTCAAACGGGGATTGTTGATAAGTGCTAGTAAAAAAATCCAGTTGCGGATCTGTCCCTGTTGCCTGGCATAAAAGCGGGGTTTCAACTTCGAGAACATTGTTTTTTGCAAAAAAATCACGTATTAACGCCAACATTTGCGCTCGTTTTTGTAATTCTTTTATCGTGCAACTAGGTTGCCATGAATGCTTAGACACTAGCTTTTAACACGTCCTACATAGTCACCACTACGGGTATCAACTTTAATGACTTCACCAATTTGAACAAATAAAGGAACACGCACAACCGCCCCTGTTTCTAAAGTTGCAGGTTTGCCGCCACCCCCTGAAGTATCGCCTTTTAAACCAGGGTCAGTTTCTGTAATAGATAATTCAACAAAATTAGGGGGAATAATTGATAAAGGCACATCATTCCATAAGGTCATGGTGCAAATATCTTGATCTTTGAGCCATTTCATTGCTTCGATCACCGCATTTTTATCCGCTTGATATTGTTCATAAGTATCAGGTACCATAAAATGCCAAAACTCACCATCGGTGTATAAATATTGCATTTCTATATCAATAACATCTGCCCCTTCAACCGACTCACCTGATTTATAGGTACGCTCAATAACGCGTCCTGTTTTTAAGTTTCTAATTTTAACACGGCTAAATGCTTGACCTTTTCCAGGTTTTACAAATTCATTTTCTATGATTGCACAAGGATCTGCATCAATCATAATTTTTAAACCTGCTTTAAATTCATTGGTACTATAAGTCGCCATTTTTTTCTCATAAAATCAAACAAAATTTTCAGTCGCCCATTATAATAGAGCCGACTAATGAGATAAACTAAAATAGGTGTTTATCTTTATTTTTTATATCAATTTAAGTTTAAATCAAAGAGGTGTCTTATGAAAATTATTTTATTATTGGTACTTTTTTTCCCATTGTCATTATTTGCAAATGATTATGATGATGCGAATAAAGTATTTGAATTTGCTGAGAAAAATTATTCAGAATTTTTTCGTTCTTTCAATACGGGTACATATCGTTTTGAAGATTATTGGTTGCGTTATTATTCAGAGACTGAAAATTATATTGGGACTAAAAATGGAGATATTTATGTTTATGGGGATGTTTTTAATGGGTTGCTTAAAGTAGGTAAAATAGCAGATTATATTGATGTAACACCAGAAAAAAACGTAAATACGCCTGTTGATAATAGTTCAGATGATACGCCTACCACTAATGATACGCCTGATACCTCAGTTAATAACAACAATGAAGATGCGTTATTAGCTAATTTATTTAATACATCTCAAAGTAATGTACAAGTTCAAGGATCAGGAAAGGTTATTAATGTTTTAGCGGATGATTTAAACGGTGATCGTCATCAGCGGTTTATTCTTAAATTAGCATCAGGACAAACTCTATTGATGGCTCATAATATTGACTTAGCCCCTAAAATTTTAAATTTATCGGTTAATGATTCTATTGATTTTTTGGGTGAATATGAATGGAATGATAAAGGCGGCGTTATTCATTGGACACATGATGACCCTGCTGGCGTTCATGAGGACGGTTGGTTATTGCATCAAGGGGTTTATTATCCATCACAATAATATCAAATTTTAATTGATGTATTATCTTTTAAAATCTATTTATGAATCCTTATTAATGGCATTAGGACTGTTATATTGGGCGGTAGTTGGGCTTATAATTACCTTATTAGGAATAATACTTTATGCCATTTTACCTAAAAAACAATCTCGACCCTATGGACGTTTCCTTTTACAAAAAGCATTTTTAATTTTCATTGCCTATTTAAAATCAACACGTCTTATGATTCTTGACAATAGTGCGCTGGATAGTTTGAACACTTATCACACGGGTATAATTATTGCGCCTAATCATATTGCTTTATGGGATGCGGTATTTATTATTGCTAAAATACCTAAAACCATTTGTATTATGAAGGGGTCTATTTTAAGAAACCCTTTTTTGGGCGGTGGTGCGCGTTTAGCAGGTTATATTGCTAATGATTCTGCACTTCAAATGTTACGTGAGAGTTCTAAACAATTATTAGCAGGCGAGATGCTTTTGGTTTTTCCAGAAGGTACACGGACTAAAAATCAAGCACAATGGCTAAATCCTTTTCAGGGCGCAATTACATTAATGGCAAAAAATGCTAAAGTTCCTATTGTTCCTGTTTATATCCGTAGTGATAATCGTTTGTTTGAAAAAGGCTCATCATTATTTAAAAAGCCAAAATTTCCTCTACGACTTAGTTTTGAAGTCGGTGAGGCAGTCTATTTTTCAGGTGATGAAAAGGTTCAAGAATTTACCCAAAAATTACAACAAGATTATATAAAAATATTAAGTAAACCCCATCCTTTACGCAGAAAAAAATCTACTGGCTTATAATAGTGATTTTAAAAAATACTCCCTTAAAATAGAGATAGAGGCAAAAAAGTGAAAACAGAAGTTTTAATCTTAGGTGGCGGTCCTGGTGGCTATAGTGCAGCATTTAGAGCCGCAGATTTAGGAAAGCAAGTCACTTTAGTTGAACGCTATCCCGTATTAGGCGGTGTGTGCTTGAATGTGGGATGTATTCCCTCAAAAACCTTATTGCACGCCGCAGCGGTTATTAATGAAGCGAAAGAAGTTTCAAGTTATGGCATTAGTTTTAACCCCCCTAAAATAGATTTAAAAAAACTCAAGGCAACTAAAGAAAAGGTCAGTAAACAATTAAATACAGGATTAGCAGGGCTTGCTAAACAGCGTAATGTAACGATTATTCAAGGTTTGGGTGAGTTTTCATCTTCTAATTCCATGGTCGTTAAAAATGGAGATACGCGTGAAGAGATTGAATTTGAACAGGCGATTATCGCGGTGGGTTCGCAAGCCGTTAAAATCCCTCCTTTTCCCAATGATGACCCTCGGTTAATGGATTCAACCGATGCTTTAGCTTTAGAAGATGTGCCAGAAAAATTATTAATTATTGGCGGGGGGATTATCGGTTTAGAAATGGCAACGGTTTATCATGCCTTAGGGAGTAAAATTAGCGTTGTTGAAATGCAAAATCAGATTATTCCAGGTTGTGATAAAGATTTAGTCCGCCCTTTAATGCAAAAAATAAAAAAATCTTATGATAAAATTTTACTTTCAACGGCCGTTGAAAGTATTGAAGCTTTAGATGAAGGTTTAAAAGTGAGCTTTTCAGGTGATAAACAACCCCCTGAGATTTTTGATAAAGTTTTAGTTGCCGTGGGTCGTCGTCCCAATGGACATTTAATTGCGGCTGATAAAGCAGGTATTAATGTTGATGAGCGAGGGTTTATTCAGGTTGATAAGCAACAGCGCACTAATATAGATAATATCTATGCGATTGGTGATGTAGTGGGAAACCCAATGTTAGCGCATAAAGCCGTTCATGAAGGTAAAATTGCCGCAGAAGTGATTGCAGGACATCAATCTCAATGGCAAGCATTAACTATTCCTTCTGTCGCTTATACTGATCCTGAAATTGCATGGATGGGATTGACTGAAAATGAAGCTAAAGAACAAGGGATTGATTATGAAAAAGGCGCGTTCCCGTGGGCGGCAAGTGGTCGTTCATTAAGTATGGGTCGTAAAGAAGGACTAACAAAAATTTTGAGTGATAAGGAAACAGGTCGAATTTTAGGGGCGGGAATGACAGGGACAAATGCGGGCGAATTGATTGCAGAAGCCGTTCTTGCGTTAGAAATGGGGGCTTGTGTTGATGATATTGCATTGACGGTACATGCTCATCCTACCTTAGCTGAAACTTTTGCTTTTGCCGCTGAAATGATTGAAGGGACAATCACTGATTTAATGCCTCCGAAGAAAAGATGAAAAATATATTAACCAATAAAAGCTTCGTTACTAATTTAATTGCTTTTTTAATTATTATTATTGCCTATTTATTAGACGCTGATATTTTAAAATCAATCGGTTTTTTTGCTCTATCTGGAGCAATGACCAATTGGTTAGCAATTCACATGTTATTTGAAAAAGTGCCTTTTCTTTATGGTTCAGGCGTTATTCCACAACGCTTTGAAGAATTTAAAGCCTCCATAAAAAATTTAATGATGGAACAGTTTTTTACGGTTGAAAATATTCAGCAATTTATTGAAACTGAAGAGCAGCAAGGAGATAAGGTATTAAACCTTGATCCTCTACTAGAAGTGGTTGATTACGATAAAATTTATGAAGGTTTGGTTGCCGCTATCATGGAGTCTTCTTTTGGAAGTATGTTACAAATGATGGGAGGGGAAGAAGCATTAGCACCCATTAAAGAACCCTTTACTTTAAAAATGCAGCAAACTTTAGCTGAAATGGTTGCCTCTGATAATTTTAAGGCGGCGTTGCAACAAGGTTTAGATGCACATAAAATTGGCGAAGATATTAAAGGAAAAATTGAAACAGTCATTAATAAACGGTTGAGTGAGTTAACCCCTGAAATGGTAAAAGAAATGGTACAGGCTATTATTCGTGAACATTTAGGTTGGTTAGTTGTTTGGGGAGGTATTTTTGGCGGATTATTGGGCGCAATATTTAGCTTTGCTTAAGTTTATATTTGAGGAGGGGCTTGACTCCTCTCACAGCATACATCATTAAAGAATAGGTTTAAAAATTATGAGTCACCAATTAGATCCAAAGGAAGCGTATCTTTATGGGGTTTTGTTAGAATTGACAAAAAAGCAGGTTAGTGCGATACAAAAGGAATTATCAGGTAGTTTAGGTATTTGGGGGAAATCTAGGCTTAATTCAAGAACGAAAGAAATTGAAAAAATAATTTTTCATATTTTTAAAAAAAAAGAGTGTTCAAGTAAAGAGATAGTGACAAAAATCTTAGCAGATTTTAATTATATTGAAGCAAATACAGGAATATGGGCAGATACAACCATTGAAGAAATAGATTATTTACGAAAAATAGTCACACAACTTGCCTAATTTTTTAGTGTTTTAGGCTATATTTACAATAGCTGTTAATAATATGAACAAATAGCGCATAAACTTGTAACAGTCGGTATTTTTCGGCATAATCAAACACATTCTAATTTTAAAGATAAAACAACAGGGGACAAATAAAATGAGTCATGTCATTAGAAGTGGCGAAACTTTGGGTGAAATTGCTCAACGTTATAATGTTACCGTTGCACAAATATTAGCTGCAAATCCAAGAGTTCGTAATGCTAATCGGATTAGAATTGGTCAAGTTATTAAAATTCCTGGTCGTAGAATAAGGTATTCCAATACACCAAGGTCTGTAAGAAGCTCAAAAAACCCAAAAAAAACAATAATACCTGATGAAAATACATCAAAAACCTCGGAAACCACTGAAGTTGAAAATGTGTATGCGGTAAGACGCGGAGATAGTTTAGATAAAATAGCTAGAAGATATAATGTCACTGTTGAAAAGATTTTAAAAGCAAATCCTTCAATAAAAAATGCTAATCGGATTCGTATTGGTCAAAAGATCATTATTCCTTCTGATACTTTTTTTACCCAAGTTAAAAATTTTTTCACCTTCAAATGGCTGAGTGAATCTGAAAATAAATATGTTGAAATCAATCCTTATGATGTTGCCGATGAAAATGAGGTTAGTCCCGCAGAAGTTATTTTAGATAAAGATGGGTCAATTATTCCAGATGGTACGGAGATAACCGAAAATGAGCAATTTAATCGTAAAAAGTTTTTTACCGCTTATCGAGAAGTTTTTGGCTCTTTAAAACAACATCAAGTCAATGGGCTAGGGTCTTTGTTAATGTCTTTTGAACAGGATGAAGACATTACTAATCTTCAATATATGGCTTATATGTTAGCAACAATTAAACATGAAACTGCAAATAGGTTTCAACCGATTACAGAATATGGGGGGCGTTCGTATTTTAATAAATACGATCCTTCATTAGCGAATACTTCACGTCGCAGGGCGCGTGCTAAACGTAATGGAAATACTCGGCGTGGCGATGGTTATAAATATCGTGGGCGTGGTTTTGTACAAATTACTTGGAAAAATAATTATCAAAAATTAGGGGATGCTTTAGGTCATGATTTAGTTAATCATCCCGAGAAAGCATTAGACCCTGTGATCGCTTATAAAATCATGTCTTATGGAATGCGTAAAGGTGTTTTTACAGGGAGACGTTTAAGTCATTATATTTCAGCAGATCATACCGATTATAAAAATGCACGAAAAATTATAAATGGCTTGGATAAAGCGCGTTTAGTTCAGCGTCATGCTGAAAATTTTGAAAAAATACTTAGAAAATCTGCCGCTTAATCTTTAAATCATGTACAAAATAAAAAGGCTTCTTGTCGGCTAATTATCAAAAATAATTTATTGTCGTTTTTCTTATTTGAATTTACGGTAGTTTTCCTTAATTAATATTCTTCAATTCTCTATGTGGTTTAAAAATCTTTCTCTCTTTCGTTTTACCGAAGCTTTCACACTTTCTGCAACTGATTTAGCACAAAAACTAGAACAAATGCCTTTTCGTCCCTGTGGGAAACATGAAGAATCAAGCTTTGGTTGGACAGCCCCTTTAGGACGTGATTCTGAATTATTGGTTCACCAAGCCAATGGTTTTATAATGATTTGTGCTAAAAAGGAAGAAAAAGTTTTACCAACCGTCGTGGTTAATGAAATCGTACAAGAAAGAGTTTTAGAGCTTGAAACTGAACAAGGCTCAAAGCTGTCAAGAAAAGAACGTACTTCACTCAAAGATGAAATAATTTTTGAATTATTACCCAAAGCCTTTTCTTTTTCACGTAAAACTTATGCTTATATAGACCCAAAAGGAGGCTGGGTTGTTGTTGATGCCGCTTCCGCTAAAAAGGCTGAAGACTTATTAAGTAGTTTGCGTCGCTGTTTAGGCTCTTTACCTGTGACCCCTATTAATACAGTAGATAGCCCCAGTATGGTGATGACACATTGGTTAATGGAACATGAAGCGCCCACAGGTATTAATATTGAAGATGAATGTGAGTTGCGTTCGCCTGAAGATCAGGGTGGCATTGTACGTTGTAAAAACCATGATTTAGCCTTACCTGAAATTAAAAATCATCTCAAAAGTGGTAAATTAGCGATAAAATTAGCCTTGAATTGGGAGGATAGAATTTCCTTTATTTTGGATGAAGAATTAGCGGTTAAACGTTTGCGTATTTTGGATGTTATTGAAGATCAAATAGCCGATATCAATGCTGAAACCGATGCTGAACATTTCGATGCTGATTTTTCGATTATGACTTTGGAGTTGGCTAATTTTTTACCTAAACTACTTGAACTTTTCGGCGGGGAAATTAAAAACTAATGCTTAAATTACCCATTAAAAAAAATAACTTAACCGCCCTAATATTATTAGTATTAGCGCATGATGTTAGTGCAACGGCTTTTCTTTTACCTGCAAATAATGAGGGCTTACTAGGGACTGTTGGTCGAAAGGTTTATGTAAAGGCTGATAAACATGAAACTTTACTTGATATTGCTAGAAAACATAATTTAGGACAAAACCAAATTGTAAAAGCGAATAAAAGTGTTGATCGTTGGATGCCTAGTAAATCTGTAGAAAAAAAGATCAATGACAAAGAAGGTAATCAGTTTTCGAGTTTAGGTGCAGGTAAAGATATTCATATTCCAGGTAGTTATCTCTTACCTAGTGTTCCTCGTAGAGGTATTGTTTTAAATTTACCTGAATATAGATTGTATTATTATCGAAATGGTCAAGTGCTTACTCATCCAATTAGTATTGGGCGTGTTGATTGGAATACCCCTTTAGGAAAAACTAGCATCATTGCTAAAAAGAAAAATCCAACTTGGACACCCCCTGCATCTATTCGTAGAGAACATGCCGCAAAAGGGGATATATTACCCGCTGTTTTCCCAGCAGGACCCAATAATCCTTTAGGTTTATTTGCGATGCGTTTGGGGCGTGCAGGTTATTTAATTCATAGTACAAATAAACCGCTAGGCGTTGGAATGCGAGTTAGTCATGGCTGTATTCGGATGTATCCTGAAGATATAGAGCGGATTTTTCCATCCGTTGCTGTGGGTACTTCGGTGATGATTGTTAATGAACCCATTAAAGTCGGTTGGTCTCATAATGCGTTGTACATAGAAGTTCATCCTGATTTAGAGGACAAACAACGTAGTTATCAGCAAAGGTTAAGCTCGGCGTTATCTTTAATTGAAAAAGTGAAAGGGGATACTTTTATTAATGTAAGTGGCAATGTATTAAAGAAAGCTTTAATAGATAACGATGGAATTCCTGTTGCTATTTATCAAGCAGCAGCACCATTAAATACGCCAATGACTGTTGTTCAACCTCAAGAGCGGGTAATTCAGCCTATAATTTTACCTGTTCAAAAACAGGAAGTAGCTCCAATAGTCTCTCCTATTGTTAATCAACAAAAACCAGCAAAAATTCCACCGCCCCCTCGCTTGAATACGCCAGCCCCTGTGGTTGAGAGAAGCTATATACCGCCACAACCTCGTGTGCAACAACCGCGTACAGACTATAATAATACGGGAAGCACGACAATAGTCAGACCACAACCGCCAATACCCCCCCCTGTTTTAAATAATGTAGCGGATGATAAGCCAGTGATAATAAATACACTGCCGCCTCACCCAGTATTTAAAATTTTGCCGTCTTCAGCACCCAAACTCAAAGTTTTACCAAAACCCCCGCCGCCTCGTTTAGAAGAACCTGAGTATTCAATCTTGAAGAGTGCCGTTCCTCCAAAGTAAAATTTGTTGGAGTCCAAAACATGTTTTGGACTCCCGCGCTTTAATTACGCTTTTGAGTTACCAACTATTATGTCTCGTTCCCAAGCTCCAGCTTGGGAACGAGACATATAAATGCCTTTGAGTTTTTATTGACACCACTAATCAAAACAGGTAATCTAACGCCAGCTTCAAAAAACTTTGAAGTTACTCGACCAGATTGTCGATACTGATTTAGAACTTCAGTTTAGCAAGGGTGCATGTAGGCGCACCATTCGGTTACGCGCTTTTTTTATGCCCAAAATTTACCATTGTTATGGTGGGTTGTGTTGGAGACCTTTGGGTCGCCGATTCCTTTGCTTCGGTAGTTCTAATCTAATTCAACCTACCACCCGTATTTAGAACTTATGGGGGTAGCTTATAATTTAGCAAAGGGAACGTCATCATGAGCTTCAAAGCCGTAAGCTGGGCATTCAATCAAAGCCCGAATAAAGCAATTCAAAAACACCTTCTTTTCATCCTCGCTTATCGCGCAGACGATAACTATCAATGCTACCCATCAATAACAT
>DAOUTG010000031.1 GCA_030626845.1 Methylococcaceae bacterium
GGTTTTCGCTTAGACGTTTTTACTTTAACTGAAACTTTTAATTGTTTTACCTCTTCATTAAGATTCACGACACTTTGTGGGATAGCATTTTCCATAAAATCCACAATCTCTAATTCTTCATCATGATAGTTAGTTTTCTTCATAATTACACGCTTCTTTAGGTTATCCATATTTACGATGATGTTTTCTACTGGGAATTATACTTTTTAAAAAATATATTTCATCATTTTCTACAAAAGGCACATAATGAATATAGTTATTTATTTTAACCACTAAAATTTTCTGATTCGGGTATTTTTTTTGATTATGATGTAATACTATGTCTAAAACTCTATCATCATTAATCGCATTTTCAACATCTTCAAAACAAACTTGACGACTTTTTCTAAGCTGTTCATTTTTTTCTTTATTCCATTCAATTTTTTTAATATTCACTTTCTCCCCATCTTCAAAATAAAATAGCTGATATAATTAAGTATATACATAAGGTAGATAAGAATCAATATCTACGCGGTTTTATCCTAAATGTTTTAAAATTATTTTGAGAACGTAATTCTATCCTGTATATAAAAGTATGTATGAAGGGAATTTAACTGAAAATAGAGAGGAAATAATGCGTTTTTTTAAAAGTTGTTTGTGGGTATTGCTGTTTCTTAGTGTTTGTTCTTTTTCTGTTGCAGAAGAAAATCGGGAAACGATTAATCAACAAGCGATTACGGCTTATCAACAAGGGGATTATAAAAAGGCAACTGTTTTAACGCGCCAAGCTTTAGAAATAGCGAAAATACAATATGGAGAAAAAGATTCAAATACCTTAAAATCTATGAATAATCTAGCAGAATCTTATAAAGCACAGGGTCAATATGAACAAGCAGAATCACTTCACAAACAGGTGTTAGATTTAAGAAGACAGGTTTTGGGTAGAAGACATCCTGCAACACTATTTTCTATGATTAATCTAGCTAGGATTTATACATTAAAAGGAGAATATCAATTAGCTGAAACTCTTTATAAACAAACTTTAACTTTAAGAAAACAAACGCTAGGTGAAAAACATATTGATACATTTATATCTATAAATAATTTAGCAAGTCTTTATTTAATACAAGGGCAATATCAATTAGCAGAGCCGCTTTACCAACAGTCTTTACTATTATCAAAACAAGTTTTAGGTAAAAATCACCCCAACACAGTAATTTTCATGAATAATATAGCAAGTCTCTATCAAGCTCAGGGTCAATATAAACAAGCAGAGATAATTTACCAGAAAATACTAAGACTTGTTAAAGAAATCCTAGATAATGAAGATTCTGCTAAGTTGTTTTTAACGACTATTTATCAAAAACAAAATCAATATCAGTTAAAAGAAGCCTTTTATAGACAAACTTTAGCTTTAAAAAAACAAATTTTAGCTGAAAAACATTTATATAGGCTGTTACCTATAGATAATTTAACAATTTTTCATTCTATAAAAGGAAGATATGAACATGCCGAGGAGCTTTATAAACAAACCCTGAGTTTAAATAAAAGAATTTTAGGGGCTAGACATCCGTATACATTGATAATTTCGACTAACTTAGCAATGATTTACCAATTACAAGGTAAATACCAACAAGCAGAAGAGCTTTATAAACAAACTTTAGCATTAAATAAACAAGTGTTAGGTGATAATCACCCGAATACACTTAGTACTATAAATAATTTAGCTGAACTTTATCATGCACAAGGTCTATACCAATTAGCAGAGTTATTTTATAAACAATCTTTAGCGTTAAGAAAAAATATTTTAGGTGATAAACATCCTGATACATTTGACTCTATAAATAATTTAGCAGAACTCTATAGAGATAAAGGTCAATATCAATTAGCCGAATCTCTTTATAAACAAGTGTTAGTTTTAAGAAAAGAAAGATTAGGAAAATTTCATCCTGATATATTTATATCTATAAGTAGTTTAGCTTACTTCTATGTGTCGGTAGAGCGATGGGATGATGCAAAATTTTTTTTACAAGAAGGCTTGCGTTTTTCAAATGAAACATTGGAACAATTACTATGGGGTGCAAGTAAAAAAACACAACTTTCCTACATAAAAAGAGAAAATATTTATAAAAATATGTATTTAAGTTTTTACAGCTTCCGCAACACCCCAAAAGAAGCCCTCTATTATTCCCTCTCACGTAAAGGTTTATTACTACGCATCTCTTCAGAAATAAACACCTTAAGCAAAAAAAGCTCTAATCCTGAATTAAAACCTGATGTTGAAAAACTAATTAGTCTAAAAAACCAACTTTCAGCTCAAGCCATGTTAGCTTTTTCAGGAAAATCAAAAAAAGCAATCGTTGATGATTTAGAAACACAAATCAACGATTTAGAAATGGAACTTAGCCAAAAAGTAACAGGTTTCAAACGCAGTAAAACTGAAGTGACTCCAGACGAAGTACAAAATAAATTGAAACCCAATCAAGCTTTAGTCGATTTTTTAATTTATACCGAAGTTGATTTAAAAACGCAAGTCTATAAAAAAGAACAAATCATTGCCCTCGTTGTCGATAAAAACGAAATAAAACTAATAAAACTCGGTGAATTAGCACTTATTAAAACAACACTCAAAAAATACCGAAAGGTATTAGATCAAGGGGTGACAAAAAATGATATAGTGAATAAAATCACACAAAACAAGATTACTAAATTAGCTAAAAAACTTTATCAACAAATCTGGCAACCCCTTACCGCTCATCTACAAAATAAAACCAACGTTTATATCATCCCCGATGGCATCTTACATTTACTTCCTTTCAAAGCCTTACAAACTGAAAATGGCGACTATTTAAATTCACAATACGAATTAACCCAATTAGCCTCTGCTAGAGATATTGTATTACCGCCTCTAAAAGGTGAAAGTAACGCGCCAGCTATTTTTGCCAACCCTTTATATAGCGAACAAGCACAAACACAAACCAGTAACATCACTAGTACTCGAAAAAGAGAAGGCTTGTCATTCAAACGATTAGATGCTACTAAAGACGAAGGTAAATGGCTTTACGATGAAATGAAAAAAAATCAATTATCACCAAAATTGTATACGCTGCAACACGCCAGTGAAGAACAAATTAAAAAACTACACGCGCCAAAAATATTACACCTCGCCACTCACGGTTTTTATTTAGAAGATAATAAAATAAAGCCCCCTAAAAATAATGATTCACGCAGTATCAACACTCCTCAAGCGATAAAATTAATCGACAACCCCTTAACCCGCTCAGGACTCGCCTTAAGTTATGCCAATGATGGTCTCCAAGGAAAACGTGAAAATGAAACCACCGATGGCATCCTCACCGCCTTAGAAGTCTTAGCCTTAGATTTAGAAGGTACAGACTTAGTGGTACTATCCGCCTGTGAAACAGGATTAGGCGAGATAAAAATAGGTGAAGGCGTATACAGCTTAAACCGAGCTTTCCAAGAAGCAGGCGCAAAATCTGTGTTATCCACCTTATGGAATATTTCAGATTATGGCACACAAAAATTTATGGAAAAATTTTACCAATATTATTTAACAGGCACACCTGCACAACAAGCCTTACAAAAAACCCAACAAGAATTTATTCAAAATCCTAACTTCAAACATCCTTATTATTGGGCAGGGTTTGTCATGACGGGAATAGAATAGCGTCGATAAAAATGCTCATTTAGTTAACTTGAAGGTACATATATTGTTGGAAAAACTGGAACTTTATAATTCTAGAAAAATTAAATGTAAAATTTTATTCTTTTGACCACCGAGATAATAGTTCTTGTAAATGCATTTTATTTAATACTTGATTATCTACTTTTAAATAGGCGGTATTTTCTTCAAAATGTAATCGTGCCTCAGCTATGCCATCAATGGCTAATAACTCATGACTAAATTGACTGGCTTGCTCATTATCAACTGTCTCCAATGAAATTAATAAATTAGCTAGATAACAAGGTGTTCGCATAAATAATGCAACAAGCACCCAGCTTGCAGCAGCAATGCCCGTACATAAAAATACGGCTTGTGCGCCATATTCTCCATATAACCAACCGCCTGTAACCCCCCCTAA
This sequence comes from Methylococcaceae bacterium, assembly GCA_030626845.1. GTDB lineage: Bacteria > Pseudomonadota > Gammaproteobacteria > Methylococcales > Methylomonadaceae > WTBX01. Next base: position 4,083 of record DAOUTG010000031.1, read on the forward strand.
AAAAGCACCCATAAATTGTGAGCTGGAATACGCCCCCATTGCTGTGCCTTTTAAATCACCGGGCGCTGTTTTGGAAATGAGTGAGGGTAGAGTCGCTTCTAATAAATTGAAACCACAGAAGAATAACCATAATAAACCAATTAATAGAGTTAAGTTTTCATAAAAATAGCTTAAAGAAAAATTTGCAATCACTAAGGTTAAAATTGCCCCAATAAAAACTTTTTTCATTTGACGCTTTTTTTCTGCCAAAATAATAAAAGGAATAATGACTGCCATTGAGGTGATTAAAATGGGTAAATAAACTTGCCAATGTCGTTCTGCATCTAATCCTGCTTCTCGAATTAATAACGGTAATACCACAAAACTTGCGGTTAAAATTAAATGTAGAATGAATATTCCATAATTTAAACGTAATAAATCGGTGTTTTTTAAAACATGTTTAATTTGAGTAGGGACGACTTCTGCATCACAGTGGACAATAGATTTTTGTGGGTTAGGGACAATAAAAAGCACCACAAAAATAGCAATGACTGCCAAAATAGCAGTTAAGTAAAAAATGCCTTGTATACCAATGTAAGCGGCAAGTACAGGGCCTAAAGTGATAGCGACACCAAAGGAAATTCCAATACTTGCACCGATGGTTGCCATGGCTTTAGTACGATGAACTTCTTGGGTTAAATCGGCTAGGAGCGCCATAATGGCTGCGGCAATTGCACCACATCCTTGTAAAGCCCTACCTAATAAAACCCCGTAAATAGTTGTAGAAACTGCTGCCACTAAACTCCCTGCTGAAAATAAAATTAACCCAATAATGATGATTTTTTTACGTCCAAATCTATCTGATAATAAACCAAATGGAATTTGTAATAAGGCTTGGCTGAGTCCATAGATACTAATAGCAAGGCCAATTAATAGGGGGGTCGCTCCCTCTAATTGTTCAGAAAAAAGTGATAATACGGGGAGAATCATAAACAATCCCAGCATTCGTAACGCATATATACTGGCTAAAGAAAAAGTTGCGCGTCGCTCTAATGAGGTCATAGGGCTAGTGATGTCTTGTAATTTTGCCAAGTAAAATACTCCTTGTAACTGATTTTAATTATTAAATTCTTATTTCTAAGCTAAGAAACAGACTATTAAAAATCAAATAAATTCATTGATTGCCAATAAACAGAGGAAAGAGGTTATTTTGTTAAACAACCCCAATTTCAATTATTTTTTCCCAAATTTTAGCTACAGCTTCTTCGGTACTATATTTTGATGTGTCTATAGATAATTCTGCATTTTCAGGGATTTCATAAGGATCATCAATCCCTGTAAAACCTTTTATTTTCCCAGCCCTAGCTTGTGCATAAAGCCCTTTACGATCTCGTGATTCACAAGTTTCTATTGGGGTTGATACATGAATTTCGATAAAAGACCCTAGCTGTTCTATCATTTTACGAACATTGCGCCGAGTACGGGTATAGGGAGCAATAGGGGCGCAAATAGCAACGCCGCCATTTTTAGTTATTTCACTCGCCACATAACCAATACGCAATACATTCAAATCTCGGTGTTCTTTGCTAAAATTGAGTTCACTTGATAGCATATTACGAACAACATCACCATCTAACAAGGTGGCTTTACGTCCTCCATATTCTAAAAACTTAACCAAAATACCATTAGCTATTGTTGATTTTCCTGAGCCTGAAAGGCCTGTAAAAAAAATTGTCACGCCTTGTTTAGAACGGGCTGGTAGCGTTAGGTGTAATTCGTCAATAATTTCAGGGTAGGCAAACCAAGCAGGAATAGTCTCTCCTTTTTGTAAAATATTTCTAAGTTCTGCACCCGATAAATAAAGTCCTGTTTCTCCCTTGAGAAGCTGATTTTCTTCACAAAACTCCTCTCTTTCTGGGGCATAAAGTAGAAAAGGGGCGGGTAGAATTTTAATGGCTAATTCATCTTGATACTGTGAAACTAATTGTTGCGCTGCTTTGACATCATAAAAATCGCCCCCTAAATTACTGCGTCCAGGCCCTGCATGATCTCTCCCGACAATAAAATGGCTAAAGCCATAATTTTGACGAATAATTGATTGCCATAACGCTTCTTTAGGCCCTGCCATTCGCATCGCTAAAGGGAATAAGCGTAATAAAGCAGAATCTTTAGGATAATAATTCAAAATTCTTTTATAACAACGAACACGGCTATAATGATCTATATCACCCGGTTTTGTTAGCCCTACCGCCGTATGAATAACGACATTAGCTTGATGCGCTGCCATTAAACGTTTCATCATGATGACATGAGCGCGGTGAACAGGATTTCGCGTTTGAAAAGCAATCACTTTATCCCAGCCTATACTTTTAAAATAAGCCCGTAATTGTGCAGGTGACTGTCTATATTCTTGAAAATCATAGTGAAAAGGAGGCGTTATTCCTGTTAATTTTCCCCCTAAATAATGCGTATTTGCTTCATTGAATAAATAATGAACCCCAGGATGTGAGTCATCCGTAGTGGTAAAAAATAATTCTGCTTCGCGTGTTTTATCGGCTTTCCAACAATCAGTGACTGCCATATTGGCAATTAAAACCCCCTCTGGGTCTCTTAAAGCAATATTGTGTCCTAGCTTAATTGCTGCTGCAAATTTTTCATCAACATCCAATGTAATTGGCATTGGCCATAAGATGCCATTTTTCAAGCGCATGGTTTCTAAAACCGAATGATAATCATCTTCAGTTAAAAAACCAGTTAACGGAGAAAATGCCCCGTTTAATAATAATTCTAAATCACAAATCTGGCGTGTTGATAAAGTCCACGAAGGGCTATCTTTAGTTTTTTCTTTTTCAGCGGCAATTTGTTTTTCATTAACATATAAATTAATTAATTGTCCGCCGTGTGCTGTTATTGTCATTAGATGACTCCTATTATTTTAAAAAGCCCATATTTGGGGGATTAACCATAATGCGGTAACGGCGGTGATTAAACTAAGTGGCAATCCCAATTTTAAATAATCACTAAACCGATAACCACCTGGCCCATAAACCATTAAATTAGTTTGATAACCAATCGGAGTTATAAAACTTGCAGATGCGGCGATCATTACTACAACAGCAAAAGGGGTTTCACTGACCGCTAACGTTGCTGCACCACTCATGGCAATGGGAAACATTATAATAGCAGCGGCATTATTTGTGATTATTTCTGTTAAAACTGTAGTGACAATATAAATAAAAATCAATAAAAACCATGGGTTATTATCCGATAATAATAATGCCTGTTCAGCAAGTAAGCTGGCCAACCCAACTTTTTGTACCGCAGCGCCTAGTCCGAAAGCACAGGCAATTACAATTAAAACTGAATAATTAATATCTTTTTGGGCATTTTCTAAGGTTAAACAACCTGTTAATAACATAGCTCCTGTTGCCAGCAAAGCCGACTGGAGAATAGTCATCAACCCACTAACAGTTAACACCAGCATTAACAGCATAATAATAATCGCTCTAGGAGCGTGTGTATGCCGAATATGAGCTGAATTTTCTAACTTGCTAATCAGTAAAAAATCTCGATTATTACGATATTTAAATAGAAACCCTTTTTCAGCTTCAATTAGTAAAGTATCTCCTGCTTGTAAGCAAATATCACCAACTTTACCTTTAAGTCGTTGTCCATTTCTGGAAACTGAAAGTACCACGGCATTATAGCGATGTCTAAAACGAGTTTTACGAATATTAACGCCAATAACTGGTGATTCTCCTGACACAACAGCCTCAAATAAACGTCGTTCCTGCTGTTGACCATCAAGTTTAAATAATTGTTGAGTGGCAACTTTTAAACCCCGAATCCGCCGTAATTCAACCACCGACTCAACCGCACCAGCAAAAATCAAGTGATCACCTGTTTGTATCACTGTACTTGGTGAAATAACTGGAAATAATTGTTTTCCCCTAACAATTTCAACTAAATATAACCCTGGAAGGTTACGTAATCCTGCATCAGCAATACTTTGATTAGCTAATTCACAACCTTCCTCTACATACATTTCAAGTAAATATTCACGCACATCTTTAAATTGCTCTGTTGCGCTTGCTTTATCAGGTAAAATCTTTTGCCCAATCGTTAATAAATAAAGACAACCTACGAGAGTAATAGGGATACCAACAGCAGATAATTCAAATAAACTAAAGCCTGGGAAACCCGATTGACGCATTAATCCATCAATAACTAAATTGGTACTTGTGCCAATTAAAGAACAAGTTCCACCTAAAATAGAGATATAACTCAAGGGCAACAAAAATCTAGAAGCTTTGAAACCTGAGCGTTTACACCAATCTTGCACTGCAGTTGTAAACATAGCAACCACTGGGCTATTATTAATAATTGCACTCATAGTAGCAGCAGGTAATAATAAGCGTATTAATGCCATTGATTGACTTCTAGGCTTGCCTAATAATAAACGACTTAACCAAGCGACAGTGCCTGTTTCTCGTAATCCAGCAACCACCACATAAAGGATTGCAATTGTAAACATTCCTGGATTAGAGAAACCAACCAAAGCTTCATTAGGGGTTAAAACTCCTAAAATAAGTAAACAGCTAAGGGAGGAAATTAAAACGTTATCTGCCGAGTAACGATTGCTTGCCAGTAATATTAAGGTGATGACTAAGAGTGTGGCGACTATCCAAATATCAGCAATCATTAATTATCAAAAACTTCATTCAAGTCGATTTTTAAGTCTAGAAAGGCATGAGGACTAATACTATCATCATCAGAAAACATGCCTTGTAATTGATATTTTCCAGAAACATTATCAAAAACAAATTGGTGGAGTGCTTTTTCATAGGGATATATTATCCAATATTCTAAAACGCCACTTTCTTCATATAAATTATATTTAAGCTGCATTTCTTTTTTTGAATTGCCTTTAGATAAAATTTCAATCACCCAATCAGGTGCGCCAACACAACCTTGTTCATTCAATTTTGAAGTATCACAAATAACACATAAATCAGGCTGAACCACACTTTGTATTTCTTTATTAGCCACTAAGGATTTTTTACGGTCATATAAACTGACATCAAAGGGTGCGTAAAATAATTTACACGGCTTTTTATAAAAATAATTTGATAAAACCCGACCTAAATCAGTCACGATGCTCTGATGCTTCACATTCGATGCCGGTGACATTAACATGATTTTACCTTTGATTAATTCAACGGCTTCATCAAATTGCCAAGTTAGATAATCGGCATAAGAATAATCTTTCTCTAAATCCAATTGGGATAATTGGGTTATTTTAGTCATTATTTTTTCTCTCAATATTTAACCTAAAGGTAAAGACTCGGTTCGTAGAATTTTTTTAGATTCTTTACCTGTACTTGAACGGGTTGTACCTAAAGCACTATCTATCCAAACAATCGCGCCTGTTGGGCAACGTTCTATTGGGGTTCTATCCACTTCAAAATCTGTATATTTAGAATAATCTATTATCGCTAAATTATTTTTAATTTCAATTAATCCCGCTGGCGCATCTTTTACACAACGTTCACAAGCGGTACACGCGACATCACAATCTTCTTCTGCGACATCGCCTTCTGCAAGACTCTTACAAGCGACAAATAATTTATGACTTACAGGTTGTAATGAAAATAAATCTTTAGGACAAACGACAATGCAATCATTACAAGCGGTACATTTATCTTCAATAACAATCGGCAAACCATGCTCATCCATATAGATGGCATCAAAATCACAAACCACTGCACAATCGGCTAATCCTAAACATCCCCAATTACAACCTTTTCCTCCCCCAGCAACCGCAGCAGCTGCCTGACAAGATTGCATACCTTCGTACTTTGCACGCGTACGTGCTACATGCGTTCCCCCAGCACAAGCTAGACGCGCCACCACTTTTTCATGATCGCCCATATCAACACCAATAAAAGTCGCTATCTCTTCATTGCCTTCAGGGGTATTAACGGTACAGGCGGCAGGATTTTTAGTCCCTGAAACGACAGCTTCTGCAAAAGGGCGACAACCGGGCGTTCCACACGCACCACACTGGGCTTGAGGTAGCATTTCATCAACTGCATCTATTCGAGGGTCTTCGTAAACAAATAATTTTTTATTAGCAATCGCTAAAATAGCGGCAAGCACAATGCCGAGAACAATCATAAATAAAGCGGCGATACCAATATTGATTAACATAAAAAACCTTGTTAAAAGAAATAAATTTAATGCGTAGAGGAGGACTATACCCACTCTACGCAGTTATATAGACCTTGCTTAGAAATAAAAGTTTAGTGGTCAATTTCATCAATTAAAATTCTGGATAACTCTGCTGACTTTTCTGTTGTTTGCCTATTTTCTTGATTACATTGCTCAATCGTCATTGTTAAAATGTCTATAAACTGTTGCTGTTGTTGCTGCATTCCTTCCAGAACTAAACTTACTTCATCAGCGATTTTTTCAAAAGCAATGCTTACCCCTTGTTTAAGCCCTTTTAATGCCGCTTTTTCAATTGAAGGCTGCATTTTTTTATGAATAAAAGAAGGTAACAACCAGCTAATCAGAATTAATAATAAACTATGGATAGCAAAATCTAACCCTAAATAATCTTGCTTGTCCTGCGCCCCTTGGTAAAAACCTAATAACAATTGGTAACCTACAACGCCCATTGTAATCAAGGGTAATACAATTTCACAAAAACGACTAAATTTTAATAAAAATCTATGGAACGTGTGACCAGGGTTTACCAATGCTTGCCGACAACTCAATTCAACTTGCGGATCAATAATCTGGCTAATATGAGTTCGTATGGGCTTTAAACTTTCCCGTAAAGGAATGGTTGCAAGCTTTAACTGGTCAGCCGTTAATATTAATTCATCTAAAGTATCGTCAAAACGATTTTGCGCCCATGAATCCCAGAGATAAAGTGGATTTTTTTTGGCTAATAATTGGGCATCTTTTTCAGCGTACTGATGGGCATATTGCGTTAATTCCCAAGCAAAACCTTTAGCTAATATCACCTCAGTTTGTTGCCATTGTTGTTGCCAGTTTTGGTTTAATGTCGCAAAATCTTGAGCCGCGCCTAATAGCGGTAAATAGTGTTGCAGCTTATGCTTTAATTGCTGTTTTTTTACCTGTAAGTTATGTTGTTCTAATTGCTTTACGCTTTGCTTCGTTGCAAGAGCCTTAATACTTTCTAGCAATGGAATAAATTCATCATCTGTTTGCTCAATACAACTACTACGAAAAACAAGCGGATGATTAAAACCTGCTTGTGTTAATTGTTGTTTAAAATCATCATATTGTGCCTGTTGCCCCAAATCCCATTGATTTAAAACAAATAACCAACCATGATTTTGTCCTTCTGCCAATAATAATTGCCAAGCTTGATTATCACGATAACGATCAGGACTGACCACGTAAATTAAAACATCTATATGCGGTAGCCATTGTAAAACAAGGTGTTTATTCGCCAACTCGGTGCTATCAAAATCTGGCATATCAATCCAAATAATATTTTGATGGGCAATGTCACTATGCTGAGAGGTTTTAATTTTATCCAGTGGGAGTTTAGAGGGTAAATTTTGCAGCGATAGTGATTGATGATGGTATAAGGTAACTTCATGTGATGTGGGTCTTTCTATGCCCGTTCTGGCAATGGTTTTACCTGCCAAACGATTCAATAAGGTACTTTTGCCAACCCCTGTTCCGCCCATAAAAGCTACAATTAATGGACGAGCATCAATTGATGTTAATAATGATTCTGGCGATCTACTCTCCAATGTTAGTAAAAAATCCAGTTCTTCTGCCGCCAGCCAGTGACTGTCAACCAACTGCAAAGCCCAATCTTTACTTTGTTGTACTAACTTAGAGTAATCGTAATCCATGTTTTTTTTCTACACGCTGTTTTTCGGCAGCGGCTAACTGCTCAGGAGAAATGTTAAAGTGATGATTATCCATCATTTGTTCGGGTAATTTATAAAGCCAGTGCTGTAAACAATCCAGAAAAAGTTGTTGCTTAACGGTTTCAAATTGGTGCTGTTTTAATTGTGTTTCGGTTTTGCTCATATAACCCCCGAGGGCGGTTTCAGTCAAAAGAGACGTTAACGATAACATCGCAGGCGTAATCACAAGATCATGTAAACCAATGCCGCCTGTTTGAATAACTAAAGCAATGGCTGCGGCATCTGCACTAATACGTGTTGTGCGTAAACTATTTAAAATTAAGGGTTTTTGTTGTAACTTTTTATACAACTGTCGTGCTGTAGCCTCAACATCTTGTTGAAAAGATTGATGATAAATATCTGCCTGCTGTTTAAAGGCTTCAAGCATCTCATTTCGCTGTGATCTTAGTAAACGATAATTTTCTTTCCACCAACTATTTTTACGACTTTCTGTGTCTATTTTATCTAAAAGACGTTCACTTAGTTGAATTAATAAATGCTCGGCTTGCTGATTAAGTAATACTAATTCTTGTGATTGATAAACCCCTAGACGATGCGACTTTTTTAAACTTAATAATTTTCTGACAGGCCAGGTCAATACACGGCGGGTTTTAGTTAATACTTTAGCTATCCCTGGAATTTCCAATAAATTAAGTAATTCAATTAAAGCCTGCTGGAACGTATCATAATAATGAGGGTGATTGAGATAATTATTTTGATACCCTATGAGTGCTTGATCAATTTGTTTTGAAACCAGTCGTTGCCACTCCTCAGCCGCTTGATGTTCTCCGATAACAGGGGCTAACCACGTTGACCAATGTTGATGAATAAGATTAGTCTGATAGCGAAAATGATTACGTTTAACCGCTTTTTTTGCTAATTGATAAATAAGCTTTTCATTTTCAGGTTGCCAAAATGGTTTTCCTGTTTGTTTATGATAAAACAATGGCATTACATCAGGAAAAATATCACTCCGTGCCTGTTGCCATTTTTGTTTGAGTGAGCGAATAATTAGATTTTCAGAATCCTCAGGCAATTTATTAACACAAATTAATGTCGGCTGATTAAACGCTTCGATCATTGTCATCATTTCCCAAACTGATTGATCTGCGTATTTTTCTTTACTTAGAACTAAAACGATAATATCAGCTAAAGCAATGGTACGAATAACTCCCTCTTTATAATCAGGGGCATTGATAGAGTCAAAATCAGGGGTATCCCATAAAATACAAGGGGGAAGTAAGGACGCATCCTCTAAATTTTCAGATAAAGCAAAGCAATCATAGCGGTTATGGCTTAGTTCACTCGGTCTTAATTGCTGATAGCGACCAAAATAATGCTGTAGTGCCGTTGATGCGGCTAATGAAACCCCTGCACAAAACCCTTGGGGATGAACGGTATAACCTGCTAATGCACTCACCCCTGCTAAATTATTATTTAACAGTAAATTACAAACAGAGCTTTTACCTGCTTGGGTCGGACCTATGACCGCTATTTGCAACGGCAACTTAAAATCTGCGTTTAAAAGCTCACCTTTACGGATAAAGGCTTCTGCAAAAATAAGTTGTTCATGACGTTGCTGAAAGGTAATGGCATGCGCACTTTTATTATCTAATTGAGATAAAAGTGTTTGATAACGTTGTCTTAAAAGAGAGATAAATTTCAGCATAAACAGTAAGCTTAGGTTTATAATACCCGTGTATTTTACTTTGGTTTGTAGTGTAACTAATAATTATATCAATCTATTTTAACAAAGTAGTTTAATAATTTTTTGAGGATGAATAAATGAAAAAAATTTCCATGCTAGTTATTTTTATTGCAACCCTTTCCTTGTTTAGTTGTAGTAAAGGTAATGAGGTAAGTGGTCGTAGTATGAAGGGGGCTTATCGTTCAGTCAATTACATTAAAAATCGTCTCCCTACAGAACAGCGTATAGAATTTGAACTTTCTTTTTGGGCTTTACGTGATGAAATTAAAAATAAAGACGCTTTTTTAGATACAGTCGGAGGTAAAACTCCAGAAGAATTAACTGAATTGGGCAAAGAATTGTATCAAAAACGAAAAAATGAGGGGTATGAGAAATATGAACAGTTTGATAGTTGGGATCACATGATTAGTCATTATGCTCAAGAAAGGTTAGATCAAAATAAACCTAAAAAAGTGAATGCAAGAGATTCAGGAAATAGCCTAATGTATGATTTGTAGTAAAGGCTGCATAAATTTGGAGTGAAAAACTTGTTTTTCACTCCACAATACCCTATTAATTAACGACAATAACACGATTTCGACCTTCTTTTTTTGCTTGATAAAGCGCATCATCAACGATAATCATAAAATCTGATGATAATTGTTCGTCTATTGAAAGCATAGTCGCACAACCTAAGCTAATGGTAACAACATCACTTATTTGAGATTGACTATGAGGGACTGCGAGTTTTTCTATCGCCTTGCATAGTTTTTCAGCAACATGATAAGTTCCCTCTTTTGATGTGTTAGGCAAAATACAAACAAATTCCTCGCCCCCATAACGTGCTAATAAATCATAAGGTCTTGCAATAATGGTTTTCATCGTAACAGCGACTTGTTTTAAACACGCATCACCTGCCGCATGACCATAATAATCATTAAATGATTTAAAATAATCAATATCAATCATGATAATACCCAGTGATTCTTTTTTACGCTGCATAGCTTGCCATTCTTGTAATAAAGTTTCATCAAAACAACGCCGATTAGCAATATCTGTTAATGGGTCAATACTACTTTGCTGTTTTAATAAATCACGGGTATGTTTTAATTCTAAGTGATTAAAAATTCGGGTTTTAACAATCGCAGTATTAATAGGCTTAGTAATGTAATCTATTGCTCCACATTTTAGCCCCGCTGCTTCATCGTCATCATCAGATAAAGAGCTAATAAAAATAATAGGAATTTCCTCTGTAAGAGGGTCTTTTTTTAATAACTCACAAGTTTGATAGCCATTTTGTTCAGGCATAATGGCATCTAATAAAATCAAATCAGGTTGCTGCTGTTTGGCTAATTCAATGGTTTTTTTTCCATCTAGTGCAAATAATAATTCATAGTCTGCCTCAAGAATATTCATTAGTAGCTTCACATTCAAAGGATCATCATCAACTACTAAAATAGTACTTCTAACCATCTTCAACCTCTGTTTTCTTAACTAAAGCCTCAATTTTATTTAACCAATCGTAGGCTTGTTGATAATTTAATTGATTAATTGCAGATTCAATCTGCTGCATTAGGCTGCCATATTCTTTTTCTTGTAAAAGTAAGGCAAGATTTTGATAATCCTGCTTTGCTGCGTAATTGTGACTGAGAAGATTAGCTCTGAATTGAGATAAAATTTCATCAAGTTGGAGTACTTCCCTTTGCTCTACTTGAGCTTTAGCTTTACTGATTAATATTTTAGAATTTTCTTTACTAATAATTTTCATTACCGCATCTGTTTCATTTGTAAACTCGATAAATATTTCTAATAATTCTTGTTTATTGGCTTGGGTTAATATTTTTTGTTCAATCGAAGTCGCTATGTCAAAAATAGTTTGAAAACCAAGGTTTCCCGCTGTCCCTTTAAGACGATGTAAATATAACATAGCTGATTCATACTCATTGTTTGCTAATAAACCTTTAATTCCTTCAGCAGTTTGCTTATGCTCTCGATAAAAATCATTTAATAATTCTTTATACAAAGCGTATTCCATATGAAGTTTTTTAGCATTGTTCTCTAATAAGTTATTGTGAATTGATGCTTTTTTAACCTCTGGAGAATCATTTTTTAAACACTGCTGTTTTTTAGGTAGCCATTGTTGTATTATTTTAATAAGATTTTCTAGTTGCACAGGCTTTTGTAAATAATCATCCATTCCAACCTTAAGACACTTTTCTTTTTCACCAGCCAATACATTAGCCGTCATTGCTACAATAGTTAAATGAGAGCGTAGCAAACTATCTTTATTTTCTGCTTTTCTAATCGCTTGTGTTGCAAGGTAACCATCCATAACAGGCATATGACAATCCATAAAAACAAGGTCATAATGATGTTGTCGAATCATTGTCAATACCTCTTCACCGTTATCACAAATATCAGCAGTAATTTTTAATTTTTGTAAAAAATTATAAGCGACTTTTTGGTTAACACTATTATCATCAACTAATAAAACATGAGCCTTAAATACGGGTAAAACTTCTTTATTCTCAGAAAAAAGTAAAGGTTCACGAAGTAGCAAGAGTTTGGTCAAACTTTTGAAAAGGGAGCTTTGACGGACAGGCTTCATAAGAGAAGCATCTATACTTTGAGTTAATATTGGACGGGTTGTTGAAGCTAATATGAGGATAGGTAATTGTGAATAAAGCACATGGCTACGAATTTTAGTGGCTAATTGCATTCCATCCATTTCTGGCATTTGTGCATCAATAATTGCCCCATCAAAGATTTGTTCTGAATCTTGACTTAAAACATCCAAGGCAGTTTTTGTTTGACCATAACTGGAATAATCTATGCCCCAATTCTGACAATAATATTCTAAAATAAGACGGCTGGTTTCATTATCATCAACAATTAATATTTTTTTGTTATTAATTGATTTAAGTTTATCATTAGAACTATTAAGCTCTGAAAGCTTAACTTGTAATTGAAACCAAAAGGTAGCCCCTTTTCCAGCTTCACTATCGACATGAATACTTCCGTGCATTAGCTCAACTAATTGTTTACAAATAGAGAGTCCTAATCCTGTTCCCCCAAATTGACGGGTTGTGGAAACATCTACCTGACTAAAAGCATTAAAAAGTTTATGCTGTTGTTCGGGGCTAATTCCTATCCCTGTATCATTGACTGCAAATTTAAGCGTTAACATATCTTCGCAGGTTTCAAGGAGTGACACTTGTAAGCCAACTTCACCTTGTGAGGTAAATTTAATTGAATTACTAATTAAATTTAATAAAACTTGTCTTAATCGGGTTGGATCACTAACGATGATAGAAGGAACATCAGAATGCACAAAACAAGTTAATTCAATGCCTTTGTTATGCGCTTTCTCTGCTAATAAAGCACTGACATCTTCACATAAAGGCAATAACTCCATGTCAATGTTTTCAATTTCTAAACAGCCGGCTTCAATTTTAGAAAAATCAAGGACATCATCAATGACATTAAGTAGTGCAGAAGCTGAATTACGTGCGGTTCTTGCAAAGTCTTGTTGTTCATCTTGAAGTAAAGTATCATCTAATAATTCTAACATCCCTAGCACCCCATTCATAGAGGTGCGAATTTCATGACTCATTTTAGCCAAAAAATTTCCCTTAGCTTCTGAGGCATCAATTGCATCTTGTCGAGCGATGGCTAGTTCATGATTATTTTGTTGTAAAATTCGGTCACGTGATTCAATTTCATCCATCATGTGGTTGAAACCATCAATTAAAGTACCGACTTCATCTTGTCCTGTTTTAACTGCACGTTTACTAAAATCACGCGTACGAGTTACATTTTTGGTGATTTTAGTTAGTCTAAGAATAGGACGTGTAATCAATCGTTGTAAGCGTACAGAAAATAGCATCGCTAATAATAAAACGCTGAAACTGATAATAACCAAAACATAAACTAATTTTAGAGTCACGGCATCTAAACGACTAAAATCGGATTCAATATAAATCCCCCCTACTTTTTCATTGTCAACGTTAATCAATTGAATAATACGAATACTTTTTTCACTGACTATTGTGCTGGGTTCTGGCAAATGATGAGGGGGAATGGTTTCTGTCCCTTGGCGAATATAATGGGTTAATAATTGGTTATCCGCTTTATAAAGTGCCACAGTAATAATACTGGGATCACTGTGTAAATTGGCCAACATTTTTTGCGCTCCACTTTCCTCCTCAAACATGACTGCAGCAGAGCTATTCATTGCAGTTAGTTCAGCAAAGGTTTCCATATCTTCTTGTAATCGTTCAAGTAACAACTGACGACCACCATAAACAGTTGCGATACTAGCACATAATAACGCCGTTGCCGTAATACTGGTGATTAGCAGCAATAATTTTTGACTAATTGAACAATGGGGACGTTTAATTTTTAATGACATGATTGGCAAGTGATAATAATTGAAAACCTATATTCAGATTATTGGCTTTAGCCGAGAGTAAATTAATAGAAAAAGTCAGACGGTTATTATGGTTACCTAACTCAATAATCCCGCCTTGGGAAGCAAACCCTATTTGTTCACTAATCGTTAATACAGATTTGTCTTTGAATTCTTTTAGTAATGCTATGGTATTATTTTTCTCTGCATTAAGAAATAAAACATCACAATGTCCTGTAAATTTTTCTTTATCAAGTAAACGAAGCTTAATCATTTTATTTTGAACTTTACGTTTTGTTAAGGGAGTAAATGCAGGATCATAACGTTGTAAACATAAATTAAAGTTTTCTGCTGTTTCTCTCGTTGAATTTTCCCATTCAATAAATTTAATAAACTTATAAACTGCCCCCGCAATAACTTTCTGCTTTTGAGTCGCTTTATAATTTTCTGCAATACTTGCAATTGAGCCTGTTGCAAATAACAGCACTAGCAATGATGCCATAGAAAGACGCGTCATTATTTTTTTAGCTAGAATGTCCATTGCCACCCCGCCGATATTTTCCAATCCATTTCTAATTGAGGTCCATCCAATGATTGATAAACAGGCAGACCAATTTCTACCCCTAAATGCTGTCCTTTTAACACACCTTGAGGGGCGTACAACTCAACAGATAAAAGTAAATCTATACGTTTTCCCCCTCTGATCTCAGGATTAGCGGTAGGCACCATATTTACATTTAACTCCGGGTCTGCGCCTTTAATATCCCCCCACCACTGTCCATTCATTCGTAATGAAGTACTAATCCAATTATCCCAAATACGAGAAACCCATAAAGAACTATCTAAATTGTCACCTAAACGATAGTGATCGCTATTTTTGCCTGTCCTAATAGTTCCTATCATTTGAGCCCCCCAGCCCCAATCGCGTGTTAAACCTGCATAACTAATACCAGGTAAAAAATCGAATGTTCCAGAGCCTAGTTGCATAGGGTAGGGAAGTTTTTGATCCAAGCCCATTGGGGTATCATCACGTTTGTTAATTGATCCTGTCGGAAGACTGATTCCTCCCTTAAGACTAATTATATGTTGATCCCATTTCGTTCTAAATGCCACCGTATTAATCATCAATTTTAAGTCACCCAAACCTGCTGATTTAGTGGTAAAGCGTTTTCCCATTCGATTAATCAGAGTCATTGAATTACGTTGATAGGGAATCATTGCCATTAGCGTTAAATCATCAGTCGGTGCATACATCAATGATGCCATGTGCATTTCCATATCCATTGAAGTTGGCACAATCATATATTTTTTCAAAACATCTGCATTACTAATTTGTTTTTCAGCCGATAAATTACCTTGCATTCCCATATGCATAAAACGATAACCCACCATCCATTCATTTTTCTTATGAATATGAGCCTCTAAAATATTAACGGCATTAACATCAAGAGGAATGGCTAAAATTTCTTCTAAAGGGGTGTCAAAGAAATTTTCTTCATCCTCATTTGCAGAGACTGAGATAACTAATGAAAAAAAAATACTGGAAATCCATATAAATTTTCCAACACGTGACTTACGCATTCAATTTTCCTTATAAAATGATGAGTTGTAGAACTATAAAGAACTTTAACAATGTTGGCTCTAAATAAGAATGCGGCATATTGTCACGCGACAATATGCCGCAAAGAATGGCATGGTTATTGATTGGTCAGTAGGTTTATCTTGTGAAAAGAGGATAAATAAAGGAGACTATAAATCGAGACTTATTTGTTTTATGTTATATGCCTTATTAGAAATAGGTTACCTGACTCAAATAAAGTGAAACATATTTGTAGTATAAATTGGCAGATGCGTAATTAGAACAAATAAAGGAAATATTTATGCCCATTTTTTCAGGAAGTTATGCCATAGATGATGTTCATATTTTATTAAAACCCATTGAAATTAAAAACACCCCCATCGTAGAAAAAGAACGCTTGATTCAGAGTGGTGATTATCATTATAGCGAAATGATTACCTATGAATCTTTACCGTCTGATGCTTATTTAAAGTTATTTCAACAAATATTTTCACAAAATCGCTTACGCCTAGCCACTGATTTAATCACCCTTGCCCTAAAAATTAATGAATATAAGTCAGGTGAAATTACTTTAATTTCATTGGCGCGAGCAGGAACGCCTATTGGCGTATTATTAAAACGAATCTTACAGCAGCAATTTAACCGAATTTGCCACCATTATTCTATTTCAATTATTCGAGATAGAGGCATTGATACTAATGCATTACAGACTATTATTCAGCAACATTCTAACGTAGCTGGATTTACTTTTATTGATGGCTGGACAGGAAAAGGGGTTATCACTCAAACGTTAAATAAAAGTATCACTGAGTTCAATCACAAAAACCAAATTGAAATTAGTTCAGATTTATATGTATTGCATGATATTGCAGGCGTTGCTGCGGTTACCGCAAGTTTTGATGATTATTTAGTTCCCTCCAGCCTGTTAAATTCAACTATTTCAGGATTAATTAGTCGTTCAATTTTTAATCAAAATTATCTTAAAAAAGATGACTTTCATGGTTGTATTTATTATCAAGAATTTTTAAAGGCAGATTTAAGTCGGTGGTTTATTGAAAAAACCCTACTTGCCGTTGATGAAATAATGAATGTCCCTAAAAAACAAGTTAGTTTCCAAAGTGATCGACATAACAAGCAAAAAATACAACAGCAATCTGTTAATTTCATTAAAAAAATAAAATTCAATTATAATATTAATAACGTTAATCTTATTAAGCCTGGAATAGGAGAGGCAACGCGAGTCTTGTTACGCCGTGTTCCTGATTTACTCATCTTAAAAGATATCAATGCAAACCAGACTCAGCACCTTGTGTTATTGGCAAAGGAAAAGGGGGTTAAAGTGATTGAAGATTCAATGATACCTTACCAAGCCGTATCAATTATTAAGGAAATAAATTATGATTGAAGCCATTGAATTGGGGGCGACACTCTATATTCCTGCAATTAAAACTAATTTGGCTGAAATTGCAAATGGTTATAAATATCCCCAATGTCGCTCAATGATATTTTGTACTGAAGATTCAATACATGCTAAAGATATAGCGTCAGCACTTCTCAATATTAGTCAATTATTACCTCAATTAGAACTTAGTCAGAAATTACATTTTATTCGAGTACGTAATCCTGATATTTTAAAAACACTGCTCAAATTCCAAGGTATTGAACGCATTACAGGCTTTGTTTTTCCTAAATTGGATATAAGTAATGTAGATGATTATTTCTCTTTAGTCGTTGGTAAAGGTTTTAAAAATATGCCAA
The DNA here is from genome assembly GCA_030626845.1 of Methylococcaceae bacterium. Classification (GTDB taxonomy): domain Bacteria; phylum Pseudomonadota; class Gammaproteobacteria; order Methylococcales; family Methylomonadaceae; genus WTBX01. Next base: position 21,449 of record DAOUTG010000031.1, read on the forward strand.
CGTTGGAGACTAAAGCCGTTTTTGAGCAAGCAAAAATGTCTGCTTTACGTGATGATTTAATTACTAAAAATTATCAACAAGAAATATTAGCTTTGCGAATTGGTGGTAATGATTTACTACAATATTTAGGTTTACGGCGAACAAAAGACAAAACGGTGTATGAAACCCCTTTAGGGCAAGTGATTTACCAATTAATTAATACTTTTAAACCTTATGGGTTTGAGCTGACAGCCCCTGTATTTGAACATTTAAATAATCCGAGTTTGTTAGCACAAGAAACTTTGCATGATATTAGCTGTGGTTTAATTGGAAAAACGGCTATTCATCCGCAACAAATTATAGAAATAGAACAAAGCTATCAAGTAAAAGAAGCCGATTTAATTGTTGCTCAAGCTATTTTAGATGACAGTGCTGCCGCTGTTTTTAAAATGAATGATTCTATGTGCGAAGTAGCAACGCATAGGGTTTGGGCAAATAGTATGATTAAACGTTATCAAGTTTATGGAAAACGATAGACTTTTTAGAGGGTTAACGCGATAAGATGAGTTACATAGGATGTGCCGACGATAGGAGGCGCATCATTCGTGTTATTTTACTCGAATGATGCGCTTCGTGCCTCAGCACATCCTATAATTTAGCGCAACTTATCGCGTTAAAGTGTCAAACGTATTCCAACCCAACCCGCCCTAGGCGCACCAGGCGATACAAATTGACCATTATCATAATCATCGCCTAAAACTTCATCAGCATCGCCATAAACACCGAAAGATTTATATTGGCGATCAAAGATATTATTAACGCTACCAAATAAAGTCACATACTTATTAATTTCAACCTCAGTGCGTGCATTAAAAACCCAATAGCCCCCTAAATGTGAAGTTTCATTGGCTTCATCGCCTCTAAAAAATTGGTCTCCACTGTATAAAGTATCTAGCGCAATGGACCAGCGTTGCCATAAATCAACCCCTACACTGGCTTTAAATATATGCTCAGGTAAGCCTGGGATTCTATCGCCTCGTGTAACGAGTGATGCTTCATCATTATCAAGTGGATTTTGAGTGACGAAACTATCTAAAAAGCGTGCATTCAAATAAGTATAATTAGTTGAAAAACTCCAATCATCTATTTCACTAAATAATCGAGGGTAATTAACGCTCATTCCTGCTTCAATCCCATAACGGCGCGTTTGTCCAATGTTACTGAAAAAACCTTCAGAAATACTATCCCCACCCCGATTAAAAATAATATCATTATGATTCGTGGTATGGAAAAAACCTAAATTCCAGTTCAAATCCCCTTTGTCCATTAATTCGCTTAAATTCCCTCTAAAGCCTGCTTCCCAAGTTTTGGCAACAACTTGTGCTAACGGGGGATCGGCTATAAAGGCATTAGGCAATTTACAAGGATCATCTTCATCGGCACAACTTAATTCCATCGGGGTAGGGACACGAGAAGATTCACTATAGCTACCATAAAGGGTTAAAGGCTCTGCTACTTGATAAGTCAATCCTACGGCTGGATTAAAACGATCAAAACTATGGCTACCACTCAATTTATCTTCTCCGTCTATAAATTGGTTTTTCATTGTTAAGCGGGTATGGTTATAACGTCCAGAAATCATTACCGTCAACGCCTTGGTGATTGAAAAATGATCGCTAAAAAACAAGCTATAACTTTTTGTGGCAGTATTTAAACGCACGCGACTTTCTTTAACTTCAATTCCACTGCCTCGTGTTCCTCTGTCGTCTAATAATTCAGCTAACTCTGTATTCGATTCAAAATGAACCGTCGCATAATCAAAACTTCCGCCTACCACTAAATTATTTTCATGTCCAAATAAATCTTGATTAAAGGCTGATTGAATTGATCCACCATAACTACGCATGTAAGTTTGACTGGTATTATTAGTTGCGCCCTCGACAGCATCCTCTGCGTCAACGAAATTATCATTTATATCAATAACGGCTTCATCATCTTCATCACATAATAGTGAATCATCTTCGCTACATTCGTCATAGTCACTGTCATCACCATTGAGGCTACTCATACGATTTTGTCTGAAATAAGTATTAGCACTCACCGTTATGTCATCATTAAGATCATAATTTCCTGATAATTCAGCAAAAAGCATTCGGGTTTTGGTAATATCAGGATGCGTGAAAATGGCTTTACGCTGTTGTTCAAAAAGCTGAATAGGCGATGCACCATTGCCTTTAAGGGTATTATCATTTGCAGCTAGGGTTAAATCTAAAGCCCCCTGGTCATTACGCCAACTGAGTGTTCCAAACACTTGTTTGGCAGAAGAACGAGAATGATCTCGCCAGCCTTGTTCACCAAAATTATGAAGGTCAATAAAATAACCCCATGTACCGTTATTCCAACCACTGGTTAATTCTTCAGAGTGGCGATCCCAAGAGCCGCCATAAACTTCTAATTGATGTTTAGGGGCAGAAAAACCTGTTTTGGTTTGAATGGATAATGCCCCGCCTAAACTATTCAATCCATACATAGGGTTAGAACCGGGATAAAGCGCAATTGAATCTATCGCGCCTTTTGGAATTAAATCCCAATTAACGGAATCCCCAAAAGGTTCATTGAAACGCACGCCATTCACATAGACTGATAAACCTTGTGGCATTCCTTGTAAGGGAGAGGCGACAAATCCTCGATAATAAATATCGGGTTGTAATGGGTTATTTTGCGCTTCATTAATATGGACACTGCCCAAATGCTGATTAAGATAATCGGCTAAGGAAAGACTTTGTGATTTTTCTAATTCTTCAGCCGTTGCTGTTTGAACTTGGCTAGGAATTTTATCAATGTCAACGCTGCTACCTTGTAGAGGCGTTACACTAATGACTTCAATTGTTTCAAGTTCAATCGCTTGTTCATTAGCAATAACTGGGGGTAGAATAAGAGTAGTTGAAAAAAAAACAAAGTTCTTTGTAATTGTTTTCATGAAGGCTTAATTTAAATAATTATAGAATGCGATAATTTTAAGGAAAAAAGAGAGATAATCATAGGGTAAAGCGTAGAAAAGGAAAAATTCCTAAGATTTAAAATAAAAATTAGAATAGACTATATTCAATGAGTTTACGTTATCAAATCAGCATTAGAATCTTATTAATTTCCCTTTGTATTTTTTTTATCGGAGGAATCGGGGGTATCTGGCAGGCACGTCAATCAATTGCTAAAGAAGTCGATTCATCTATTAACCTAGCTTTACAACTTATTAAAATGGGCATTGATAATAACCCAAAATATCAACTAAATGGGCTGCCTAAATTGCCTAATTTAGAACAAACAAGACATTTAACGATTCAGTTAAAATCAGCCGCTGGTAAAATAATTAACCTGACTCATCAAGCTAATTCTAATCAAAAAAATGATCCAACGCCAAGATGGTTTATTAATTTAGTGCTGAGTAAATACCCTAAAGCTGAGTATCAAATCAAAACGCTTGATAATAAAACCTTAACCTTAATCATTCAGGCGAATCCAATGGATGAGATTGCTGAAGTTTGGCAAGAAACACGGGGATTTTTTAGTTTATTATTCTCATTAGTTTTACTCACTTTTTTATCGGTTCATCTTGTTTTTAACAAAAGTCTACAAACAATTCATACCATCATTGAACACCTAAAAGGCATCGAAAAAGGTAATTATCAGAAAAAGTTAGCTTATTTTTCAACCGAGGAATATAACAATATCGCCATCGCTATTAATCATATGACTGATGTTCTTAATCATAGTCAGCAACAAAACCACGCATTAACCCAGCATTCATTAGAAATTCAAGAAGAAGAAAGGCAGCATTTATCGCAGGAATTACATGATGAATTGGGGCAATCATTAACGGCAATTAAGGTAATGGCCGTTGCCGCAGACCATGAAAATGCGGATATTTCACAAATTACCCGCGCCATCATTGAAATTTGCGATCATTTAACCACCGTGGTAAGTTCAATGATGAAACAACTACATCCTTTAATGTTGACAGAGCTTGGATTAAAGGCAACGTTAGAGGATTTACTTTACCATTGGGAGATTAAAAGTTCGCCCACCCTATTTAGTTTACAATGTGATAATGGCGTAGATAAAATAACCCCAACCATTATTATTCATATTTTTAGAATCATTCAAGAAAGTTTAACTAATATCATCCGCCACGCAAAAGCTAATCACGTTATAATAAGTCTTGAGATTAAAACAAAGCCAAATAAACTTTATTTAATAATTTCAGATGATGGACAAGGGTGTGATCTTAATCAAATGAATGGTGGGTTTGGTTTGTTAAGCATGGAAGAGCGCGTAAAGCTACTTGACGGAGATTTTGAATTACATTCCCAAATAAACCAAGGAATGAAAATTATAGTGAGTATTCCTTTATAATAATGCCTAAAATTAAAATTCTATTAATTGATGACCATGCGGTCGTTAGAGCAGGTTTTAAATTATTATTAACCACCTATGCTAATATTGAAATTATTGCAGAAGCGACAAGAGGTGAGCAAGGCATTCAGTTATCACAACAATATCAACCTGATGTGATTGTATTAGATTTATCAATGCCGGGCATCGGTGGACTTGAAACCATCAAACGAATTATACAGCGTGATGAAGATGCAAAAATCTTAGTCTTTAGTGTTCATGATGAACCCGTTTATGTTAATCGGGCTTTGAATGCAGGGGCTAAGGGCTATATTACTAAAAATAGCGCGCCAACGATATTACCTGAAGCGATTGAATTTATTCAGCAAGGTAAAAATTATGTAGAAGAGGGGTTACTTAAAGCAATAAGCTCCTCATCAGACTCTGATTATCAAAAAACCATACAAAGTTTTTCCCCTCGAGAATTTGATATTTTTAGATTATTAGCCAAGGGATTAGTGACCCGTAAAATAGCACAAGAACTTTGTCTAGGTTATAAAACCGTGGCAAATTATGCGACGCAAATAAAAAAGAAATTACACGTATCAAGTCTTGCAGAATTAGCGCATATTGCAGTTATAGTCGGCATTATGAAACACTAATATAATTAAACTGTAGGGTGGGCTATGACCACCCTACACAGCTAAATTAGCTGTGTTTACGGTCAAGAATAAATAGCTTTAACTGTTTAAGCCTATTTTATATTTTGGATAAATTAAGCAGAAGCTATTGATTTTTATACGTCTATTTATAGAATTACTGAATAATTGGAAAAATATAGATCACATTTTAGACAGGGCAGTTCAAATTGATATTTACTCTTGAATAGAAAAATTCGATAATACCCCTTAAGGACTCTTTAACAGGAATTAACCCATGGCTGTAGAAACAAACTTAAATACGGAAACACAAACCTTAGAAGTCAGGATTTCTGGGCGGTTTGATTTTAGTATTCATCAGAATTTTCGTAAAATTACACAGCAAACAGGCTCAGGTGTAAAATCAATTGCCATTGATTTGAGTGAAACTGACTATATGGATAGTTCAGCCTTAGGAATGTTGTTAGTCTTACGTGATAAAGTCAATGAAAAAAAAGAAGCGATTATCATTAAAAACTCTAAAGAAGAAGTGAGAAAAATTTTGAAAATTGCTAATTTTGATAAGCTATTTACTTTAGAGCCACCGCTTGCCTAAATATAAATACTCAACCTATAGTTGCAAGTTCAATGGTATTTAATAGTATAAATAAATGAACTGCTTTTCACAGAATGCGACACCCTATCGTTCACACGGTAGAAGTTTCAACGTTAGCCCCTTTGAATGTAGTGATTTTTATACAAGTTTCTACGGAGGGGATGACTCCTATTCTACCCAATATTATACACTTGAAGATAATATTCTCTGTTATAGTAACGAAAGTCACGGACTTTCTTTCTCTAAAATATGAGAAGTATTATTATAACAATTTTTTTAGACTTTTACAGCAAAGGTAAATACTCTATTATTTTTTATGAAGTAAGTGATGGTATATATTTACCATAAATAGCCATTAAATACTATTAATATAATACCTCTCCCTAATTTTTTAAAATTCCTGTAATAACATTGTAAGCTGAGTTACCAACTGTTCTTTAATTTCTATCTATAAATTAACGCGATAAGTTGTGCTAAATTATAGGATGTGCTGAGGGACGAAGCGCATCTTTCGAATAAAATAACACCAATGATGCGCCTCCTATCGTCGGCACATCCTATGTAGCTCATCTTATCGCGCTGTCTGTGCCTTGTGCCAGCCCTTAATGTGTAAATTACCGTTATCAGGGTAACCACAAGGGATTGCACCCTACGATAAATTTCACAGTCTCTTTAATCATTCTTTTTATTTGAGTATTTTATTTATTACGTGTTATCTAAGATGCCCTAATTTTACCTAACAAACGCATTTTTAACTAAAGCATTCGTCTAAAATAGATAAAATGCTATAATGTGACTATTATCACGCTTTTATGATAAACAATAAGATATTGCTTATAATCAATAATTTTTTGATCTTAATTGGTTATACAATGTACTTTTGAAAAGAGTTATTTATAAAATAGTATTTAGAGAATTATTGGTGATCGGCATGAAAACATTAAAATTATTATCCCTAGAACCTCGTGTTTTATTAGATGCGGCCGCTGCAACGACGGCTATTGATGTCCATGCAGATTTTAATGAGCAGGCAGAAGCATTTAATGAAAGTCAGCA
>DAOUTG010000026.1 GCA_030626845.1 Methylococcaceae bacterium
GTGTTTTTCTGCCAACATTAAGCCAACAACACCATTACCACACCCTAAATCAACAATATCTTTTGCTTGAGATTGATAGGGAAGATGGGCTAATAGAAAACGTGTGCCAATATCTAAGCGTTCACGTGAAAAAACGTTGGCATGATTACAAAGGCTGTAATCGGTATTTTCTAAAGGATAATAAACAGGGCTAATGGGGGTAAGAATTTTTTGTTGTAATCTAGGTTTTACAAAAATTAAACGGGCTTTTTTTTTAGCTAAAGAGGTATCCGTGTCACCAATTAATTTTTCTAGTAATTTCCACAATGATGACGGTAGCATTTTAACCATCCCGGCAACAATAACTTGTGTATCAGGGGTAATAATAGGTTGCAGACGAATTAAAAAGTCTTCTAAAAAAGCCAGTGTTTTTGGCACTTTAATAATCACATAATCAAACTTACCGTGTAAAGGTTCAAGGCTATTAAGCAACGTTACTTTTGTTTTTGGTAATTGATTTGCAGTAAAATTTAAACGCGTTGCTTGTTGTGATAAATAAGAATCTGAAACGACACAGGGGTTAAACTCTTGTAATGCTAGGGCTAATGCCCCAAAACTATCATTAAAAATTAATAATCGACTTTTTAAATTAGGTTTTATGGTATTGAGTAAATATTCATCCGCCGAATCCCAAGCACGTAGAAAATTTTTAGTGGCTTTAGGTAACCGTTGTAATTCAAAGTTTCCCCATCGTGTCTTTAGTTGCGTTTCCATGGTCTATTTTTTTCCTAACAGGTTTTTATAATACGAAACCCAAGATCACTATTACGATAGGCAGCCTCCCAACCATCTCGATAAGCCGCTCGTAACCACCACGGGATATAATCCCAAGAGCCTCCGCGAACAATAGGGTTATGGTGTGGCTCATCTTTTGATATTTGTTTTATGTCTGTATTATCTTCGCTATATACAGAAGATGTCCATTCCCAAACATTACCGTGCATATCATATATTCCCCAAATATTAGGTTGTTTTAAACCGACTTGATGGGTTTTCCCACCTGCATTTTTTCCATACCAAGCATAATCTTTCAGTTGTTGGGTATTTGATCCAAAATAATAGGGGGTTTGTGTGTTTGCACGGCAAGCATATTCCCATTCCATTTCTGTAGGTAGGCCATAATTTTTTCCTGTTTGTTCAGAAAGCCATTCACAATACTGCATTGCATCAAACCATGATACTTGCGTTACAGGACGGTTTTCTCGTCCCCAACCAGAATCATCAGGTTTTTTAATATTGGTTTGTTCACAAAATAAATCATATTCAGCAAACATTACTGAATATTGACCAATATAAAAAGGCTTTTCTATTTCAACCGCATGTTGAGTTTCATTTTCAAAACGATCTTTTTCAGTTTCAGCCGACCCCATTAGAAAATTTCCTGCGGGGATTAAAATCATTATTGGTGCAAGTTGTCCACTTTTAAGTTTATCTTGAGACTTACTTAATGAAAGTCTTTCGATAATTTCAATTTCAGGCTCTGCTGGGTTTTTATTTTCCAATGCCGCCAATCGTGCTTCTAATTTCAACCGCTTAATGGCTTCGGCAGCAATTTCTTTTTGTTCCCCTAATTCACAGTACCTTAAATAACATTGATAAGCATTAATGGAGTCTATTTTTTTAGTTTGTTGCCAAAGTGCTAAATCCCGTTGACGTTTTTCATTAGTAGGTAATTTAGGGGTTTTTATTTTAAGTGGTGATAAAAATGGGGCTAATAATTTTTTTAGGGCGGCAATATTTTCTGGTCTATTTTTTTTTGAGAGGGCTAAACAGCGTTCTATTGCTTTTTTTAAAGCAGGATTTATATTTTCATTATTAAAAACAAGTGCCGACCCCATGCGTCGTATTTCAATAGAGGAAGCTTCTTTTCCATTAAGACAATGAAATAAAACTGCACCAAGGGCGTATAAATCGGTACGTAAATCTATATTTATTTCAAGATTATCAATACGCTGTTCTGGAGCCTGATATTGAGCGAGATCAAAATTAATCAGGGGAGATTGAATTATAGATTCTCGGGTTACATAGTGTGATAAACCAAAGTCCATTAAAACGGGCGCATTTAATTCTTTAGCTCCCCCGCGTAAAAAAATATTTTTTAAACTAATATTTGGATGATAAATTTTTCTCTGATGTAATTTTTCTAATGTCTTTAGCAACGGTGGTAGCCATAATCGAATTTGATCCTCAGTTAATTTTTGTTGATTTAACCACAAATCAAATAAGGAGCAACCATTTAAGTGTTCCGTTATTAAATAGAGGGTATTGTTTTGCTCAATTAAATCTGCGTAACGCACAATACCTGGAATAGCAGGATATTTTTGACAGTTTTCTAATAATCTCGCTTCATTAATGAAACTTTTATAATAAAGATCAAAGCCTTGTTTTTTCTCTGTACTATTTTTAGGCTTTATATTATGACTATGACGAGAACGTCCCGCTAAATGCTTAGGATAATACTCTTTAATAATAAATAGTTCTTTTTCATCTTTTTTTTGGGCTATATAAGTAATCGCTAGGTCTTCTGAGGTTAATACACACCCAAGCGTATATTGTTCGCCAATAACGCTAAATAAAGGAAGATGCTGTGCTTCTTCTAAATAGTTATTTTGATCAAAATCACATGAAAAGCATTTTTTTTGTTTACTGGCTTTAAAGCAATTTGGGCAAATAGAATTTGGTGTGTAGTTCATAAAATATCAAGTTTTGGTACGATACCATTAAAGTAAAGTAGGGGGCATAAATGCAGTGTCATGCACCCTACCGTTATTTTTCCCAACCATTTTCAAAAACAAACTCTTTTAATGGCCGCACAAATGCCCATTTTTCAAGTTCTAACATCGGTTTTTTATAAAATTCTTCGACATGACCTAAGCACAGTATAGCAATAGCCCGACTTCCCTCAGGCATTTGTAATAATTGTGCTAATGCCTCAGGATCAAACAAAGAAACCCAACCTAGACCTAAGCCTTCTACTCGTGCTGCTAACCATAAGTTTTGAATCGCACAAGCACATGAGGCGACATCCATTTCAGGTAACGTTCTTCGACCAAAAATATGTGCTTCACGCTCATCAGGTAAGGCCACCACTAAAAGCTCGCCACATTCTAATATTCCTTCAACTTTTAAAGTCATAAACTCATCTTCTCGCTCACCTAAAGCTTTTGCCGTTTGTACGCGTTCTTGTTCCACTAATTGATGAATTTGCTGTCTTAGTTTCGTTGACGTAATTCTAATAAATCGCCATGGCTGCATTAATCCTACGCTGCCTGCTTGATGAGCTGCACTGAGTAATCGCGTTAATACCTCTTCATCAACAACGTCTGGTAAAAAATGTCGCATATCTCGACGTTCAGCAATAGCACGGTAAACAGCTAGGCGTTCTGCTTTTTCAAAACAATGTTTATTCATTCATTTACCATGCTTGTGTCTCATTATTATTATCACGTTGACGAAGTTTATACTGATATTCAAACTTACGTCGTAATAATTTTGACGGATCATCTGGGATTCTATTCAACCATTGTGCATCTGCCTGCTTTGTTTCATCTATAGGCGCAGGTTTTGCCGAGGCAGGTTCGGGTTGTTTATTCGTTTGTTCTTTTTCAGGTGTGGCATCGTCTTTAGCTTGTTGAGATTCTTTATCGGCTGGTTTTTTTTCAGTATCTTCTTGAGGTTTGTTTTCAGAATCAGCCGATTGCGGCTTATCATCACTGGATTTATTTTTCTCAGAAGCATTAGAATCTTTAGCCTCTTCTTTTTTATCATCTTTTGATTCTTTAGTCTCTTTATTTTCCTTCTTTTTATCTTGATCCTTTGGATTATTTTTATCTTGTTGTTCTTGTTTTTTCTTTTCTTGTTTTTTCTTTTCCTGTTCTTGCTTTTCTAAGGCATCTTCGACTAATTTTTTATTAAACTGACTATCTTCATCCTCAGGTTTGAGTTTCAATGCTTGCTCATAAGCTTTAAGTCCTTCTGCTAGTTGACCATTTTTTACCAGTGCATTACCTTGATTATAAAAGCTATCAGCTGTTTGTTGATCTTTTAGGGTTTCAATGACTTTATCATATTCTTCTGCTTTATATTGCGCTGAGGCTTTCCAGAGTGGATCATCAAAAATTTTAGCTGCACCTTTAAAATCTTGTTGCTGATACAGTTTTTTTGCTTGCTGATTATCAGTTTCCCATAAATCTTGCCATTCAAATGCGTAACTATTTTTAGGTAAGGGAAGAATTAAGAGAAAAGCAAGGGTTAATAATCCACGTCTAAAATTTGCTGCAACTAAAGGTAACACTAGCAAAAGTAACCACGCGCCTTTATCATCCCATTGTTCTAATAATAAATTTTCTTCGGGTTCATTTTTTGCTGTCTCTTTAATACTATTATCAACAAAGCTTAGTAATGCTTTAATATCACTATCGTCATCACTAATCTTTTGTAAAATTCCTTTACCTGTGGTTGCTAATTGTTGTAATTCATTGAGTGATAATTTGGGAACGACTATATTGCCTTGTTTGTCTTTTAAAAAACCACCTTGAGGTAATTTAATTGGTGCGCCATTTTCTGTGCCAACGGCTAATACAGAGACTTGATAAAGGGGTGATTGTTTAATAAATGAAATACTTTTAGCTAAATTAACCTCATCAGTAATTAATAGGATATGTCCTTTTTGTAAACCACCTTGTTTAAATAAGCTAATCGCTTGTTCTAAAGCCAAGACGGTATTTGAACCTGAGCGCGGTATAATTTCAGGTGTCAGTGCATTTAATTGTCCTGTAATTGTGGCATGATCAGTGGTTAACGGGGTTACAGTAAAAGCATCTCCTGCATAGACAATTAAAGCGGTTTGACCGTCTTTACGTTGTTTTAATATGTCAGCAATTTTATATCTTGCACGAATTAGGCGACTCGGTTTAATATCGTTTGCCAGCATAGAACGTGACAAATCCAAAGCAATAACCAGTCCTGAATCATTTCTAAATACAGGAACAGGTAAACGTTCCCATGTTGGTCCAGATAAAGCAATAATAACTAATACGGTGGCTGTTGCTGTACTAATTAAAACGCCTTTTTTTTCAGCAGTCGGTTTTTGTTGTAATAGATAGGGAAGTAATGCTTCATCACAAACATTACGCCAGTTCCCTCGTTGAAGTTTATACTTTAGTGTTAAAATTATGACAATAAAACAGGGGATTAGCGCAATCAACCAATACGGTCTAATAAAATGGAATGCTGTACTCATAAATTTTGATGATAAATATTAAGATAAGTTTTAAGAAACAGGACTGAATAATTTCTAAAATTCAAAATAATAAAGAAATTATGTATCGACTTTAAAAACTGGGGTAAACCCAAGAAGTTTCATTGTGAACACGGAGTGAAAAAACAGAGGATAAAACATATTTATTATGTAATGGTAATTTCGGAAGCCCCAACACGTGCAACAATTTTAGAAATTTTATCTATACCCTCAGATTTAAAGTAGATACTTACATGATTTAATTCGTGCCTGTTCCTAAGTCGAGTTATGGCTTAATCATTGCTGGAATAGGCGTATAAACATAATCGTTAGCTTTCATGGGTGAATGACAACCAAAACATGTTTTGGTTTTTTCTGCACTATGCATTTTAAGCGCACCATCAACCCAATGCCCAAACCCCCAACCACCTGTATTAGCATATTTTTTACTATCTTTAACCATCGCTTCTGCAGTTACAAATTTTCCTGGAATAATTGCCGCTGCCCAATTAGGATGCGTTCTTTCCTTCCAAACAACCTTAGCAATCAGCGTTCCATCTGGCCAAGTCGCTATCTTCCCTTCACGCGCTGCTTTAATGGCAATATCATTACCTAAAATAGCGCGTAATGTTTTTTTATCATTACGGTGCGAAACAGATAATAATCGCCAATCTAAATATTCATTATCCACTTTTTTTTCTGCAAAAACAGAAGGGGCTAACAAGCTCATCATTAACATAAGTTTTAAAGTGTCTCTTTTTTTCATTGTAAATCCCTAAAGCCATTATTATTGTAGGTTATTTTTAGTCAATGTTTCACGTGAAACATGTTTTACAAAAGCTATTTTAATCTTACTTGAACCCTTAATCAAAAAATAAGTCTTATCGCTTTAATTATTTATAAATACACTTAAGGCAAACAAATATGCGTAAATTTCTTTCAATTCTTTTTATTACCTTGTTCACATCGTCCTATGCCATCGCGGATTGGTCATTAATCAACGATGAATCAACGATTAGTTTTACATCAACTAAAAAATCAGCTATAAGTGAGGTTCATCATTTTAAAACTATGAGTGGATCGATTGATGAAAAGGGTAGTTTAAATCTTATCATTGATTTAAGCAGTGTTGAAACTAATGTTCCTATTCGTAATGAGCGGATGATAAAAATGCTGTTTGAAATCAGTCAATTTGCGAATGCAACGCTAACAACAATGATTGATTCTGAAAAAATAACTAAGCTAAAAGAAGGGGATACGCATCTTGATACTTTAACTTTTGAGACTTCGCTACATGGAATCGCTCAAAAAATTAAGACTCCCGTTAAATTTATTAAACTTTCAAATAATAAATTAATACTAATGCTAGAAAAACCTGTGGTGGTTAATGCGAATCAATTTGGTTTAGAAAAAGGAATTGAACAGTTAAAAAGCATTGCAAAATTATCGTCTATTAGTACGGCTGCTCCTGTTACTTTTAGCTTAACATTTACGCAATAAAAAGCGGAATGTTTCACGTGAAACATAGCCTAAGCTATTGCTAAACGGCGAATAAAATTTTGCGTAGGGTGAGCTATGCCAGCCTACGCAAGCTATTTTTTACTAATAATAAACAACATAGATCGTAAAATAATAAAAGGTCGCTGTCTAAATTTTATTTTTTTCCAAGGGCTTATGAAGAAATTATTGTTTGGGTGAAAATTGCTAGGAAATCACTTTTGTTCTTAGGAATTTAACTTAAGCTACATTTTATGACTGCGCCCTGATAATAAACCTTGTTGAAAAGAATTATTCTCTGTCCATAAATCACCTGCAAGTAAAGCCACAATTTCTTCTTTTATATGGGGGGCGCGTTCCGCTTCAAAAAATAAATTTTCCACTAAATTAGAGCAATAAAAACGTTCTATCATTAAATACATACTTTGAAAGCCTGTTTGATAAAGCTTATCCGTTGCATCATGTAGGTTTATATCGCCCTCTCGATTTTCTTTTAATCCTAAATGTAGTTGATCTGCAATCATTTGAGCCGTTTTCACCGCAAAGAAAAATCCTGAAGAAAACACAGGGTCAAGAAAGCCTGCAGCATCCCCACAACAAGCATAACGCCGTCCATAGCGTTGTTTATTTAGATAACTAAAGTCAACTTCTAACTTAAGATTGCTTAATAATTTTGAGTTCCGAAGCAATTCGTTTAAACGTGGAGAGGCTTTGAGGCTGTGATTAAATAAATTTAGTCCTTTTAAATTTATTGGCGGCTGTTTTTGTATCACTAAGCCAACACTTAAACGTTTTTTTGTCAGTGGAATACACCAAAACCAGCCTAATTCAGTTAATAATATTTCAATATTTCCACTGCTAAATAACGCGGCTGTTATTGGATTATCATTCAGTTGATAATGTTGATAAAGAGCAAATTTTCCTAGGTTTTTTAGCTTTGTAATGGACTTTTTTTTATTTCCCATGATCGCATTGCGTCCACTGGCATCAATAAAATACCGAGCCTGATAACTAATTTTATCTGTGTCAATGATGACTTTATCATCATGACAATTAATGTTAACAACTTTTTCTTGTTGATGGGCTATTACGCCTTGTTTAATTGCATTTTCAAATAGACATTTATCAAAAACAGAGCGATCTACTTGAAAAGTTTTATATTTTCCTTGGAAGGGAAAAAAACTACGTCTGCCTTGTTTCTCATCAATAAACGCAGCACCGCCTTTAGGTAAGTTATTTTCCGTCCAGTCTATTTTCAGACGTTGCATAATCGGTGCTGTCATCGGTAACATAGATTCACCAATGTGGAAGCGAGGATGCTTACCTTTATCCAGCATTAATACTCGATAACCATATTGTGCTAATAAAGTTGCAGCAGTACTTCCTGCAGGGCCTGATCCTGCAATGATGACATCATAAAGCCCCTTTTTTATCATCACTAAAAAGTTAAGTGGGTTTGCCAAATTGATGAGTTAATATTAAGCGGAATGTATCCACTTTGCTGTTGTTTGATTGCTTGTAGTAAAGGAATAGTCGCTGTTGCTGGGGCTTGCTTTACTAATTCACTCCAAGCTAGGTTTAAAGTAAGATTTAAGTTAGTTATTTTAGGAACACTAATAGCAGGATATGCCGCATCGTTAATCGTTGTCAAAACAAAGGCGCAGGCAAACGCATGATCACCAATAGGTGCGGCTAGGTATTGAGGCCAAAGTTCATCATAGCAAACTAATAATAATTCAGGGGGAGATTGTTGTAATTGTGACCATGCCTCTAATAAACCCATGGCAAAACCATCATCATTAGCAGCAATTGCAGTACTAGGTTGTTGACAATGGTTGAGGATTCCCCAATACCCTGCGGTGGTATTGTGAACCGAATTATGAAATTGAGTGGGTGATAATAATGCGGTTTTATCAGGTAATAAGCGACAGAGGGCATCGGTAACTTGAATTTCACCGCCTAAAGAGACGAAAACAGAAGCCAATTCACTCGGATCAGTTTGTGCTTGTTGACAAGCTTTGGTTGCCGCAGTAATGGCCATTCGAGTGCTTAATGCCGTCCGCCTACGCATTATCGCAGGAATTAATGATTTATCTATTATATAACCTTCCAATTCAAAAGGGGATAGTAGCTCAAGATTAGGGGTGCATATTGCACTGGCTTTAATATAAATATCAGTCATAATTTTTTGCCACAATAACACTGGCATTATTGCCACCAAAACCAAATGAATTGCTCATCGCTATTTTTAATTTCTGTTGAGGGATGGGGTGGAGGTTTATACGGCATGAAAATTCAGGGTCTAATTTTTCTAAACCACAGCTTCCAGGAACAAATTGTTCTTCTAAAGCTAATAAGGTAATAATAGTTTCTAATGCCCCTGCCGCCCCTAGGGTATGCCCCGTAATACCTTTAGTTGCACTGGAGAGTAATTGCTTGGCAAAAACAGAATAAACGGCTTTTGCTTCAACAGCATCATTAATTTTAGTCGCAGTGGCATGGAGGTTCAAATAACCAATGTCTTTAGGTTTATATCCCGCAAGTGATAAAGCCGATTCCATTGCTAATGTTGCTCCTAAACCTTCGGGATGAGGATGACTCATATGATAGGCATCAGAGGATTCACCGACAGCAAGTAATTGAGGACAAAATTGATTAGCCGTATTTGATTTTTCTAGTAATAATAAGCCTGCTGCCTCACCAATACTAATGCCCGAACGTGATTGATCCATCGGTTGACAAGGTTTTTCTGAAACTAAGTTTAAACTACTAAATCCACGTAAGGTAAGACGGCATAAGGTGTCAACGCCACCGACTAAGGCGGCATCACAAACACCGCTGTTTATTAATCGTTGCCCTGCGGCAATAGCTTTTGCAGAAGAAGAACAGGCGGTGGAAATTGCAAAACATGCCCCTGTTAATCCAAGCTCTAATTGTAAAAATCGTCCTGTAGCTTGATAAGCATGGCGGTTTATAAAATTAAAATCAGCGGGCATTTTATTATTTTTTAATAAATAACTATAAGCAGATTCAGTCTCATATAACCCTGATGTACTCGTACCTATAATAACGGCAATACGTTTTGCACCATAACGTTGTTTTGCTTTTTCAACGGCAAGCCGAAGTCCGTCTTCTTGATAATTCAATGCCGTTAAAGCAACTTGGGCATTACGACTTTGGTAGGCTTGTAAATGATTAGGGGTTGTGGCTAAAGGTTGTTTTATTTCACCGACTGAGGTTTTAAAATCCACTTCAAAAAGTTCTAGTGTACTGAGTGCAGATTGATTGTTTTTAAGGGCTTGAAACAAGGCTTTATTACCTAAACCACAGGCATTAAGGGTAGTGTATGCAGTAATAGCAACCGATTTAATCATGGGCAATCCGAAAAAATATATTGATCTATTCTAACACTAGATAACATTAACGGTTATTTTTGCAGGCTCAAAGCCATTTTCTTCAAACCAACATATATTTTCTTTTACTAGGGTTAAAATTAAATGATATTTCCCTATTTCTAAAGGTGCTGTAAGCTGCATATGTGTTTTTAATGACTGATTAGAAGGTAAGCCTAGATTTGAAAAAGGGCTACGCAAACCTTCAAAAATAACCATTTCACCTGATTCTTTTTGCCAATGATAAGATAAATAACTAGGGTTTAGTCCTTTCGATAACCAATGAAAATCAGTGTCATTTGAAATCTCAACGGAAAGCTTAACTTTTTGTGCTGTCGATAGCGTTGAAATAACATCTAAACAGCGTAGTGTTCCAATAAAAGGTTGACAGGCTAGTTCTTGTTCAGTTTTTACTTCTGGAATAAGCGGTGGGGTAAATTCAGTAGGGGTACTAATAATTTTAGCGATTGAATCAATAAAGCCTGAAGAAAAAGAAAAGGGGGGAGGAGTTTTGTTTGTATTTTTTGAGTCACTAAAATCAATAGCAAAAGTTTCAAACAAATAATCAAGCTGCTCTTTTGAATTTGAATTGACCTGATTTAATTGTTCTTTTGATAGAGAATGCTGGCTTCCCTTTATTTTTTGTAAAATAGGTGCGTATCGCCAACTAAACTCTGCCTCCGATATTTGTTCTGCTTTGCAGTTTTCTTGTAAAGCTTGAGCAATAATAATCGCTTCTGCACAGAGTGAGCGGTTCTTTCCTGAGTCTGAAAACTGACATTGCTTATCTGTAGCAAAATTAAATCCAATTGTCTTAAAAAAATCCTTTCTTATATCAGTCTTAGTTGAAAAATTTCCTACCATCATATTTTCATAACCAAAAATGGCGATAAATTTTTCACAAATATGTTTATAATTTTGTACGGGAACATTATCCCATAAAGGACTCATGCTAATTGCTCGTTGGCTAACGGCGCTAACAGCATAAGAAATAGGATTTCGGCAATAGAGAATAATTTTAATTTTTTTACTGATTCCTGCTAAATAGTATTGCATTTTTCTAAGCGTCGCCTCTTCTAAAAAGGCAAAGCCTTCATAGGAAAGTACCATTTTTTTGGCGTGTGTTTGTTGAATTTTTTGTTCTAAATTTCTAATATAACTGAGATCTTCTGATTGAATCAGACGCAGTTGTTTTTGGCTGCGACCTATGGCTCGATTGTAATCATAAGTTTTTGGGTCTTTATGAAAAAATGAGGCAAATTCTGCGTGCCATACGGTATCGGGGGTAGTGGGATAAAAAATACCTGCTTTATTTAGACTAGCGGTATTTTCACAACAGGAAAATTGAATGGCTTTTGAACCTGTTTTATCAAGTCCTATGTGCAGATAAACAAGATCAAACATTAGGGTTATTCGTTTTAAATAAATATTAAAGGCAGTTAAAATAAATTAGTTAATAACAAAATCACTTTACATGTAAAGTGATTCTTAATTATAAATAATCAACGCTAAAGAAAGTTACAATGATTTAAAATTATTTTTAAGTGTAAAGTTGGGTTTCAAGACTTTGATTTTAAAATACTTATAATTATTTTTTACGAAAAACTCTATTGTAAAATCAATTTTTAAAACTTATAACCTCGATGTACGGCAACAATGCCTTGAGTCATATTAAAATATTCACAGCGTTCAAAACCTGTCTCTTCCATCATTGTTTTTAATTCATCTTGTTTCGGGTGCATCCGAATGGATTCTGCTAAATAACGATAACTTTCTTCATCTTTTGCCACAATACCACCAATTTTTGGTAATAAATTAAAAGAATAAAAATCATAAACCTTTTTGGTTAATTTATCCGTTGGATGCGAAAACTCCAAAATAATTAACCGTCCACCAGGTTTTAAAACCCGTAAAATAGAACGCAACGCCGCATTTTTATCGGTGACATTACGTAACCCAAAGGCGATACTAACACAATCAAAAGTATTATCTTCAAAGGGCAAACACTCTGCATTGACTTGAGCATAACGAATATTTCCAGCGAGTCCTTTGTTAATTAGACGATCACGTCCCGTGCGAAGCATTTCTGAATTAATATCCGCTAAAACAACTTCACCCGTTTTACCGACACGTTTTTCAAATTGAAGGGTTAAATCACCAGTGCCGCCTGCTAAATCTAAAATTTTATCACCACGACGAACATTAGCAAGCTGTATTGCAATACGTTTCCAAATTCTATGAATACCCAATGACATCAAGTCATTCATCACATCATATTGCGCCGCAACAGAATCAAAGACTCCACGAACTAATTTAACTTTCTTTTCAGTATCGACTTGTTTAAAACCGAAATGAGTTGTATCTTGATTTGTCATAATGTATTGGTTTTTATAAAAATAAACGAAAATAAACAACTAAGCTCTATGACTTTCTCCTGCTGCTTCAAGCTGTTTTAAATAACTTCCCCATAAGATTTCGTAATCAAAACCAAGCTTATAAAGCAACTCCCATGTATAAATTCCCGTTTGATGCCCATCGGTAAACACCGGACTAATACCATAATTACCAATGGGTTTAATTTCATTAATACCTACCTCTTGTTTTCCTATTTGTAAAATTTCTTGTCCAGGTGCGTGACCTAAAGCTTCAGCGGAAGGAGTAAATACACGTAAGTACTCACAAGGTAGGTTAAATATTTGACCACTATCAAAGCTTATTTCTAAGTGTTTAGATAATTTATGAAGTTTTATTTCAGTCAAATGGCAATCAATAGGATCAGCTTTTAAACGCATAGTTTATTTTAGGAAAGTGGAAGAAAATGGGGGGTCATAATTTTATTATCTAGTTTGCAATCATACTAAGGAAGTCTATAATTTTACTTAATTATCACCCTATTAATTATAGGTAAATAAAAGAAAGTTAAAACTTTTATGTTAGAAAGCGAATTAAGTACATAGTTAACTGATGTATTTAATAATAAATAAACAATATACAATAGGTTCTAATCAATTAACTAATGCAGCAAAAGTTTTTGCTGATATACAAAAACTTTTATAAGTTGAGTTATTAGATTTTTATTCAGAACACTCCTTGAGTGTCCTGTTTAAAAAAACTATAAAATATAACGACTCAAATCTTCATCTTCAGCAAATTCAGTCAAATGCGTATCAACATAGGCCGCATCAATCACAACTTGTTTTTCAACACGATCAGGTGCGTCAAATGAAACTTCATCTAATAGTCTTTCAACAATGGTATGTAAACGTCTTGCACCAATATTTTCAATAGACTCATTCACTTGCCAGCCAATTTCTGCAATTCGTTTAACACCTGCTTCGGTAAATGATAAATCAACACCTTCTGTGGCTAATAAGGCAACATATTGCTCTGTTAATGAAGCATCAGGTTCGGTTAAGATTCTTACAAAATCATCAGCCGATAAGGCTTCTAATTCAACCCGAATTGGAAAACGCCCTTGTAATTCAGGAATTAAATCTGAAGGTTTAGTTAAATGAAAAGCCCCTGAGGCAATAAATAAAATATGATCGGTTTTAATCATGCCAAATTTAGTACTAACGGTACTGCCTTCAACTAAGGGTAATAAATCTCGTTGAACGCCTTCACGTGAAACTTCACCGCCGCCTCCCCCTATATCCGAACGTTTACAAACTTTATCAATTTCATCTAAAAATACAATGCCATGTTGTTCAACCGCTTCAATGGCAGCTTGCTTAATATCATCTTCATTGACTAATTTTTCAGCTTCATCTTCCTGTAAAACCTTCATCGCATCTTTAATTTTAAGCTTACGTACTTTGGTTTTACCGCTACTCATATTTTGAAACATCCCTTGTAATTGACTTGTCATTTCTTCCATGCCTGGAGGTGCCATAATTTCTACACCAACTGAACCGACTTCAACATCAATTTCAACTTCTTTATCGTCTAATTTACCTTCGCGTAATTTTATCCGCATTTTTTGACGTGTTGCTTCTTCTGTTTCAGAAAGTGTACCACTTTCAGCAGAAGGTAATAAAATATCTAAAATCGCTTCTTCTGCTTCATCTACGGCGCGATTTCTAACTTTTTCCATTTCCTTAAGCCGCGTCATTTTAACCGCCATATCCGCTAAATCACGAATAATAGATTCCACATCACGCCCAACATAACCCACCTCAGTAAACTTAGTGGCTTCAATTTTGATGAACGGTGCATTAGCTAATCGGGCTAAACGCCGTGCAATTTCAGTTTTTCCAACCCCTGTAGGGCCGATCATTAAAATATTTTTCGGGGTGATTTCATCGCGTAAATCTTCGCTAACTTGAGCGCGTCTCCAACGATTTCTTAAAGCAATCGCAACCGAACGTTTCGCGCTTGCCTGTCCAATAATATGCTTATCTAATTCACTTACAATTTCTTTTGGGGTCATGGGATTACTCTTTAGGTTCTGCGTCTAATTCTTCAATGCGTAAATTGTGATTAGTATAAATACAAATATCACCCGCGATGTGTAATGATTTTTCAACAATATCATGTGCGCTAAGTTCGGTGTTTTCTAACAAAGCACAGGCCGCTGATTGTGCAAATGCACCGCCTGAGCCAATCGCAATTAAATCTTGCTCAGGCTCAATCACATCGCCTGTGCCTGAAATAACAAACGTAACTTTGCTATCAGCAATAATTAATAAAGCTTCTAATTTTCTTAAAGCACGATCTGTACGCCAATCTTTTGCCATTTCAACCGCAGCACGCGTTAAATTGCCCCGATGTTTTTCTAATTTACCTTCAAAATGCTCAAATAAGGTAAAAGCATCTGCGGTTGCACCTGCAAACCCTGCAATCACTTTGTCATGATATAAACGGCGTACTTTACGTGCATTACCTTTCATCACCGTATTACCTAAGGTCACTTGACCATCACCACCGATGACAACTTTATCGCCACGGCGTACTGAAAGAATTGTTGTTCCTCTAAAACTCACTGGTTGTTCCTATTCGCAAAAGATAAAAAGATAAATAAACTGAGCAATTTTATTGATTTTGCTCAAACAAAGAAATTTAACCAGAAATGGGGGGGATTTTTAAAAATTACAAGTCTTATGATTGCGAATTTTTTTGTGCTGCATAAATCGCTAATAAGAGCCAAGAAACGATAAAAGCAATTCCACCCAGTGGGGTAATCATTCCTAGCCATTTTAAATTAAGTAAGCTTAATAAATAAAGACTGCCTGAAAATAAAAAAGTCCCTGCAATCATTAAGTAACCTGACCAAGAGAGTAACTTTGAGTAAGGATTTTGCGGTTTTAGCTGTGAAATAATTCCAAGCCCTAACGCGTGCCACATTTGATAAGTCACCGCTGTTTTATAAACGGCTAACATTTTTTCACTTAAAATAGCTTGTAATCCATGTGCGCCAAATGCACCTAAAGCGATGGCAATTAAAGCCGAAACTGCGGCTGAAAATAAGAAGGGTGAACGCATTTCTTTTAATATTTTATAGGAATGAAATTTAAAACTTGCTTAGAATAAGCTAGGCATAACCCACTCTACCTAAGCAAAAATACTTATTTTTTAGACAATAATTTTCTATAAAGAGCCGTATAACCCGCTCCCATTTTAGCCCCTGTAAATAAGTTTTGATAACGCAATCGTGCCGCTTTACCAAAGGCTGCCGTTTGTTTTGAATCTGCGACCAATTTTTCCATCGCTTCACGAAATTTTTCAGGATTAAGTGGGGGAACAACAAAGCCTGTTTCCTGATCTTTATTAACAAAACTTGTTCCTGTGCCTAATTCACAGGAAATCATCGGTTTACCTTGCATTGCACCTTCTAGCAAAGTAACCCCAAAGGCCTCTGAGCGTAGATGCGAAGGAAAAACAATCGCCAGCGACAAAGCAATTAAAGCAGCTTTATCTTGATTACTCACTCGGCCTAAGAATTGTACATTTTTCAAACCTAATTCTTCTGCTTTATTTTTTAATTTTTGCTCTTCTGCACCTGAGCCAACAATAATGACAGGTAAATTAGTATTTTTAACCGCCTCCAATAAGATATGCAGCCCTTTGTAATAGCGCAGAACACCAATGAATAGAAAAAATTTATCGCCTACTTGTTGACGCATCGCTTCTATTTCAGCTTTTGTCGCAACAGGGTAACTTTTTTCATCAAGACCAATCGGAATAACCTCAACTTTATTTTCATAACGCTGTAATACCGTACTGGTTCGAGCATAGTTGGGTGAAGTTGCTATCAACACATTCATTTGACTTAGAAATAAACGCTTTAACGGACGATAAAATCTTAAGACCCCTTGTTGTCTAACAATATCCGATTGATAAGTTAAAATGGTTGGTTTTCTAACTCTCGCTAAAAGATGTAATACATCAGCAAAAGGCCAAGGAAATTGATAATGAACCACATCTGCCCATTCAACCAGCTCTTTAAATAAAGATAACGCCGAGAAGGAAATACCACAAGAAGCTATTTCTAAATGACTTTTAGCTCTATAAACTTTAATGCCATCATAATCAATGATGACAGGGTTAGGTTTAGGACTTAAACAAAATATCCGACTTTCCACCCCTTCTTTTTCTGTATTTTTACAAATTTGACGAACGACTTCTTCAAGTCCGCCTTGCGTATCAGGGAAAAAAGTACGATAAACATGCAAAACACGCATTAATTAAACCTTAAATTAATTTGTTGAGGGTTGCCAGCTACGCATAAGCTGCATACAGTCATTATTTAATTGTACCGCTAAAGCTTCGGTATCCGCCTCATTATAGCAACGTAATTCGGGGGCATTACCTGAGGGTCTAAAATGAACAATACCCCCCTTGGCAAAAGTAATTCTAACCCCATCAGTGCTATCAATTGCAATAGGTTTACCTGCAATATCACCTAGTATAGCTTCAATGTTAATTAAATTTGTTTCATTATCTGCTGCAATCATTTCAAAAAGAAGCTTTGTACTAAGCTCAGTTGGAAATGCTTTTAAACGATCACTAACCGTGAAGCGTTGGGGCAAAGAAGCGAGCAAAGCTGAAACTGTCGTTTGTTTTTCCAAGGTTAACATTAAAATGGCTAAAGGAACAATGGCGGCATCACGTGTTGGTAATGCGGCTAAAACTTGTCCATTTTTATTAATCTCTGTTCCTTGTAAAACGCCACCATTCGCTTCATAACCCATCACAATTTCAGCCTCTATCGCCAATTGCTGCATCGCTTCGATAACAAAAGGTGAGCCGATACGGGTTCTGAGGGTTTTAGTGAAATAATTTGAAAGTTCTAAGGCGGAATTACTACTAACAGGGGTAACAACGGCATCTGCATTAAAATACTTGGTACATAATAACCCCGCGATGTCACCGCGTAACCAAACACCGTTTTCATCTCCGACTAAAGGACGATCCCCATCCCCATCCGTTGAGATGAGGCAATCAAATTGATTCGTCCCCGCCCATTGTTTAGCAAGTTTCACGTCTTCGGCTCTAATTGCCTCCGTATCCACTGCCACAAAAATATCAGAACGGGCTAATGAGATAACTTCTGCACCCAAAGTAGTTAATATTATTTTTAAACAATCCCGCGCAACGGAGGAGTGTTCATATAAACCAATACGCTTTCCTTGTAAACAGTTTTTTGGGAAAAAATTAATAAAGCGTTGAATATAATGTTGTTCAGCCGCATTATTAAACTCAGGTAACATTACAACGGTTAATAAATTGCCTTCCTCAGAAAATTTTTCTGCGGGAATTTCGACGACTTGCGCTCTAATTTGTTCTTCATCAATTTTTAAAATTTCACCATCCGCTTTATTAAACTTAATCCCATTGCGATCATCAGGAATATGACTGCCTGTCACCATAATGGTTGGACAACTTAAATATAACCCATATAAGGCAATCGCAGGGGATGGAATCGTGCCATAATTAACCGCTTTAAAGCCTTTATCAGTAATCGCTTTTGCAACAGCAGACATAATACGCGGGCTACTACTACGCAAATCACCCGCGATTCCAATCTCATCACCTGCTTTTAAGTGATTTAAAGCTTGTAAGAAAGCAGTAGTATAAACCCAGCATACTTCATCGCTCATATCTACGACAAGTCCTCGAACACCACTGGTACCAAACGAAACACCACTTTGTTCCATCAATGTGGAAACTGATATTGTTTTAGACATTTTTATTAAATAGAAATTAAGTGGAAGTTTTAGTTTCAGGCACAAAAAAGCCCGAATGAACGGGCTTTTAGAAAATTAATTTCTATGCAGCAATCTTTTCTTGTGTCTCATTAACATGAAAATCAGGATTATACGAAAACCAATCCAAGGTTTTTAAATCCACATTTTTACAAGCATCTTGTAATGCCGCAGATAAAGCTATCTTTAACTCTTCCCTTAAAAAATTCTGATTGTTTGTGTTCATTTTGTACTCCTAAATTGTTATGTGTATACCAGAAATTATTTTTTATAGATAACAAGCCATTTATTTTCTTGTTTTATACCTAAGCCACATTTTTCTAAGGTACTATTTAGTGTTCCAGATAAAATAATTCTATCGAACATTCCTATCATACTATTGGTTCTACCATAAATTTTTAAGCCTTTTGATGGTAATGTTTCATAAGTCAACAATAGCGATTCAGTTATTGAAGATGATAAAACTTCAAAACTCTCTCTTATTATTTTTTCAGACCCAGATTCGTTAGCTTCAAAATTAAGATTAGGTTCAAGTGTCACATTTAATAGTTTTAATCGAGAATGCTCTCTGGAATTTGGTAAAATATGCGTTACTTCAACAATAGAACGAGCATAAGTCTCATTTTCATCAAGCAAACAATATGTATGAGAATCATCACTATTATTTTCATGATTCATTGCCCAATCAAGTTTCTTTCTCACATCCGAAACTAATAATATTCCTATATCTCCAAGTTTTTCTGCTTGCCCTTGCCATTCGGTAAGTGTTGACTTTAATATTGTCGTGTTTAACTTATTAAATTTTTCATATTACCTTAGATAGTATAACCTTTTACTTATATTGTAAACGATTTTTTTACTCCACTTTAAAAACCTATAATGGAAAGAGTAATTTTTGATAAATGCAATAATACTAAAATCAAGCTATTACTCACTCGCCAAAGCTTTAAGCAATTTATCTGCTGGAACATACCCTGGAAGAACATTACCTTTTTCAGTAATAATCATCGGTGTTCCTCGCGTTTCAAATATATCAGCTAACTCCATATGTTTATCAATTGGATTATCACAGGTTTTTTTCTCAGGATCTGTGTCTAATTTTGCAGCCGTTAATGCTTTTTTTCTATCTTTGGCACACCAGACAGAAACCGCTTTATCATAAGATTCTGATCCTTTTCCTGCCCTTGGGAAGAATAGGTATTGAATGCTAATCCCTGCGGCTAAGTATTGATCCATTTCTGAATGAAGCTTACGACAATAACCACAATCAATATCTGTGAATATAGAAACCGTATATTTACTTTTTTCAGCCTTAAAAATAATCATGTTATCTTTACCGACCCCTTCAAGTGCTTTTAATCGCAAAGCGGCTAGCTTTTCTTCAGTTATATCTTTTTTAGCTTCTATATTGATTAAATGTCCTTGTACTAAATATTTTCCATCATCAGAGATATAAAAGATAGCGCCAGGAATCACAACTTCTTGAAGCCCTGGAATTTGAGAAGGCGCTAAAGATTCTATTTTTACCGTCGGCATTGCTTTAGTTAAAGCCGCTTTAACCGCTTCATTTGCAGAAACAGAAGTAAATGCACATAGGCTTGCTGCAAGTAGTGTATATTTATAAAAAGATTTCATATTGATTGGCTTAAATAATTTAAAGTTGCTTTGAGACTTTTAAAAATGATGATTCGTTCATTAGGTCTTTAGAATATGTGATTTAATCGTCTAAAATAGTCGTCCTATATCAAGAAAAACGGCGAAAAGCATCAAAGACATTAATAAAAAAATCCCTATTTGTTGAAAAACCACTTGAATGTTCTCAGAGACAGGACTGCCTTTTATTGCCTCAATCGCATAAAACATTAGATGTCCACCATCTAATACGGGTACAGGTAATAAATTTAAAACCCCTAAGCTTACACTGACTATCGCTAAAAATTTAAGAAAATGAACCAAGCCCATTTCTGCTGATTGTCCTGCATATTGAGCAATACTAATAGGACCACTTAGGTTTTCCACTGAGGCCTTACCCAGTAACATTTTCCCCATCATTTTTAATGAGGTAAAAGCGTAGTAATAAGTTTTTTCTACAGCGGTAACAAATGCTTCTGCTGGGGGTAATGAATGATGAACACGTAAAGAATCTAATAATTTATCATCAATATAAACCCCCGCGCCAATTCTACCGATAATTTTATCCTCAGTTTCAAAACCTTTAGGGGTAATGTTTAAAGGTAAATGAACTTCGTTTCTGGAAATAAGCAAGTTAATGGTAATCTCAGGACGTTGTTGTACATACTCAACCCATTGTTGCCATTGATTAATAGCTATTTTATCGGCACTAATAATTAAATCACCCTGCTGTAAACCTGCTTTAGAAGCTGCACTCCCTTCAATAATCTTACCAATAACTGGCTTAAGTTTAAGCTTTTGAGGCTTTAACCCTAATCGTTTATAAAGTAATTCAGGCTCCATTGCCACTTCTTCGGGTACATTTAAAATATGAAACTGTTCAATACCCTCTGAGGTTTTAGTCGTAATTTCTATTCCCTGCTCACTACTAATAGCAAGCGAAAATAAAACGCCCATTGCCTCCGTCCAAGTCGGCGTTATTTTACCATTGACCGAAATTATTTCCTCACCTTCAACAAATCCTGCATTATAAGCGAGTGTTTCTTTTTCAATTTCACCAATAATAGGACGCATTCCTGTCTCGCCCATCATTGAAATGACCCAATACAAGGCAACAGCAAGAATTAAATTAAAAATAGGTCCAGCAGCAACAATGGCAGCACGCGCAGTTAATGACTGACGATTAAAAGCAAAAGGCAAATCTTCTTTTTTTACATTCCCTTCCCGCTCATCAACCATTTTGACATAGCCACCTAAAGGAACGGCAGATAGAGCATATTCTGTCGATTCAGGTGTTTTTTGATAAGACCAAATGATTTTACCAAAGCCAATTGAAAATCTAAGAACTTTAACCCCACATTTTCTAGCAACCCAAAAATGCCCAAATTCGTGGAAAGCAACCAAAATTGCAATGGCAACGATAAAATGAAATAGGGTGTACAACAACTCCATTAGTGATTAAGTCCATTAATAATTTTAACTGCAGTTTCTCTGGCTTTTGTGTCAGTAACTAGAACAATTTCTAAGCTATTAGCTTGATTTGCTGTAAACTGCGCCATTGTCTGCTCAATAATCATCGCAATATCCGTAAACTTAACCGTTTCATTTAAAAATGCTTCAACAGCAATTTCATTGGCAGCATTTAAAACAGTCGGCATAATCCCTCCTGTATTGATTGCTTCTTGGGCAAGACGCAAACAAGGAAAACGTTGAAGATTAGGTTTTTCAAAGTCCATTTGCGCCACTTCAAAAATATCAAGTGGGGCAACCCCTGAATCAAAACGTTCAGGATAAGCCATTGCATGAGCAATGGGTGTTCGCATATCAGGGTTTCCCATTTGTGCTAAAACAGAACCATCGACATAATCAACCATCGAATGAATAATACTTTGCTTATGAATCACTACTTGAATAGCATCACTTGGCATATTAAATAATAAACAGGCTTCAATTAATTCCAACCCTTTGTTCATCATCGTAGCAGAATCAACCGATATTTTTCGTCCCATATTCCATTTAGGGTGTGCTATAGCTTGCTCTGGGGTGACATCAACTAACTGTTCTAAAGGCGTTTCTCTAAAAGGTCCCCCCGATGCGGTTAATAAAATTCGCCGTGCCTGTTTTGCGGTTTCGCCTGTTTTATAATTCGCTGGCATACATTGAAAAATGGCATTATGTTCGCTATCTATTGGTAATAAAGTTGCGCCTGATTCGGTAATCGCTTGCATAAAAATATCACCTGACATCACTAAGGCTTCTTTATTAGCTAATAAAACAGTTTTCCCAGCTTTTGCGGCGGCTAATGAAGGTAGCAATCCTGCCGCACCAACAATCGCTGCCATCACAGAATCAACTTCTTCAAGACTTGCCACTGTTTCCAATGCAGCCATTCCTGATAAAACGCTAATATGAGTAATTTTAGCATCCGCTAATTTTTGTTCTAAAAACAAAGCTTTTTCTTCATCAACCATCACTGCAAACTTAGGTAGATAAGTTAGGCATTGCTGATAAAGAACTTCAACATTAGTATTGGCTGTTAAAGCAATAATTTCATATTTATCAGGATGACGCGAAACCACATCTAAGGTGCTAACACCAATTGATCCTGTCGCACCCAGTATACAAATGCCCTTCATTGGAAAACACCAAAACCAATGAGAGAAACTCCAGCATAGAAAAAAGGCGATGCGGCAATAATACTGTCAATTCTATCTAATACGCCACCATGTCCTGGAAAAATAATTCCACTATCTTTTACCCCCCGTTGACGTTTGATTAAACTGAAGAACAAATCCCCATAAATCGAAAGTAATACCGTAAGAACAGATAACAAGACAAAATCAATAATACTCATCCATGAAAATTGATAAATAACACCTAAGGCTAATCCACAAATGAAAGCCCCAGCTAATGCTCCATAGACACCTTGAACTGTTTTCCCAGGGCTTATATCAGGTGAAATTTTATCTTTACCAAATTGTTTGCCGACAAAGTAGGCGGCAATATCAGCGACCCAAATTAAAATCATAAAATAAAGCGTCATGTCAGCACCGTATAATAATCGCAAACGACTAATAAACATCCACGCGCTAAACAGTATGAACCAACCCGTTATTATTCGGTAAGATGATTTAAGCTCTAGTTTTAATAAAGAGGCGGGTAATTGGCGAATTAAAATCATCATCAACACCCAAAATAACACAGGGGGGATCACTGTCCATTCTATTAACCCAGAGTACTCTCTAATACCAGGCCATTCAAACTGTAACGCCACAATTTCTAAAAATTGAGTCCAAAAAATAACACCTAACATAGGTAGGATTAATGCGATAATAAATAAAACTCGCATGCCTATTTTGTTAATATTAACTAAGTATGTCCATTCCCATGCACCGATTAAAACCACTAATCCAATGATGAAAGAGAAGTAAACAGAACTCAAAAAGAGAACAGCCGAGATGATTAAGACGGCTAAAATTGTTGCGGTAATAATGCGCTGTAATAACATGTTAGGATAATTTATTCTAAATAATTATAATGAATTAGTTTTAGCAAGGACTTGATCGCCCGTACGTCCAAAACGTCGTTGTCGACCTTTAAAACTATCAATGGCTTGTTGTAATACGGTTGGGGTAAAATCTGGCCATAATGTTGGCGTAAAATAAAACTCAGTGTAAGCGAGCTGCCATAACAAAAAGTTACTAATTCGTTCCTCTCCCCCTGTTCTAATGAATAAGTCAGGATTAGGTAAGCTTGCAGTAGAAAGATGCTCTGATATTAACGCTTCGGTGATAACAGCATTAGATAAAACCCCTGTTTGTATTTTTATTGCTACTTGATTGGCGGCTTGAGCAATATCCCAATGCCCGCCATAATTAGCCGCAACAACTAAGGTCAGTCCACTATTATTGTGTGTAACAGCCTCTCCTTCAGCAATTTTATCTTGTAATTCGCTTGGAAACGCACTTCTATCACCAATACAAATTAGCTTGACATTATTTTTTGCAAGTTTTTTAATTTCAAGTCCAAGGGTTACACTAAAAAGTTTCATTAGCAGTGAAACTTCTTCGGGGGGTCTTCGCCAATTTTCACTACTAAAGGCAAACAATGACAAAACCTCTATTTTTTGTTCATTGCAAAACTCAACAATATTTTTAACACTTTTGACTCCCGCTCTATGCCCCATGACACGAGGCATAAAACGCTTTTTTGCCCAACGCCCATTGCCATCCATAATGATGGCAATATGACAAGGATTACCATTATCAGTTTTTACAAGAGGGGCATTATCATAGCTCATAAGGCAAAGTGCTACATGGAGAGTAAATCGGCTTCTTTTAATTCTAACTGTTTTTCAATTTTTTGAATAAACGAGTCCGTTAATTTTTGCATTTTTTCCTCACCTGCATGCGCCTCATCTTTAGAAATCATTTTTTCTTTTAAAGCTTCTTTGATTTCTGAGTTGGCATCACGGCGAATATTTCTAACAGAAATACGACCATTCTCTGCTTCATTTTTAACTAATTTAACCAAATCACGTCGACGTTCTGCCGTTAAAGGTGGCAGCGGAATACGAATAACAGTACCTGTTGTTACAGGATTTAAGCCTAGGTTTGAAACCATAATTGCCTTTTCTATCGCCTGTACCATAGGTTTTTCCCAAGGGGTTACCTTTAGGGTTCGAGAATCCTCAATCGTTACATTAGCCACTTGGGATAAAGCGGTATCCGTTCCATAATAAGAAACTTTGATTTGCTCTAATAGACTAGGATGCGCTCTCCCCGTTCTAATTCGACTGAAAGTCTTTACTAATGCGTCAATGGCTTTATTCATACGCTCTGACGCATCTTGCTGAATATCATTAATCATTTATCTTGTCCTCGTTCAATAAAAGAGCCAATATCTTCACCCTTCATCAAGCGCATTAATGCACCTGGTTCAAAAATATTCATAATTCTCATTGGTAAGTCATGGTCATGACACAAAACTAAGGCGGTTGTATCCATAACACTTAGCCGCTGATCAATCGCCTCATTATAGGTTAAACGAGGATAAAAAACGGCATTGGAATCTTTATTTGGATCAGAAGAATACACCCCTTTAACTTTGGTTGCTTTAATCATTAATTGTGCATCAATTTCAATCGCTCTAAGGCTTGCTGCCGTATCGGTGGTAAAAAAAGGATTGCCAATGCCTGCGGCAAAAATAACCACTTGTCCTTTTTCAAGATAGCCCACCGCTTTTCGGCGAATATATTCCTCACAAACCTGATTAATTTTTAACGCACTCATTACCCGTGCTGATTGCCCTACAGATTCTAAAGCATCTTGCATTGCCAGCGAATTAATGACGGTTGCCAACATCCCCATTTGGTCACTGGTAACACGGTTTAGACCTTCCGAGGCTTTTTGTGCACCCCGTAAAATATTACCGCCACCAATGACTAAACCGACTTGTAATCCTGTATGACAAAGCTCTTTAATTTCTAATGCGAGACGTTTAATAATTTCAGCATCAATACTGCCGCCAGTCTCACTCATTAAAGCTTCGCCGCTTAATTTTAGTAAAATTCTTTGGCAAATTAATTTAGTCATTTGAGAAAGTCTCCATTAAAATTTAAACATAAAGAAATCATTATAGCTTGGGTTATTGCTTGCGTAGGGTCGGCATAGCCCACCCTACGAAAGCGTAATTTTCAGGGATTAAAAATTTATTCCTAAAGTTTAATCCACATCTACAGTACATTTTAACAGTAAACTTAACCTTTAATTTGCGCCATAACTTCTGCCGCAAAATCTTCTTCAACCTTTTCGATGCCTTCACCTACTTCAAAACGGCTAAAGCTTACAACAGTGGCATTTTTTTCTTTTAATAACTGTCCAATCGTTACTTTGTCATCTTTAATAAATTTTTGACCCAGTAATGTAACTTCACTTAAGAATTTTTTAATCCGTCCTGTTGCCATTTTTTCAATGATTTCAGCAGGTTTCGCTTTACCTGTTTCTTCGGCTTCTAATTGAATCCGTCCACTAATAATTGCTTTTTCTTTTGCAATTACCTCAGGTAACACCTCTTTTTCTGAAATACATTGTGGATTAATCGCGGCAACGTGCATAGCAATATCTTTACCTAACTCAGCATTATTATCACCAAGCTCAACAAGAACGCCAATTTTATTACCATGTAAGTAACCAGCACATCCTCCTGTAGTGGAGGTATATTTTTGAAAACGTCTAATGGTAATATTTTCCCCTAACTTAGCAATCAACGCACGGCGAGCACCCTCAATTGTTTCTGATGATTCTAGTTCGGCTGATAATAATTGCTCATCTGATGAGATGTCGTTATTTAAAACAAACTCGGTAATCGTATTAACAAAAGCGATAAAATGATCCCCTTTGGCAACAAAGTCAGTTTCACAGTTTACATCAACCATAGCGGCACTTTTAGCATCATCACTGATTTTAATACCGACCAACCCTTCAGCTGCAATACGGCTTGATTTTTTATCCGCTTTTGCAAGTCCTGATTTACGCATGTTTTCAATAGCGGTTTCCATGTCACCATGGGTTTCAACTAATGCTTTCTTACATTCCATCATGCCTGACCCCGTTCTTTGACGAAGTTCTTTCACCATTGCGGCAGTAATACTCATTATTTCTATTTCCTCTGTGTTTTTACAGTAAAAACGCCTCATTTTAAAGGCGTTTTTATTAGCAGGGTTATTAATTTATTGCTGGTAAAAAAAACTTTTAACTTAAGCGTCTTCTTTTGTAGCCTCAACTGCCGCTTTCGGTAAAGATGACTCTTCAATAAAATCATCTTTTTGAGAAACAGCCCCTTGTCCCTGTAATGCTGTTTTTGCATCATTAATAGCGTTAGCAGCCGCTTCACAATATAATTTTATTGCACGGATAGAATCATCATTTCCAGGAATAATATAGTCAATTCCAACAGGTGAGTTATTAGAATCAACAACCCCTACCACAGGAATACCTAATTTTTTAGCCTCTGCAATCGCATTTTTTTCATAACCGACATCTAATACAAAAATAACATCAGGCGTGCCACGCATATCTTTTATACCCCCTAGACTACGTTCAAGTTTTTCTAACTCACGATCCATGCCTAGGGCTTCTTTTTTGCTAAAACGCTGATATAACGTGCCATCTGCTTTCATCGCTTCCAGCTCTTTTAAGCGATTAATAGATTTTTTAATGGTTTTATAGTTGGTTAACATGCCGCCTAACCAACGATGATTGACATAAGGCATTCCACACAATTTTGCCTGTTCAGCAACCGCTTTACGTGCTGCTTTTTTAGTGCCAACAAATAAAATATTACCTTTATTTGCAGTCACTTGACCTAAGTAATTCATTGCGTCATTAAACATAGGAAGCGATTGTTCCAAATTAATGATATGAATTTTGTTACGCGCACCGAACAGATAACCTGCCATTTTCGGGTTCCAGTAACGAGTTTGGTGTCCAAAATGAACTCCGGCTTCTAACATTTGACGCATTGACACTGCTGCCATTTTTTTCTCCTAAAATTAAATCACTTATAGTAAAGTGACTATGGGTTACGCCTCCACCTATCCCGCTTGACAACCTGTTTTATCACAAGCACCCTATCAACCGTGTCGATAAATGTGAGTATTAAATTAAAACTGAACTTACCTTTATATCATAATTTAGTTTTTATACCAATAAATTCTCTGGTAAAATTCTTCAAATAAGATTTAAAAAAAATACCGATAGACTACCTAATATCAAATATTGACTTTTGTGATCTATCTTCTACTTTCTATTTTCTACCTTACTATGAAATGAGCATCCTTATAAAGACCCCAGCAGAAATTGAAAAAATGCGTATCGCGGGCAAGCTTGCCGCTGACGTTTTAGAAATGATTGCTCCCTATGTTGTTGCAGGTGTATCAACTAATGAACTTGATAAAATATGTCATGATTATATGGTTTATGATCAAGATACTATTCCTGCGCCCTTAAATTACAAAGGCTTTCCAAAATCAATTTGTACTTCAGTTAATCATCAAGTTTGTCATGGTGTGCCTTGCGATAAAAAACTTAAAAATGGCGATATTATTAATATTGATATTACAGTGATTAAAAATGGCTATCATGGAGATACTAGTAAAATGTTTTGTATTGGTAGTGTTACTCCTTTTGCAAAACGTCTTGTTAATATTACCCGTGAAGCTTTATTTTTAAGTATCGAGCAAATTAAACCAGGTAATCATTTTGGAGACATTGGTTATGTCATTCAGAAATACGCTCATAAACATCGCTATTCTGTGGTAGAAGATTTTTGTGGACATGGTGTCGGTAAAGAATTTCATGAACCTCCTCATGTGATGCACCATGGTAAGTCTGGGACAGGGGATGAATTTAAACCGGGAATGATTTTCACCATAGAGCCTATGTTGAATATAGGTAAACGCCAAACTAAAATATTAAAGGATGGCTGGACGGCAATCACTAAAGACCGTTCTTTATCCGCACAATGGGAACATACGATCTTAGTCACTGAGATAGGTTATGAAATTTTAACGTTACGTGCAGAAGAATGTTAATTCCTAAGCAATTATTTTCAGAAAAAAATTCTATTGCTGCCGTCAAAGCCCTGATAAAACAGCAGGCAGATAATCTACAACAGCGATTTAATCCTCATGAGGAAGTTTTAGCCTTATTACAGCAAAAATCTAATTTTATTGATCAATTATTATCCGCTACTTGGCATTACTTCATGGGTAGGTACGCAGTAAAGTTTAGCCTAATTGCTGTAGGGGGCTATGGACGGCGCGAATTATTTCCTTTTTCTGATATAGATATTTTAATCTTATTGGATAACTCACAAGAAAAACATTATCAAAATAAATTATCAGCCTTTAATACCTTTCTATGGGATATAGGTTTAAAACTGGGGCTAAGTGTTCGCACTCTCAAAGAATGTCGGCAAGCTGCAATAGACGATCAAACCGTGATGAGCAGCTTATTAGAAATGCGCTTAATTTCAGGTCATCAACGTTTATTTGAAAGACTCAAACGACACCGAATATTCAATGAATTAATGCCCTCAAATACTTTCTTTGCCGCCAAAATAGAAGAGCAACGCCAACGCTATTTCAAAGCGAATCAAACCGCATTTAATCTTGAACCTGATACCAAAGAAGGCCCTGGCGGCTTAAGAGATTTGCACATCATTGGTTGGGTTTTTAAATATCACTATAAATCAGAAACCCTAAGAGAACTGATTAAATATGATTTTATGCCTGAGTCTGAATATCAAGAGCTACTTGAAGCACGTAATATTATATGGCGTATTCGTTATGCACTTCACCTATTAACTGGAAGAAGTGAAAACCGGTTGTTATTTGAATACCAACGTGAACTTGCAGTGCAATTTGGCTTTAAGGCAACAGACAAAAACCAAAATATTGAAGCGTTTATGCAGTTTTATTTTAAAACTGTGGTGGGTGTAGAGCGTCTAAATGAAATGCTCTTACAACTATTTGGTGAGCGTTTTCTTTGCCCAAAAGGTGATTATAAAGCCCTTATCATTAATCACTCTTTTATGTCGATTAATGGTTATTTGGAAGCGCAATCAAATAGTGTTTTTGAACGCCAGCCTCTATTACTCCTAAGCATTATTTTATTATTGCAACAAAATCCAAAACTTAAAGGCATTAGGGCAACAACTATTCGTCTCATCCGTAAAAGTTTACCGTTAATTGATAATGAGTTTCGGAATAATAAAAAAGCCAATCAATTATTTATAGAAATATTACGTCAGCCGCATGGAATTACTCATCAGCTAAGACGAATGAACCGTTACGGGATTCTTGCAGCTTACCTCCCTTGCTTTGCCAATATTGTTTCAAGAATGCAATATGATCTGGTTCATATTTATACCGTTGATGTTCACACCTTATTTGTTATTGGCAATTTACGACGATTTTCTTTAAAAACCTATCAACAGGAACACCCATTTTGCTACGATATTTTTCAACTTATTTCCAAGCCTGAAATACTTTATCTTGCAGGTTTGTTTCATGATATTGCCAAAGGAATGGGCGGCAATCACTCACAAATAGGTGAAACAATTGCTGATGATTTTTGCAGGCAACATCAACTTTCTAATCATGACAGTAAACTCATTAGCTGGTTGGTTCGTAATCACCTTCTTATGTCAATGACGGCACAAC
>DAOUTG010000071.1 GCA_030626845.1 Methylococcaceae bacterium
TTATGTTTATGACCGAGTTAGTGGTGAATTCAAAATGCCGTCTATGGCGAATCTTATCGCTCAAAAAGCGCAAAGTTTGCAGGTCTGATATTTGTTTTACCCTGAAATTTAAAGTAGATACAAAAAAGGGTCAATTAAGACCCTTTTATTCATACCAATAGAAAAAGAAATTTAATCTGCTTTATCCACAGCTTTCATACTTAACCGAACGCGACCTTGGCGATCAATTTCTAAGACCTTAACCTTAACCATCTCACCTTCTGTTAGCTTATCACTTACTTTCTCAACCCGCTCTTCGGAAATTTGAGAAATATGCACTAAACCATCTTTACCAGGTAGAATAGTCACAAATGCACCAAAATCCATTAATCGAGCCACTTTACCTTCATAGATTTTTCCGACTTCAACTTCAGCAGTAATCTCTTCAATAATACGTTTAGCTTCTTCACCTGCCGCTTTATCAACAGAGGCAATTTTAACAATTCCTTCATCCGTTAAATCAACCGATGCGCCTGTTTCTTCGGTAATGCCACGAATAGTTGCCCCCCCTTTACCAATCACTTCTCGAATTTTACTTGGGTCAATTCTAAAAGTAATAATACGCGGTGCATAATCAGACATTTCTTCACGTGTTTCTGATAATGCTTTGTTCATTTCCCCTAAAATAAATAAACGCCCTTCTTTAGCTTGGGCTAAAGCAGACTTCATAATTTCAGCGGTAATGCCATCAATTTTTATATCCATTTGCAAGGCAGTAATACCATCTTCAGAGCCTGCAACTTTGAAATCCATATCCCCTAAATGATCTTCATCGCCCATGATGTCAGAAAGAACAGCAAAATCATCGCCTTCTTTAATCAATCCCATCGCAATCCCTGCAACAGGAGTTTGTAATGGCACACCTGCATCCATTAACGCCAGACTACTTCCGCAAACTGATGCCATTGAACTTGAACCATTAGATTCTGTAATTTCAGAAACTATTCGGATGACATAAGGAAATTCTTCCATATCAGGTAAAACGGCTTGTACGCCCCGTTTAGCTAAACGACCATGACCAATTTCACGACGTTTAGGTGAGCCTACAAACCCTGTTTCACCAACACAATAAGGCGGAAAATTATAATGTAGCATAAAGTTATCTTTATATTCACCCGCTAAAGCATCAATAATTTGAGCATCTCGCGCTGTTCCTAAAGTCGCAACGACAATCGCTTGGGTTTCGCCGCGCGTAAATAAGGCTGAACCATGCGCTCTGGGTAAAACCCCTGTTCTCACAGAAATAGGTCTTACTGTTGCTAAATCACGTCCATCTATGCGTTTACTTTCTTGTAAAATAGATTGGCGAACGACTTTCTTTTCCAAGTGTTCAATAATATCGCGAATCGCTTTTTCTTCATATTGCTCATCAGCTGTTAGCTTTTCAACAATCGTATTTCTAATCGCTTTTAAAGTCTCTTGTCGCTCTAATTTTTCTGCAATTTTATAAGCAACTTTAACATCCGCGTCAATATCAGCAATAACTAATGCTTCTAACTCACTATCTACTTCAGGTGCTGTCCATTCTATTGCAGACTTTCCAACTTCAGCCGAAAATTCATTAATTGCACTAATCGCATCTTGCATTTTTTCATGACCAAACAAGACTGCATCTAACATGACATCTTCAGATAAACGCTGTGCTTCTGATTCTACCATTAGAACCGCATCTTTTGTGCCTGCAACCGTCAATGCTAATAAAGAGTCTTCTAATTCCGTTACTGTTGGGTTTAATAAATATTCACCGTCTTTATAACCGACAGTCGCCGCCCCTATCGGGCCTTTAAAAGGCAATCCTGATATAGCTAAAGCCGCAGAAGTTCCTAATAAAGCAGGAATTTCAGGATCAACTTCAGGGTTTAATGACATAACAGTCACAATAATCTGTACTTCGTTTATATAACCTTCTGGAAATAAAGGTCTAATAGGTCTATCAATTAATCGTGAAGTCAATGTTTCTTTTTCAGTAGGACGACCTTCACGTTTAAAAAACCCACCTGGAATTTTTCCTGCAGCATAAGCCTTTTCTTGATAATTAACTGTCAATGGAAAAAAATCACTGCCATTTTTATTGGTTTTACTAACGACAGAAACTAATAATGAGGTTCCATCAACATTAATCATGACTGCGGCATCGGCTTGACGCGCAATTTCACCCGTCTCTAAGATGACAAGTTTGTCACCATATTGAAATTCTTTCCTAATAGGGTTCACTATGAGGTTTCCTTATATAAAGGTTATTTTGAAAATAGTCTCTACTGAGATAATAAATAAAAAACGGCACAAAATGTGCCGTTTTTTAAGGTCTGAGTTATTTACGTAAACCAAGACGTGCAATCAATGAACGATAGCGTTCTACGTCTTTTTTCTTTAAATAATCAAGCATTTTACGACGTTGATTAACCATGCGTAACAATCCTCGACGTGAATGGTTATCTTTTTTATGGTCGGCAAAATGGGGTGATAAATGGGTAATATGCGCCGTTAATAAGGCAATTTGGACTTCTGCTGATCCTGTATCGGTGTCAGATAAACGATACTCTTTAATAACGGCTTGTTTTTGTTCTGTTGTAAAAGGCACTTTATAATCCCTATAGATTTAAAGGTTTTAAAAAATCATCAATAATATGATGCGGGTAACGAATTCCACAATAGGGCGTAGAATTCAAACTAAAATAAGTTAAATATCTTTTTAGGGGCAAGCCGACCTGTCTCTGACAAATCACCTAACCCTAAAAAACTCGTTTGATTATACATCCTTACCTTCCCTGATAACGAATATTTTATATTAATTGCTTGACCTTGACGAATTGATTCTGTCTGAATATCCGAAAGTTCAACTTTAGGATAGCCATCTAAAGGTTTATCAACGGCTAATAAACAGCTTTTCAGGCTATCGGTATCCATTGCCGTAAGTTGTTCAATAGTATAACTTTCTTCAATGATAAATTGCCCCGCTTGTAATCTTCGTAAAGCTTTAACCGTTGCAACGGTCTGTAAATACTGTCCTATATCTTCGGCTAATGAACGAATATAAGTACCTTTTGAGCATAAAACTTCTAAAGTAAGGGTTTCTTGAGTAAATGCTAATAGTTTTAATTCAAATAAAGTGATCTTTCTTGGCTTTCGTTCGACGGTAATGCCTGCACGCGCTAATTCATAAAGTTTTTTACCTTGATGTTTTAACGCCGAATACATGGGAGGAATTTGCGCGATCTCACCTAAAAAAGCATCTAAACAAGTTTCAATAAGGACGGTTGATAATTCTGGAATAGGTTGATTATCAAGAATCTTCCCTTCTTTATCCCCTGTATCGGTTAATACGCCTAACTGAATTTCAACTTGATAACGCTTATGGTCATCTAACATTAAAGCTGATACCTTAGTCGCTTCACCAAAACACAAGGGTAATAATCCTGTTGCTAAAGGATCTAGGCTGCCTGTATGTCCTGCTTTATTAGCATTAAATAACCGTCTTACTTCCTGCAAAGCACGATTAGAAGAAACCCCTAAACGTTTATCAAGCAACAAAATCCCATGAATATTAAGCCCTGACTTACGTTTTGACATGTGTTAGCTATCATTCCTAGGGGTTACATCATGTAATAATTCACTCACACGCATTCCTGTATCGAAAGAATCATCATAAATAAAACGTAATTCTGACACATGACGTAAACGCATTCGTTTAGCTAAATGATGACGAATAATAGGCACAAGTTCATTTAATAAAATAATCTGACTTTTTTTCATTTTTTCATCGCCATTCAGAACGGTGATATAGACTTTTGCCATCGCAAGATCTTTACTAACTTCAACTTCGTTGACAGTAATAAAACCCACACGTCGATCATCTATATCGCGCTGAAAAACCAGCGCGAGTTCTCTTTGTATTTGCGATGAAACCCGCGCACTACGACCAAATTCTCTTGCCATAAATTAAATTTCTCGTTTTACTTCAATACGCTCAAAAACTTCAATTTGGTCACCTGTTTTAACATCATTGTAATTTTTAACACCGATGCCACATTCCATGCCCATTTTGACTTCATTAACATCATCTTTAAAGCGTCGTAATGATTCCAATTGTCCTTCGTAGATAACCACGTTATCACGTAATACCCGAATAGGTAAATTACGTTTCATATTCCCATCAATCACCATACAACCTGCAATTGAGCCAAACTTAGGCGAGCGGAATACATCACGAACCTCGGCTAATCCCAATATATTTTCTTTAATATCAGGAGCTAACATTCCATTGATTGAACGTTTAACTTCATCAATCGCTTCATAAATGACACTATAATAATGTAAATCAACGTCTTTTTCAGCAATCAATTTACGCGAAGTTCCATCGGCACGAACATTAAAGCCCATTAAAATTGCACCAGAGGCCAAAGCTAAATTAACATCGCCTTCGTTAATTCCACCTACTCCCCCATAAATACATTTAACTTCAACTTCTTCTGTCGAAAGTTTAACTAATGCTTCACGTAAAGCCTCAAGACTGCCTTGTACGTCTGTTTTAATGACTAAATTCAAGGTGGAAGTTTCACCTGCAGCCATTTTAGCAAAAACTTCATCAAGTTTTGCTGCTTGTTGTGCCGCATGTCGACTTAGTTTATGTTTATCTTCTCTATGCTCTGCTAATTCACGCGCGGTACGTTCATTTTTTACCACTACAAATTCATCACCCGCATTAGGTGTCGCCGAAAGACCTAAAATTTCAACAGGTGAACAAGGACCCGCTACTTTAATGGTAGCCCCTAATTCATTAAACATTGCACGTAAACGACCATATTCATGACCGCATAAAACAATATCACCTTTATTCAAGGTTCCTTTTTGAACTAAGACCGTTGCAACAGCACCACGACCTTTTTCAAGACGTGATTCAATCACTAAACCAGAGGCACTTCCTTCTGACGGAGCTTTTAATTCTAAAATCTCAGATTGTAAAATTAAGGCCTCAATGAGTTCATTAATGCCCTCACCTGTTTTTGCTGAAATTTTTAAAAATTGCGTATCACCGCCCCACTCTTCTGGGACAACATTAATAGTTGCAAGCTCCTGCATTACTTTTTCAGGGTTTGCTTCTGGCTTATCAATTTTATTAATGGCGATAATAATAGGCACTTTTGCAGCTTTTGCATGTTCAACGGCCTCTTTTGTTTGCGGCATCACGCCATCATCGGCGGCAACCACTACGATAACTACATCTGTTATCTTAGCTCCCCGCGCACGCATTGCAGTGAAAGCCGCGTGTCCTGGTGTATCTAGAAAAGTTACCGAGCCATGATCTGTCTTAACTTGATAAGCACCAATATGTTGCGTAATTCCCCCCGCCTCACCTGCGGCAACCCGTGTTTCACGAATATGATCTAATAATGAAGTCTTTCCATGATCAACATGTCCCATAATGGTAACAATAGGCGCTCTTGGATACTGTTCTCTATCATCGCTAACTTCAGTTACCTGAGATAACATTTCTTGCTCAAGATCATCATCACTTTGCATGATCGGCTTATGCCCCATTTCTTCAACCAAAATAACCGCTGTTTCTTGGTCAATACTTTGATTGATGGTTGCCATAAGCCCAAGTTTCATTAAATGCTTAATGACTTCAGCCGCTTTCACACTCATTTTTTGGGCTAATTCAGAAACAATGATATTTTCAGGAATAGCCACCTCTTTTACGGTCGGCGCAACAGGCATCTCAAACTGATGTTTAGTATCAAGAATAGATGAAACAGCCATACGACCTTTTTGTTTTCCTTTTTTACCCTTACCCCCTCTTCCTTTACGACCTTTGTCAGCAACCGTTACTTTGGTATTTTTATTGTCGTTGCGTTTTGGATCGGCGGCTTTATCTTTATTACGATAGCTAGGTTTTTTCTTTGCTGTAGTAGCAACTGCTGCTTGTTGTTTTGCAGCGGCCTGTTTTCTAACTTTTTCAGCATTCCGTTCTACAGAAGCTTCCAAACGTTGCTTACGTTCTCGCTCCAACCTTTCTTTTTCCTTTTGTTTTTGTTTTTCTAATGCCGCTTGCTGTTGTTCGGTAGAAATCTTGGGTTCTACTTTCACATCTTTAACTTCTTTTGCAACGATTATATTTTCCACTACTTTCGGTTTTTTATTTTCTTTTGATGCATCGACTACATTTGTTGCAATAGCCACAGTTTCTTTTTGAACACTCACATCCTCTGAAAGAGATTCTTTTGATTTTGAATTTTCTTTTGAATTAGGTCTATTAGCACGTTTGATATAAGTTTTTTTCTTACGAACTTCAATAGAAATTGATTTAGTTGACTTACCAGGCACAGATGTTTGCTTTAATTCACTTACTTTTCGACTTTTCAAGGTCACACGTTTAGGAGAGTTATCCCCCACTGAAACTTCATCTTTACCATGTCGCTTACGCAAATGGCTAAGTAATTTATTCTTTTCGCTATCATCAACAATATCATCGGGACGGCTTACTTTTAGACCAGCCTCTTTCAGTTGCTCTAATAAACGATCTAGAGGAATTTTAACTACCTCTGCTAATTGTCGTACTGTTTGATTACTCATTTTCGCCCCCTACCTCTTCACTTTGTTCTGTCGCAAACCATGGTTCACGAGCTTTCATAATTAATTTTCCTGCTCGTGACTCATCCATTCCTGTAAATCCTAATAAATCATCAACCGCTTGATCGGCCAAATCATTCATTGTAATAATCCCTTCACTCGCCATTTCATAAGCGAGTTTTTTGTCCATTCCCTGCATATTAAGTAAATCAGTAGCAGGTTCGGCTGTTTCTATTTTCTCCTCAGAGGTAATCGCATTAATTAATAAAGCATCTTTTGCCCGCTCTTTTAATAATTCAACTAATTCCAAGTCAAACCCATCAATCGCCAACATTTCATCCGTAGGGACATAAGCAATTTCCTCAACCGTATTGAAACCCACTTCCTCTAAAATAGAGGCAATATCATCATCAACCTTAAGTTGGGTCAT
Organism: Methylococcaceae bacterium; assembly: GCA_030626845.1. Classification (GTDB taxonomy): domain Bacteria; phylum Pseudomonadota; class Gammaproteobacteria; order Methylococcales; family Methylomonadaceae; genus WTBX01. The sequence goes on from DAOUTG010000071.1 coordinate 7,040, forward strand.
AAATAGTTGTTTAGTTATATCAGTTTTAGCATCTGCATTTTCTTCAGCCTTTGTACTATCTAAAACGTTCAATTCCCAACCTGTTAACTCGGTCGCAAGACGAACATTCTGCCCCCCACGTCCTATGGCTTGTGACAAACTTTCAGTTGCCACAGCAACATCCATACTGTGTTTGTCTTCATCAACAACAATAGATTCTATTTCAGCAGGTGACATAGCATTAATAACAAACTGCGCTTCATTTTCGTTCCATAAAATAATATCAACGCGCTCTCCTGAAAGTTCATTAGTCACAGCTTGTACCCGTGAGCCTCGCATTCCAACACATGCACCCACAGGATCTAAACGAGGATCATGACTTTTAACTGCAATTTTTGCACGAGAACCTGGGTCACGCGCGGCGGCTAAAACTTCAATTAAACCTTCTCCAACTTCGGGGACTTCAAGGCGAAATAAAGCAGTTAATAATTCAGGGTCTGTTCGACTAACAAATAACTGAGGACCTCGTGCTTCTAGGCGAACCTCTTTTAAGTATCCTCGAATTCTATCACCCGTACGAATAGATTCTCTAGGGATCATGTCTTCTTTAGAAATATAAGCTTCCACATGCCCCCCTAAATCTAAATAAAGACTTCCTTTTTCAATACGCTTAACCACACCTGTAATGAGTTCACCCACGCGATCTTCATAAGCATCAACAATTTTCTTACGTTCAGCTTCACGTACTTTTTGAATAATGACTTGTTTAGCTGTTTGTGCCGCAATTCGGCAAAACTGTGCTGATTCTATTTCTTCCTCAATAAATTCCCCAACCTCAATATCAGGATTATCTAATTGAGCCGCCTCAAGTAATATTTGCCAACTAGGAAAAGCCACATCACCATCTATTTCATTATCAGGTTCAACAACTTCCCAGCGTCTAAAAGTCTCATAATCACCTGATACCCGGTCAATTTCAACTCTCGCTTTAACAGGAAAAGCATGACGCTTAATAGCTGAAACTTCTAAAGCTGATTCAATAGCATGAAATACAATTTCCTTATCAATGTCTTTTTCATTAGAAAAAACATCAACGACCAATAAAATTTCTTTATTTGACATGACGACCTCCTTTTTCAAGTAAATAGAGTGGGACTAAACGCGCTTTACTCATCGCGATAAATGGAATTTCAAAAAGCTGTTGTTGATCTTGAATAAAAATAATATCGCCTTCAACTTTTTGAATCACACCTGTAATTTTTCGGCGTTTTTCAACAGGATTAAATAGATTTATTTCAATCGTCCTTCCAATAAAACGTTCAAATTGTGCCACTTTAAAAAAGGGTCGGTCTTCACCTGGTGAGGAAATCTCTAAATGGTAATTAGAAGAAATAGGATCTTCTACATCTAATACCCCACTAATTTGATGACTTACTTTAGTACAATCATCCATTAGAATACCCTTTTCACTATCAATATAAATTCTTAATAGTCCATTTTTTGGGTGTGGGTTATAATCAATTCCCACACACTCATAACCTAAACCTTCAACAATAGGTTCAATAAGATTAACTAAGTGTTCAGGGGCTTGTTTCATTATTTAACTTCACTTTATTTTTCACAAAAAAAAAGAGCCTAGAGGCTCTTCCATTAATAATTTACCATTTAAATTCTACAACCTATTTTCTAACTCTTAGAAAATAAAAAACCCCATAAATGGGGTTCCTAAATTTGGTAGCGGGGGCAGGATTTGAACCTACGACCTTCGGGTTATGAGCCCGACGAGCTACCAAGCTGCTCCACCCCGCGATTGATTTGACACATTATAAAGACTTATTTTAAATTAGCAAGGCTTTTCTTATTTTTATTTATCTAAAAACTATTTTTAAGTAAAAAATCAGCCTGTTTTTCTCAATTTTTAACATTGATAACTTTGATTATCACCCTATTTATCATTTAGAATAGTCTTAAAACAATTCACTGATAGCGCGTAGGGTGGGCTAATCCCGCCCTACGCGCTAAGTAAATCTTCTCACGCTTTAAACATTCACCTTATGCAAGAAATAAACCCAATTAAAAATAAAATAGCCGATCTTAACCAGCGTGGTAAAGCACTTAAAAACTATTTAGACTTTGAAATTAAAGCAGAACGTTTAATTGAGGTTTTAAGAGAGCTAGAAAACCCGACAATATGGGATACCCCTAAAGAAGCACAAGCATTAGGTAAAGAGCGGGGATTATTAGAAATTATCATTGATACTATTAATGAGTTAGAGCTAGGTTTAGTTGATACCGCAGAACTTTTAGAAATGGCTATTGATGAAAATGATGAAGAAACCTTAGAAAGTGTTATTGAAGATTTAGTTAATTTTGAAAAAAAGGTGATTAATTTAGAGTTTCAACGCATGTTCTCAGGTGAAATGGATGCTAACAATGCCTTTTTAGATATTCAATCAGGTTCTGGCGGGACTGAGGCACAAGATTGGGCGCAAATGTTGGAAAGAATGTTTTTACGTTGGGGAGAGCGTAAAGGATTTAAAACGGAGTTAATTGAAGAATCCTCCGGAGAAGTCGCAGGGATTAAAAGTTGTACCCTTAAATTCACGGGTGATTATGCGTTTGGTTGGTTGCGTACTGAAATTGGGGTACATCGTTTGGTGAGAAAATCACCTTTTGATTCAGGCAGCCGTCGCCATACTTCTTTTGCTGCGGTTTTTGTCTCCCCTGAAATTGATGATGATATTGCTATAGAGATTAACCCTGCTGATTTACGGATTGATGTTTATCGTGCCAGTGGTGCAGGGGGTCAACATATTAACAAAACAGAATCAGCGGTACGAATTACCCATAATCCTTCGGGGATTGTAGTGCAATGCCAAAATGACCGCTCGCAACATAGAAATAAAGAGACGGCAATGAAGCAATTAAAAGCAAAACTTTATGAAATGGAAATGCTAAAACGTTGTGAGAATCAACAAGCCTTAGAAGAGACTAAATCAGATATAGGCTGGGGGAGTCAAATTCGTTCTTATGTTTTGGATCAATCACGGATTAAGGATTTACGAACGGGTGTTGAAACAGGAAACACCCAAGGGGTGCTAGATGGGGATTTAGATCAATTTATCGAAGCGAGTTTAAAAGCAGGGTTATAAAAACGCAAACAGAGACGCAATACTCGCGTCTCTGCTATCCCAAAACTTAATCCCAACCTGTTTCACTACTACTCAATGAACCACTATTATCTTGATCCCATCGTCCTTTAGAATCCGTATGTTTTAATTCTAAAAAACCATCATCTTTCTGAGCCGAGCTACTAATGGGCGTTGCCCTAATCGTATAAGTCGTTTGTGTTGCCGTGGTAATCCCTAAATCATAATAGGCGATATCACCATCAATAGGACTGGTAGTCGAATAAATACGTGGTTTACCTGTATTAGCATTACTAACTGCCGCCTTTTCATAACTATTAGTTTCGGTAAAATGCCGCTCCATTGCATTCGCAAGCCCCATCAAAGCCCCTTTTGCATCGGCTCTACGTGATTGTTTTAAATAGTTTTGATAACTAGGGAAAGCAATGGCTGTCAATATGCCAATAATCGCAATGACAATCATTAATTCAATTAAAGTAAAGCCATTGTGTCGGTTTATTTTTTTATCTTGCATCACTAACATTTCCTTAAAAATTCTTTATAAGCCATCAGGATGGGCGTGACCCATCCTACTTTACACAATTATTGTCGCAATTCTTGCCAAGATAAACGCCCTGTTTTACGAGTACGGGGTGGCTTAGTCTGTGTTTTCTTTATCTCTCCACCCGTCCCTGTTACAAAGAAATCATAAAAACCATCTCCCGTTCCCATTATGCCGAAATCTAAAGGTAAACCATAGGTAAATATATGTGCATTAGGCGCGTAAGTTTTACCGTCTATAGTTACTAAATCCTTAGAATCAATATTACCATCCTCATTAAGATCAAAGACAGCCTCATCTGTAGACCCACCATTGAGTAAATCTGCATGCATTTGAAATCCATAACCCCCTGAGCCACAAGGATCAGAATTAGGAATCCAAGTATTAAAAAAGACCAGCCCGCCAAAAACAAGCGGATTAATAATAACCCTTTCACCTTGCTCTAACGTTAAGTTAATAAACCATCCTTCTTTACTAGAATAATCAACCACTTCATCTGTCAAAACCCTAACTTTACCTGTCACATTCTTATTTTCTGTATCATTAGTCCGCGCAGTCCCTGATAAAAATGTTTGCTCAACAAGAACAGATGACGTTAATGAATCATTACCATGATCCCAAACCCCATAAAAAGATTGAATATCTGTATTGGAAGGATCTTCGTCCGTTAAATATTGCCCTGTACCAAAATAAACTAGCACATCAGGATCATTGTTCTCTATCGCTTCTGGATGTTTTGCTACCGCAGGTTTGTTTGTGATAGGTTGACGTTTACCCCCCTGCTTTGCAATAAAAAGCGGTTTAGGTGTTTCTTGTGTTCCATATGCTACCCCCCAACTGCTGGCATTACTTGAACTCAAATCAAATGCCCACATATTACCTTGCAAATCACCCGCATAAACTCTATCAACGATTTTATCTGCATTTAAATCAACAGCTTGAGGTGTTGATAAACCATTACAAGCATCGCAGTTAGTTAATTCATTTGAACCCGCTTTAGTCGTAATCCTTATATAATCTTTATCAGCCCCTTCATCCCATATTCCGTCTTCCGCCCCATCAAGAAATACAATAAATAAACTGGCTGTCCCATCGCCTGTACTATTATAACCATTACCAAATATAGCCGCCCAACGCCCATTATTTAAACGAACCACACTTGGCTCACTATAGGTAAAACCTAAATTCGGATCATCGGTATGATCAAATTCCCATAACACTAAATTTGTTGCACTCGTCGTATTTTCACTAAGTCCCACAGGATCGGTAATATCTAAGGCAAATAAACCTTGTGTTCCTTTTCGCCCCCCGCCAATTAAAACTGTACGCCATTGTTCAGGTTGATTTCTGTTTCTAATGTAGACATCTGAAATCACAATTGGCATATCAACATAATACCGATGCGCATAATTAAGGTCTGTTAAAAAATGTAACCCTTCTGTTGTTTCAGATGAAAAAACGCTATTCGGAATATAGGCAAAAACTTCACTCCCTGTTGAAGCGTTGAAAGCATGTAACATACCATCATTAGCCCCCGTATAAACCATTGCTTGTCTTGAATTTGCCCCCCCTCTTTTAAAATCATCATAAGTTTGACCTGCGCCAGTGGGAAAATTACTGCCACTACTTGGCCAAAATAATTCAGGTTTTTGTACAAAAACAGGCGTTGAATGAACAATATCACCCAAAATTTTATCTCTTCGTCTAAATGAATAAGTTCCTCTTCTACTTCCATTAGTATCCACTTCTTCTGTTTGCTTCCCCCTTAAATAGAGTAGCCTTGCTTTTGCTTTAGCATCGTCATTACCATCAGCTTCTGAACTTGAACCATCAGGGTTTACTCTAAGATCATTTTTTTGCTCATCAGTTAGACTGGTCCATAAAAAAGGAACGCCCTTAGCTGTTCCCTTATTGTAAGTAAATATTGTCCGTGTATTTTCTGATTTTCTTTGTAACGCTGCTGCTGCTGACCAATTCGCCGCTGATGATATTTCACCCTCTGCATCGAATCTAAATGATTTTACATCCCCTGTCCATTGAGATTCTATGCCACTAAACTGGGCTAAAAACACCGCGCTATCTGATTCTAGTGTTGATGTACTAAAAGCGGCCGCTGACCCACTACCTACTCTATTACCAATATCTTTCAACGCATTCGACAAAGCCCTTTCAACTTCTTCAGGGGTTTCAGCAGAAACAAATTTTCCAGTTGAATTAAAGGCTGCGTGCCATAAATCATCAATCTTTTCAGGAGCCTCATCATTTGTGTTAATGGGGTTTCCCCAACCTGAAGAGGATTCAGTTAATTCAGGATTAGGCCAACCATCATTATCCGTATCAATCAACTCACCTTTAACACCAAAAGCAACCGTAAAAGTCACCATATTTTGTTTATCTTGTAATCCACTTAAATCATTAGAGTAATAATAGTGAGCAATATCTGCAACAGTAATGCTTCGTTTATCATTATCACTGTCACCTACACTAATACCATCATCTTTCCAGTTCCAGTAGCCATCGGTAAATAAAATAGCAAAATTACTTTGACAGCTTGCCGTAATAGGATCGGTTTTGCCATCGGTATTATTAAAATACTTCCCTACTCGATCAAGCCCTTGTCTTAAAGGTGTCCCACTGTCTCCCCATTTAAATCTAAAAAGACTACTTATAATATCAA
>DAOUTG010000104.1 GCA_030626845.1 Methylococcaceae bacterium
AATCGGCGAGATTAAAGACTTAGAAATTCGCGTAAAAACCGCCCTAAAAAATGGCGCAATTGCTTATTCACCCTCATAAAAAGAGACACTAGCGCTTCGTGCCTCAGCTCATCCTATAATTTAGCGCATCTTATCGCGTTATTGATTAAATCATGTAAAAATTGCTCTTGGGTCTGGCTGTCTTCCTCTTTCCAAATTGCCCAAAACTGAGCTTCTGCTCCTGTCACTCCATATTTAGCCTGATTTTGACAAATAGATAATAAAAGTTGAGCGACAGTAAATAATTCAGGTATTTCATCATTTTCTTGATTAGCTCTTTGTTGCTCTATTCCCTTTTTAAGAGCATTTTTTAAATCAGGGCGTTTGCATTCAATCATCACCAAAGGAATGCCATTAACGAATAAAACAATATCAGGGCGGCGGGTTTGTTTGCTATGGCGGCGTTCTATTACAAATTCATCTGCAACGTGATAAACGTTATTTTCTGGGTTTTTCCAGTCAATATAATCTAAAGAAAAACTTTTTTTATTCCCATCTATGACTTGCTCTAAACCCTTACCCAAGGTAAGCAAGTCATAAACATCTTCACTGGTTTTCATCAGGCTATCAAAAGGAATATCGACTAAGGCTTGTACGGCTTTTTGGATGTTGTTATCACTAAAAGCGTATTCCTGCCCTTTAAAATTAATGCTATTAAGTTTTTTAAGCTGGTCTTTTAAAACGCTTTCTAAAATAATTTTAGAAGTTTTGCCGCCGCGTAATGCTAAATTATCGCTAGGGCTTAGATAGTCATAACCCAACTTATGCAATAAGGTGACTGCGGGTAAAAGAGAAGATAAGTCTTCCAAATACTCATGTGCTGCCATGTTTATAATTCCTGCCTTTTATTATTTTATTGACCTGTTGCTCTAAATTCAGATAGAATTTTAATCAACACGCCCCCTTTCGGCTTATTGCTTCGGCAACAAAGCTGCTTAGGGGCTTTTTTTGCCTGTTGTTTTAGCATTGTAATCAATTTTGTTGACCTCTCGCGCTAAAATAATATAAACTTGTACTCAACATGGCTCCTATCGGTTTTATTGCTTCGGCGGTAAAATTGCTTAGGAGTTTTTTATTGCCTGTTAGTTTTTCACGTCTTCGGCTCCCAAGTCCATTGTTCCCAATCGCTTATAACGCCCATACTATTAAGATTAAGTTCTAAATGGTCTAAATCAAGCCTATTTCTATGCGTTCTAAAGCGTCTAAAACCAGTAAGCGTAGTTTTTTATCAAATACATATAGTTCTACGGCGTTTTGAAAACACGCGCCTTGTTTATAGTTGTTTAATACTAAGCGGTTGGTGCTGCCTTTTTTAAATTTTTTGCCGTTTTCGGCGGCTAAGGGGCAACAAATACCGCTCCGCTCTTTGAATGGGTATAGATAACCGCTTAGGCGATAGTAGCCAATGCGTTCAAGGTAATGCAGGGCTTTTGGTCTATCTGTAACATTTAAACCTCTTTCAATGAGTTGGTTTAATTGGTCTTGGTAAGATTTCCAAGGTTTTTCATAACTCACTATTTTATCCTTCTACCTTATTTTATTTTTTTGTTTGTGCTGTCATTTGTAATCTAGTTGGTGATTTTATACGGTTTTTGGCTGAACTGTTCCAGACTTTCATTAAGTTATATTCTATAAAAACGATAAAACTACAAATGGGTTGTTGAATCCAAGATTTAATAAACGGACAAATCCGAGACTTAAAAACAAATTGATAACTTGTTTCCCTTTTTTAATTTTTATCTTGTTTTATCTTGTTTTAGCGTCAAAATTTCTTTTTATTTTCAATAGGTTGCAACCCCATTAACGGACAAATCCGAGACATTAACGGACAAATCCGAGACTTAAAACGGACAAATCCGAGGTATTAACGGACGTTGATATTATTAGTCCGTTATGGCATTATACTTCTTTATGAAGACTAAAAAATTAATTGTATATAAATCTAATCAAGTTATTGAAGCAGGTTATAAATTATCGCTTAATGAGCAACGGGTTATTTTAGCCTGTATCGCTCAGGTAAATTCTCAAGAGGCTTTATTAAAAACGGATGAGTTTTTATTATCTGCTCAAGAATTTGCGAATTTATTTGGTATTTCTGAAAAACGAGCTTATAACGCTTTAACCGAAGTTGTAGAAAGTTTGTTTAATCGCTATTTAGTTATTGATAACCCAGATGCAAAACGCAAAAATTTAAAGCGTTTAAAAATGCGCTGGATTAGTTCTATTGGTTATTTGCCCGATGAAGGGCAAATTGAAATTTGTTTTTCTCAAAAAATATTGCCTTATTTAAGTGAGTTAAAAGGGCAATTTACTCGTTATGAGATTGAACATATTGGCAAAATGACTTCTGTTTATGGAATACGTTTATATGAGTTACTGATGCAATGGAAAACGATTGGGGAAAGAGAAATTGAAATTGCTTGGTTAAAAAAGCAATTTCAAATTGAAGATATGTATCCTGATATGGCAGACTTTAAAAAGCGGGTGTTAAATCCTGCGGTTAAAGACATTAACACTCATTCAAACTATACGGTGGAATGGACTCAGCGTAAAACAGGGCGGCGGGTGACGCATTTGATTTTTACGTTTGGCGAAAAAGAGCCTAAAACGCCACCTAAGCCACTAATTAAAGAAGAGATGATATTAGGTGTTTCTAAGTCAGTAATTAAAAAACAGGCGCGTGTGGGGGAATCTTGGGAGGATGCGGCGGCTAGGATTAAGGCTAAAAAGCTTAAAGACAAAAAATAAGCCGCTCTGTTTGTGATAAGTTGCGATTTTATTCTGTGATTTCAACTCGTTTTTTGCCTGTTAAAAGCTGTTGCATTAAGCCTTTTTTCTGCTGTTTTAAGGTTTGTAGCTGTTGCTGGATGTCCCGTTTTAAATTGGTAGCCAGTCTGTTAAAAATTTGGGTTCACTGATATTTATGCGCTTTCTTCTCCTTTAGATAAAGTTCCTATTTATCATTATCTACATAAAAAACATGCTGATTTAGTGCCTAAAGTCGATAAAATTATTCAGGAAATTATTAAAGAAGGTTTATCTGAAAAAATAACCCAAAAAGGTTTAAATAAAACACAATGAATAGTATAAAAAGTGCAACTGTTTTAATGATTGATGATGATATTAATAATTTAGTTATTATGGAAGCATTCCTTGGTAAATTATGTCAAAAAATTACCTTACAGAGTAATCCATTATTAGGGTTACAGTTAGCACAAGAGAAACAACCTGATGTTATTTTGCTAGATATTAGGATGCGAGAACTAGATGGTTATGAGACCTGTCAACGTTTAAAATCGAATCCAGAAACCGCCGCTATTCCTGTTATTTTTTTAAGTTCTTTAACGCGAGCAAGTGATAAAGTGAAAGGTTTTGAAGTCGGCGCGGTGGATTATATTTCTAAGCCTTTTGAAATTGAAGAGGTGATTGCACGGATTGAAAATTGTTTACGATTGCAGCAACAAATTAATCATCGCGTTACGATTACTGCGAAACAACAGGAAGATAAAATCCATCAATATCAATTGAGTCACTCAGAAACTCAAATTTTGAGGTTATACACGCAAGGTTATCAACGTAAAGAAATAGGGACTCAATTATTTATCAGTAAAAATACCGTGAAAACGCATTTGAAAAGTTTATTTATCAAGCTGGACATTAAAAATCGAACGGAGGCGATTACCAAAGCCCGTGAAATTGGGTTAGTTGAGTGAGGTGAAATATTTTCTTTACAAGACAAAGGGGTAAAATCAACAACTCCGACCCCTTGATTGCAATTTGACAAGCAACAGGATGATAATTTATGAAAACAGCGACTTTTAAAGAATGGGATTTAGATGATTTAGATGTGGCATTTAAGTTAAAACAAGTTTGGAGCAATACGACGTTAGACGAATGGGAAAATAACACGCAAGAAATAGATGATTTTGAAAAACGCAATGTGATACAACTTCAAAAAACGCTTGTTCGCGGTGGCAGAGCTTGGAATGAAACGGAATTGGAAAATAAATTTATCAGTCCTTTAATTATGGTGGCAGATATTGATGATGAGCAAATTGGTTATTTTTTAGAGCGGTCATTTGTCGGTATAGTGGATGATTACCAATTATCAGGCATTGTTGATGGCGTAATTGCCACGGGTGTCCGCAATCCGCACACGCCCTATTTTTGTTTTCATGAATATAAACGTAGTGTGGAAAATCAAGGGACACCAGACGCGCAAGTGTTAGCCGCGATGTTGGTTGCCAGAGAAATAAATCAGAATAGCAAACCCATTTATGGCTTGTTTATCGTTGGGTTAATCTGGAATTTTGTGATATTAGACGGACATGAATATTGCATTAGTAAAAATTACAGTGCGGATAATGAACAGGTATTTGCAATTTTTAAAATGCTTAAAGCCTTAAAACAAATTATTAAAACACGCTTGATGGTTTCGGCTAAATAATAGGGTTTCAAAATGAATGAACAACAACACTATCATGATTATTTAGGTAGTTTGAAAAATGCTGCTAACCCTTTGATTCAGTGATTCAGGGTTAGTTGAGTGATGTGAAATATTTTTTAAGTTTTATCAAAAAATCACCCGTTCGGGTGATTTTTTTTTGATCGGTTTCGTGTAAGCTGTAACTAAACCTTTTGGTATTTACTTAATTTGCATAATTACAACCCAGTTAATGGATTTGAAAAAATGAACCTCAATAAAATGAGAGCATATCCTCAAAGATATTTGCAGAATATACCCCGCTAAGTTATTCATTACGTTTATCCAATAACCATGCTAACGACTTTGCTCTCTGACTCGAATATCTTTTCTGCCTTTGACTGGCTTTGCGTGCAGCGTATCAACGCGCCGAGCAACGCGGACATTTGGAATTTTCGGGCGCATGAAGGTGAGCTTATCGCGCAAATTACAGCGGAGATTGCGACCAATCAATTTTA
>DAOUTG010000017.1 GCA_030626845.1 Methylococcaceae bacterium
AACTAAGCCAGAGCTTGAAAGACAATAAGCTATCCCCGTAGAACCTACGGTTGAAAAGTAAAAAACAAGGAACATTTATATGAAAATCTAGTTTTCAACCCCTTTAAGATATATACTTTTAAACCATTATACCTATTTATAGATAGAAATTAAAGAACAGTTGGTAACTCTCTATAATAACGCCAAAATTTAAATTTTTAAAAACTTGAACTAAAGTTCATGATTTTTACTAACAAAGAGTAATAAATCTTCATTCCTTGTCAGTTTTTAATAGTTCAATACCAAGAGATTACTCATTAAAATATCACTTTTGTTGTAACATGTAACTTTAATAATACGATATAAATAGGGAGAAAATATGAAAAAACAGGGTTGTATTATATTTATCAACTTTATCGAGGATGACATCTAATGGGTGTACAAGAAAATTTTGAACAAATACCCTTAAAAGATTTTACTGAAAAGGCCTATCTTGATTATTCTATGTATGTCATTTTAGATCGTGCTTTACCTTATATCGGCGATGGTTTAAAACCTGTACAGCGGCGTATTATTTATGCAATGTCAGAACTTGGTTTAACGGCATTAGCAAAATATAAAAAATCCGCACGAACTGTGGGTGATGTGTTGGGAAAATATCATCCACATGGCGATTCTGCCTGTTATGAAGCGATGGTATTAATGGCGCAATCTTTTTCTTATCGTTACCCCTTAGTTGATGGGCAAGGTAATTGGGGGTCAAGTGATGATCCTAAATCATTTGCCGCCATGCGCTATACTGAATCTCGTCTAACCGCTTATTCACAACTATTATTAGCCGAATTAGGACAAGGCACGGTTAATTGGGCAAATAATTTTGATGGGACTTTAAAAGAACCTAAGTTATTACCAGCTCGCCTACCTAATATATTATTAAATGGAACAATGGGGATTGCAGTCGGTATGGCAACGGACATACCACCGCATAATTTACAAGAAGTGGCCGATGCTTGTATTAATCTATTAGATGAACCTGATACCCCGATAGAAGTCTTATTAAAACATATTAAAGCCCCTGATTATCCGACAGAAGCTGAGATTATTACTTCGAGTGAAGATATTGCGAAACTTTATCACACAGGGATAGGTTCTATTAAAATGCGAGCCAAGTATTTGCTTGAAGAACAAAATATAGTCATTATCGCATTACCACATCAAGTATCAGGCTCAAAATTAATTGAACAAATTGCAGCGCAAATGCAGGCAAAAAAACTGCCAATGATTGAAGATGTTCGTGATGAATCAGATTATGAAAACCCAACACGAATAGTGATTATTCCTCGTTCAAAACGTATAGAAACGAATACCGTAATGTCGCATTTATTTGCAACGACTGATTTAGAAAAAAATTACCGTGTTAACATGAATATTATTGGTTTAGACGGTAAACCACAGGTTAAAAATTTACGTCAAATTTTAGTTGAATGGTTAGAATTTAGAACACAGACGGTGCGAAACCGTTTGCAATACCGTTTAGATAAAATCTTAGTTAAACTCCATCTATTAGAAGGTTTAATGTGTGCCTTTTTAAATATTGATGAAGTGATTGCGATTATTCAAGAACATGATGATCCTAAAATGGTGTCAATTGAACGCTTTGAATTAACCGACCAACAAGCCGAAGCTATTTTAGAATTAAAACTACGTCAGCTTGCTAAACTTGAAGAAGTTAAAATTACAGAAGAACAACAAGCATTAGAAAAAGAGCGTAAAATCTTAGCTAAAACCTTAGCATCATCTCGCTTACTCAATCGTTTAATTAAAAAAGAAATCATGGGAGATGCTAAAAAATATGGCGATTTACGCCGTTCACCCTTAGTTGAACGTCAATCAGCGCAAGCCCTAGATACCACTGCATTAATATCTAATGAACCCTTAACGATTATTTTATCCAAAAAAGGTTGGATACGTGCAGCCAAGGGACATGATATTGATGTTGAAACTTTAAATTATCGTTCAGGCGATGCTTATTTAGAGGCGGTTAAAGGACGCAGTACGCAAGCGGTTTATATTTTGGATTCCACAGGGCGTATTTATACGGCTTCTACCCATGATTTACCCTCTGCACGTAGTCAAGGAGAACCCTTAACAGGTCGATTAAAGCCCCCCACAGGTGCATTGTTTACCCAATTACTCAGTGGTCAGGCAGATGATTGGTATTTATTAGCCAGTGATGCAGGTTATGGATTTAGAGTGCAATTAAAAGAATTTCAAACAAAAAATAAAGCAGGAAAAGCTTTAGTGAGTTTACCTAAAAATTCGCAATTATTAACCGCTATTAGCATTCAAGATGAAAATGCTTTATTAGCGGTGATTACTTTACAAGGACGTTTATTAATTTTCCCTGTGAGTGAACTTCCTGCATTAGTACGCGGTAAAGGCAATAAAATCATACAAATACCCGCCAAAGATTTAGCGGCTAAAGAAGATGCGATTAAACTAATGGCTATTTTATCAGCGAGTCAATCCCTTAAAATTTTCTCAGGAAAACGGCATTTAACCTTAAAGACTTCTGATATAGAAAGATATACCGCAACGCGTGCTAAGAGAGGAGCAACGTTACCTAGAGGCTTTCAGCGTGTTAATCGTGTAGAGGTTAATATAATTTAATGCCTCCTTCTACGACTAAAAACTTTTTTAAAACCGCCTGTTATTTTGAAGGGGCGTTGATTTTTATTGCGGTTATTATCGGCTGGTTAACAGAAATTAATCCTTTTTGGGATTTTTATTTTTCCGAAGCAGCTATTTTTTATGGCATTATTGGTACATTCCCTTTATTGGTCTTATTTTTAATTTCAGAGCATTTGCCATTTAAATCGTTCCAGAAAATAAAATATTTATTGCAAGAAAGCCTAGCAAAAGACTTACAGCATTACCCGTGGACAGATTTATTTATATTGGCGGCTATTGCAGGGATTAGTGAAGAGATTTTATTTAGAGGTGCATTGCAACCTTGGTTAGAACAAAGTTTAGGATTAAATGAAGGTCTCATTGTTTCCAGTTTAATTTTTGGACTTATTCATGCCATTACGCCTTTATATGCGATACTTGCAACGCTTATTAGTCTTTACTTAGGGCTTGCATTAGATTATGGTGAAAGCCGTAATTTATTAACCCCCATTATTATTCACGCGCTCTATGATTTTTTTGCGTTTATTGTTTTAATACGAAACTATCGTAAAAATAATTCACTTTAAAGCCTTAAGTTTATGACCGACAACGAACTCAAAACTAATTTTACCCCAATCTGGGTTATCGTTGGTATGATGTGTTTTATCCAAAGTATTTATATTTTATTAGCCCATCTTTTGCAACAACCATTACAACAAGCTCCGATGATGGCAGAATCACGTGAAATTCTTAGAAGTGTTTTTTATCTAATCGCCATTGTAATTTTTCCGCTAACCAATTTAACGCGCCACATTCAACTACGCTTAAATCAAACCATAGCCAGCAATACCTCGCTTAATAAACGCTATTTAGTAACCGTAATGGTCTCTCAAATTATGATAGCATCCATCGGTTCATTAGGTTTTATAATATTCATTTTAGGAGACGGTTTTAATAGCCTTTATATTTTTAGTTTTTTGGCTTTTTTAGGCTTTTTTTTGTATCGACCCAAAGAAGATGAGTATCAAAATTTGAAAAGTCATTATCATGAACGATGAAGCGTGGATGCGTCATGCAATTAGGCTAGCGCAACGTGCCGAGGATGAGGGGGAAGTCCCTATCGGCGCATTATTGGTCAAAGAAAATAAATTAATTTCAGAAGGCTGGAATATGCCTATTTCTTGTTGTGATCCAACGGCTCATGCTGAAATAATCGCTATAAGAAAAGCAGGTCAGGTGCTGGATAATTACCGCTTAATAGGGACAACGCTTTATGTGACTTTAGAGCCTTGTGTTATGTGCATGGGGGCTATTTCTCATAGTCGTATTCAACGGTTGGTTTTTAGTGCTTATGATCCTAAACGAGGGGCGGTTTGTCATGCGCTTAATCTTAGCAATGCAGATTTTTTAAATCATACAATCAATTGGAAAGGCGGCGTTTTAGAAAGAGAAACATCCACATTATTAAGCAATTTTTTTCAAGCTAAACGTTTACTTAAGTCCTCAAAAAAACTTATAAATTAATACCATACGGCTCATTTATTATGTCAGAACTTCAAAACCCTCTAGATAATCGCTTTAGAGGTTATTTACCCGTCATTATTGATATAGAAACAGCAGGGTTTGATTGCAAAAAAAACCCTTTACTAGAAATTGCAGCTATCATTGTTGAACTTAATCAAGATGGACACTTTGAAATTACAGAATCACATTCTTTTCATATCATCCCGTTTAAAAACTCAGAACTCGATCAGGCTGCCCTTAAATTTACAGGGATAGATCCCTATCACCCCTTTAGGTTTGCCTTGGAAGAAAAAGAAGTTTTAACTAAATTATTTACCCCAATTAGAGCCGCAGTAAAACGTAATCAATGTACCCGTGCTATTTTGGTTGGGCATAATCCAGCCTTTGATATAGGTTTTTTAAATGCCGCAATTACCCGTACCAAAATTAAACGCAGTCCTTTTCATGCCTTTAGTTGTTTTGACACCGCAACCTTAGGCGGCTTAGTTTATCAACAAACGGTGCTGGCAAAAATTGCTAAAGCAGCGGGATTAGCTTGGGATGCCGAAAAAGCCCATTCAGCCCTTTATGATGCAGAGCAAACGGCAGAATTATTTTGTAGGATGGTTAATCGTTGGGAAAAGTTACTGGCTTTAGAGAAAAAACAGGGTTTATAGAAGCTTAAATATAGGGATAGATTCTCTCGTATTTAATCCACAACAAAACTAGAAACAAGGTAAAATGTCGAGTTTGCTACCCATTTTAGGGTTCAAAAATAAAGACTTATTTCTTACAACACATTTATTTAATTGACAATGACTGAGCAAACTTTATTCCGTATGGAACCCGACCAAGACTACCGTGATGACAGCTTAGCTAAAGATGTCAAACTTTCTGAAAGAGCGTTAGTCGAAGATACCGCGCAACATTTTGAAGATTGTCATAATGACTATTTATTCGCTTGGAGTAACAGTGAAAATCTAGCCTTTCACTATGGTTACTGGGACTCAAATGAATCTTATAATCAGCATGAAGCGTTGATGAATAAAAACCAACTGCTTTATGATAAAGCCCAGATTAAACCAACAGATCGCGTTTGGGATGCAGGTTGCGGAATTGGCGGTAGCTCTATTTGGATGGCAAAAAAATATGGTAATCATGCCACAGGTGTCACCATCAGTGGTATGCAAGTTGATTATGCCACCAAGCAAGCTAAGAAAAAAGGCGTTGCTGATTTAGCAGACTTTGTGAAAACTAATTTTTGTGAGACCCCATTTGAGGATGAAACCTTTGATGTTGTCTGGGCGGCTGAAAGTGTTTGTCATACCCAATATAAAGGGGCATTTTTAAAAGAGGCTTTTAGAGTATTAAAACCAGGGGGACGGCTTGTTTATTGTGATGCGTTCATGATGCGGCGTGAGTTTACTAAAGAACAATGGCAAACCATGATGGATTTTTTCAATGGTTGGGCAGTCCCTAATCTTTGTTATTGTGATGAGTTTGAAGGGTTATTAAACGAAAATGGTTTTGAAGGGATTGAATTGCAATATATTCATAAACAAACCATTCAATCAGCTGAATATATGTACAAAGTGGGTAAACGTTTATTGCCTATACAAAAAATTAGTCAATGGTTAGGTTTGCGTACAAAAGCACAAACGGCTAATTATTATGCAGGTTTGGCACAATACGACATGTTTCGTGAACGTTATGCAGAATATTGCGTATTTACAGCAACTAAAAAATAACCATAAAGGGGGTGGTTTTAATCACCCATTTTGTATGATTTTTAGGTCAACTCAGTTTAGCAACCTAATTAACTTTATTAGAAGCTAAATATTGTAAGGTAAAAAATAATGTCCTATAGTGATTTTAATATTAAGCAAGTTCAAAATGACTTTGATTTGGAAATTATTGAGAAAAGAGGGATTTTTTCAGCCATTGAACCGATAAAGATGAGTGATTATTTAGCGATAACTTTGGAAGAAAATATTCCCTTAGCCGTTTCAATTAATACAGAAAAAGCAAAATCTGAGTTAATTATTTCAAATGTTATCGTTGAGATTAGGAAAATATTTGACCGAAAAATTAGTTTTTTTTCAGGGATTGAATTTAATATTGATAAGGAAAAAGGTTTAAATGGCTATTGTGATTTTCTGATTAGTTTATCATCTGAACAATTGTTTATAAAATCCCCTGTCATTGCACTTGTGGAAGCAAAAAACGAAAATATTATAGGCGGACTTGGGCAATGTATTGCTGAAATGATTGCGGCTAAAATTTTTAATGAAACCGAAGGTAATAATATAGCAGCAATTTATGGCACAGTGACAACTGGTCTTATTTGGAAGTTTATAAAATTAACAGGAAATACTATTCAAATTGATTTGAAAGATTATAGTTTAGATGGAAATCCAGAGCAGGTCATTGGTATATTATCATCAATGATGGCACAAAAAGCTTAAGGGGAAGCAACGCAAATGACGACTACCCACTTAAGACGGGACAGCAGTAAATTTATGTTTTCTACCCATTTTATCCCGTCTTAAATTGATAGCCAGTCAATAAAAATATAAGCTCGCTATTCCATATTATGTAATAATACAAAAATAGCTAACAGCTTAAAGGTATCTAAAAATGGATGACGCTAAAAAACAAGCATTAAGTATTGCATTAATGCAGATAGAAAAACAGTTTGGCAAAGGGTCTGTTATGCGTATGGGCGATACAGGCGCATTACGTGATATAGAAGTCGTTTCAACTGGCTCTTTATCCTTAGATATTGCCCTAGGCTGTGGTGGATTACCTAAAGGGCGTGTTGTTGAAATTTATGGGCCTGAGTCATCAGGAAAAACCACGATGACCTTAGAGGTGATCGCTCAAATTCAAAAACAAGGCGGAACGGCTGCTTTTGTTGATGCAGAACACGCGCTTGATTTAGGCTATGCTGAGAAAATTGGGGTGGATATTGATAATTTACTGGTTTCTCAACCTGATTATGGCGAGCAAGCCTTAGAAATAGCTGAAACCTTAGTGCGTTCAACAGCCTTAGATATTATTGTGATTGATTCAGTTGCAGCGCTTACCCCAAAAGCCGAAATTGATGGTGATATGGGGGATAGCCATATGGGACTTCAAGCGCGGTTAATGTCTCAAGCATTACGAAAATTAACGGCAGTGATTAAGCGTACTAATACCTTAGTTATTTTTGTCAACCAATTGCGTAGTAAAATTGGGGTTGTGTTTGGAAGCCCTGAAACCACAACAGGCGGCAATGCCCTTAAATTTTATTCCTCAGTACGCTTAGATATTCGCCGTATTGGTTCAATTAAAAAAGATGATGAAATTATTGGTAATGAAACCCGCGTAAAAGTGGTTAAAAATAAAGTTGCGCCGCCTTTTAAAGAAGCAAGATTTGATATTTTATATGGCGAAGGGGTTTCTTTTATTGGTGAGTTAATTGATCTAGGCGTTAGTTATGGCTATATAAAAAAATCAGGCTCTTGGTATAGTTGTGGTGATGAAAAAATTGGACAAGGCAAAGAAAATGTTCGACTTTATTTAATAGAACACCCAGAAAAGGCAGAACAAATAGAAGGACAAATTCGTGCCGAAGTCTTTGCAAATCAAGTATTGTCAAAAGATGATGGGAAGTAAATCAATTTAGACCATGCTAACAAAAGAAATTAGAGCGATTTGTTTACGTTTATTAGCAAGGCGTGAATATAGTCAATTGGAATTGTTGACTAAACTCAGCTTGAAAGGATTTATTCGACAAGATGTGCAAGCTGTGATTGATATTTTGGCAAATCAAGGCTTACAAAGTGATGAACGTTTTGCAGAAATTTATGCGCGATCACGGTTTAATAAAGGCTTTGGGTCTTTAAAAGTTGCTTATGAATTAAAACAGCGTGGAATTAATGATTTTGATTTACAAGCGGTTATTGTGGAAAACTTTGGTGATGAGACACAACTAATTAATCAAGTTTACAATAAGAAATATGAGAAATATGTACCAACGTTAGAATTAACCCTAAAAGAAAAACTGAAGCGGCAACGTTTTTTGCAACAACGTGGCTTTAGCTCAAAATTGATTCAAGTTTTATTTTAGCATGCCTCTCGTATTCCGTAAGGAGTGCCTGCAATGGCAATAGATCAACCTGCATTTAACTGTCGCTGCATTAGCTATTTTGTCGTGATTAGCTTCTATTCGACTTATATCTGGACAAACCCTTATAAATTAGGCAGAATTGTCATCCCATATTACATCGACTCACACTTGTCATGGCAACAATTTCCGTTTTAAATGGTCCTAACTTAAATTTATTAGGGGTCAGAGAGCCTACGCATTATGGCAATAAAACCCTTCAAACAATACAAAATTCGCTTGAAACCCTTGCCTTGGCACAGGGTCATCAATTAGCGTTTCATCAGCACAATGCAGAGCATCAACTCGTCGAACTGATTCATCAAGCTTTTTATGATAAAGTTGATTTTATCATTATTAACCCTGCCGCTTTTACGCACACCAGTGTGGCTATTCGAGATGCTTTATTGGCAACAAGGATTCCTTTTATCGAAGTTCACCTATCAAATGTTCATGCGCGTGAACCTTTCAGAAAACACTCCTATTTTTCAGATATAGCACAAGGTGTTATTTGTGGATTAGGGGCAAAAGGCTATGAACTGGCTCTACAAGCCGCCGATCAGCTATTAACCGAGAAATAATTATGACTATGGATATTAGAAAAATAAAAAAATTAATCGAACTTATTGAAGGTTCGGATATTTCAGAGATTGAAATTAGTGAGGGAGAAGGGTCTGTACGAATTAGTCGTAGTTCAGTTACTGCCTCTGTTGGCGTAGCCTCTGTTAATATGGCAGCACCTATGGTTGCTACTAACATGCTGAATCCCGCAGAAACTATAAATGAAGCCGTTGAAGAAGTTCACCAAGGACACCTACTTAAATCGCCAATGGTTGGAACATTTTATAGAGCCTCATCACCAGGGACTGCAGCTTTTGTTGAGGTGGGTCAAGCAGTGAATGAAGGTGAAACCTTGTGTATTATTGAGGCAATGAAAATTTTAAATCAAATTGAAGCCGATAAATCAGGCACAATTAAGAAAATATTGGTAGATAATGCACAACCTGTCGAATATGACCAACCATTATTTGTGATTGAATAGGGAAGCATAATGTTTGATAAAATTGTAATTGCCAATCGTGGCGAAATTGCACTACGGATTTTACGTGCTTGTCGGGAATTAGGTATTAAAACGGTTGCCGTTCATTCGGATGTTGATCGAGATTTAAAGCACGTTCGTTTAGCAGATGAGGCGGTTTGTATAGGGCCTGCAGCATCGGCAGATAGCTATTTGAATATCCCAGCTATCATTAGTGCAGCAGAAGTAACCGATGCCGAAGCGATTCATCCAGGTTATGGATTTTTATCTGAAAATGCGGATTTTTCAGAAAAAGTAGCGCAAAGTGGTTTTACTTTTATAGGGCCTAATGCTGAAACTATTCGCATTATGGGCGATAAAATTTCTGCAAAAAAAGCAATGAAAGCTGCGGGTGTTCCTTGTGTTCCTGGCAATGGGAGTCCATTAGGAAGTGATGCTAAAGAAAATTTAAGAATGGCGAATGATATTGGCTATCCTATTATTATAAAAGCTTCAGGGGGGGGCGGGGGGCGTGGAATGCGTACCGTTCACACTGAGGCCGCTTTGTTAAATTCAATTAACTTGACTAAAGCAGAAGCGGCAACAGCATTTGGTAATGATACGGTGTATATGGAGAAGTTTTTAGAAGATCCACGCCATATTGAGTTTCAAATCTTAGCCGATAGTCATGGAAATGTGATTCATTTAGGTGAACGTGACTGTTCCATGCAGCGAAGACATCAAAAAGTAATAGAAGAAGCGCCCGCGCCTGGAATTACTGACGAAGAGCGTCAGCAGATGGGGAAACTTTGTACGGATGCTTGTAAAGATATAGGCTATTTGGGGGCTGGAACATTTGAGTTTCTTTATGAGAAAGGTGAATTCTTTTTTATTGAGATGAATACGCGGGTTCAAGTTGAGCATCCTGTGACCGAAATGATTACAGGTTTTGATATTGTTAAAGAGCAACTTCGGATTGCGGCAGGTTTACCTTTATCAAAAACGCAAGATGAAATTACCTTTACAGGTCATGCGATTGAATGTCGTTTAAATGCAGAAGATCCTGATAATTTTATGCCTTGTCCCGGCGTTATCGACCAATTTCACATGCCTGGTGGACCTGGGATTCGTTGTGAAACGCATATCTATAATGGCTATAAAGTCCCCCCTTATTATGATTCTATGATTGGTAAGTTAATTGCACATGGTGAAAATCGCGACAGTGCGATTGCACGAATGAAAACGGCATTAATGGAAATGATTATCGAAGGAATTAAAACTAATATTCCATTACAAAGTCGATTAATGGCGGATAATGGGTTTGCCTTAGGGGCGCAGAATATTCATTATTTAGAAAAGAAACTAGGCATTAGTTAGCTAAGTAGAAACAAAACAAATACCTATGATTCAATTTGCTTCGTAAAATAAATTAATACTTTTCATTTTCTATCTTTTATTTGATAACTTTAATATGACTTGGCATCAACTTTCTATTACCACAGACGAAAATACCGCACCGCGAATCGCTGATTTTTTTAGTGAATTGGGGGCAGTTTCTGTCACCTATATGGATGCAAAAGATCAGCCTGTTTATGAACCTGAGATTGGTGAAACAAAAATATGGCAACAAACAACTATCATTGGCTTATATGAATTAGACATCACCCCTGATTTTATTAAAAAAGCCTTATTCTCCCAATTTGGAAATTCAAACTTAGAAAACTGGCAACAGATTTTACTTGAAGACCAAGTTTGGGAGCGAGCATGGATGGAACATTACCAACCCATGAAATTTGCTGATAAACTTTGGGTTTGTCCAACAGGGCAAGAAAAAAATGAAGCGGATTGTGTGTGTTTGGTTTTAGACCCAGGGCTTGCTTTTGGCACAGGGACACATCCGACCACCGCGTTATGTTTAGAATGGCTCGCAAAACATGATTTAACCGATAAAACGATGATTGATTATGGATGTGGTTCAGGTATTTTAGCGATTGCTGCTGTTTTATTAGGGGCAAAATGTGCTTATGCTATTGATATTGATCCTCAAGCATTAGTGGCGACTCAAGCAAATGCGATAAAAAATAAGGTAAGTGATAAAGTTCATAACTACCTAGTTGAAGATTTTACGCCTGTCAGTGTGGATATAGTTGTCGCTAATATTTTAGCAAAACCGTTAATTAATTTATATCAGCCGATTAGTTCCTTAGTTAACAATAAAGGCGCGCTAGTTTTATCAGGTATTTTAAACGAACAAGCAGAGCAAGTAAGTTCTATTTATACATCGACATTTGATTTTAATCCCGCAGAAAATTTGCAAGATTGGTGTCGTTTAGATGCAATAAAACGGTAAGGATAATGCTTACTCAATGCCTACAATGTAAAAAAACCTATAGTGCTGAAATTAATGTTCTATGCTATAGCCGCCAAGAAAGGCTTTGTCCTCATTGTGAAGAAATGCTGGGGAAATTAAAACATTTGGGTCGTGATTTTGTTGTTCTAAATCAACAAAATACTTATCGAAAACCAGGTATATTACGCTGGCGATTAGGGGTTGTTTTTTGTCTTTTATTGCTATTGGCGCAAATGTATATTTTTGAAAAAGATAGATTGAGTCAAAAGCCTAGTAGCCGTCTTTGGCTAACAGAAATTTGTCAGCGTTTCAACTGCCATTTGCCCATTTATAAAAATCGTGATGATTTTGAAGTGATGTATGGTAATTTTCAGCAAACTAACGATCAATACTATATCTTCCAAGCTGTCATTAGTAATCAGGGTAAATTTAAACAACGCTACCCTAATATTAAATTAAACTTACACTCTTTTTCAGGTGAAAGCTTTGCATCACGCATTTTTATTCCTGAAAATTATACAACATCAATACAAAAAGAATTTATCAATCCCTCAAAAACAGTTGAAATCAGCATGAAAATTGCTGTACCTAAACAAAAAGTGGGTGGGTATACATTTGAATTAATTTAACATTTTTTGTGTTAAAATTTATCTTTGGTTTTTGATGTTCTTCTTATAATGCTTAATTCTCTGTTAGACATTCGCCCAACAACAGGCGCTGAAAAAAGAATCTGTGCGCTTTGTCATCAATCTGTCGATATAAAAGGGTTTGTTCTTTTGAGAAACTCTCAGACAAAACATTTTTGTTGTGAAGGCTGTTTAAGTATTTATAAGCTTTTTCACAAAAATATCTCTCGTCCCAACTCATCAATTATTTAAGAGGTCTTTATGAAAGCCTGCGAATCTTGCTCTCAACGTGTTGAAATAGGTAAAAACCATAGAAATAAAAATGTTTTTATTCGTGCTATTGCTACGCCGTTGGTTTATTTGCCCTTACTAATGGTACCTTTTGTTATCTTTAGTGCCTATACCTGCTATTTTCATTTGCGTTTAAGCGGTGGAAAAAACATAAAAAAATGGGCTGATTTCATTCCAGATAGAGCATCACATCGTTATGAACTTAAATCTCAAGTAACCATGAATCCTAGTTTTAAATTGAGTGCGGCTCAATCAAAACTTTACTGGATTTTTAACTGTACTTGGTATTGTCCTTTGAGTGTTGCTTTATTTGAATGGCACGCTTATTTGGTTAAAGTGATTGAGAATTGGTGGTGTCCTTTTACGCATGATCGTAAAAATGAACATTATCAAGATGCGGCTATTGATCAATCTTTTTGGCATATTTACCCTGAAGAGGCAAAAAAACTAGATGAAGATGATTTGAAAAATCCCATTTGGAATGATGCTGAAGATAATAAATAATAACCTTAATGTTTAAATTGTCTTAGATAAAAATTATGATAAATAAAGAACTGAAAGTAATCCTATTAAGCCTTACTATTTGTATGGCTTTAACAGCGTGTTCTGATGAACCTTCTGTTAAAGATGCAGAGAGTGTATTTGAACACCCAAAAGAACCTGTTACAAGTTTAGAAAAACATAAATTTGAACTTGAGTTTACTGATGATTGTGTTGCACGAGAATTAAAAAATTCTGTTAATAAATCATCTGATGAACCTCGTATTGAAAAAGCATGTACTTGTATTGCTGAATTTATGATGAAAGATTTAACAGCCGTTGAAGCAGAAAAAGTTTTAGAAGATGATAGTGATACACAATCATTAAGAATCCGTTTTGATAATGCCGCTTATAATTGCTTACAAGAGGATCAACCACGACAAGCACCCAAATTATTTGGTAAACCTAAGGCTTCTTAAAACAAAATATATAGATGTAGATTGAAAATTTTATCTACATCTATTTGATTAATTTTATAACTACCATTATCTTTATAAAACTGCTACTAAAAATAGGCATTAATCCATTCTGATAGGTGCTTATTTATTCACATCGTCATCAATTTAGCCCAGCTACTTGAAAGGTAGTGGGGTCTAATAAATCTCTTATGTACATTTTGCGGTGGGCTGTAACGTGTCCTCACTGTAATTTTTAAGTTAATCACTACATTTAAATCACAGTCTATTTCTAGGCTACGAACACGCCTTGAATTTATATCCCTCTTGATTCGCACGCCTTAATTATATCTTATCTATGCTATTATTTATACTTTCAACATAACCCTGCCAAGTATATACTTTAGGTATGTTAGGTAAAATATATAAAGTATAATTAAATGGCTAAATTAAAAACAAATATGCTAATGGAGGTTTTCATTGATTCGGACTTGCAACGTGAAAAAAATCGCCAAAACTTACCAAATAATATTATTATTTGAGTCCATTTACAAATTTTAGACTAGTTACTGATAGAATTATTAGAAAAAATTGATTAAATAATGACTTTAAACTAATTAATAAATAAATTTTAAATAACTGTTAATTACTCCAAAAAATTGCTCGAGAACAAACAGAAAAACCTAGTTTAGTATTGCGTGCAAAGATTATTTTAATAGCTGATAAAGCAAGTAATCTGTAGGTAGCTTGCAGAATATGGATATAAACCCTAGCTATTAAACGTAACATCTATCTTTATGCGATAAAAATCGACATAGACTATCAGAAAACGCTAAAATAACCTTTTTTACTTTAGATCTACTGGAGTTTCAATGGGCCCCCATTATTTAAGTCCTTTTTTTACCCCCAAAGCTGTTGCCATTGTTGGTGCTTCAGAGCGTCCTGAAAGTGTTGGCTACCGCTTATTATTAAATATGCAGGAAGCAGGGTTTAAAGGGGAGTTATATCCTGTTAATCACAAACGCGATCAACTTTTAGGTTTAAAAGCTTACCCTGACTTAGAATCTGTTCCTGAATTACTTGATTTAGTCGTTATTGCAACCCCTGCCGTTACTGTTCCTTCTATCATTAAACAGTGTGCGACCAAAGGCGTTAATTCGGTTATTATTATTAGTGCAGGCTTTGGTGAACTTGGGACTGAGGGAAAACGTTTACAACAAGAAATCTTAGATATTGCTCATCGTTACAATATTCGTATTATCGGGCCTAATTGTTTAGGTCTCGCCCGCCCTAGTGCTTTTTTAAACGCCACTTTCGGTGAGGGTATCATCGCCGATGGACATCTTGCTTTATTGTCTCAATCAGGGGCTGTTTGTACCGCAATTTTAGATTGGGCAAAATCCCAGGAAATAGGCTTTTCAACCGTTGTTTCTATGGGCGGTGCGGCTGATATTGATTTTGGTGAAGTGCTAGATTATTTAGCAACCGATAGTAAAACCACAGGAATTTTAATGTACGTTGAGGGGATTCGTGATGCCCGACGTTTTTTAAGCGGATTGAAAGCTGCGGCACGTTTGAAACCTGTGATCTTAATTAAATCAGGACGACATGAGGCAGGTTGTAAAGCTGCCATGTCTCATACAGGAGCAATGGTTGGCGGCGATGATGTTTTTGATGCTGCGATTGAACGTGCGGGGGTTGTAAGAGCCTACACGATTACCCAATTATTTTCAGCCGCACGAGTGCTTGCAAATAATTATGTCCTAAAAAGTAATAAACTAGCCATTATCACTAATGCAGGAGGGCCTGGGGTAATGAGTACTGATCGTGCTGAAGATGTTGGCATTACAATGGCGCAATTAAGCTCGACAAGTATTGAAGCTTTAAATCAAGTATTACCCGTTCACTGGTCTCATGCAAACCCTGTTGATATTTTAGGTGATGCCACTTCAGAACGTTATCAACAGGCATTAGAAATTTGCTTAAAGGATGAAAATATTGATGGCGTATTAAATATTTTAACTCCACAAGCGATGACTGAGCCGACAGAAGTCGCACAGTATTTAATTAAAGCGGCGAAAAAAACTAACAAACCTGTATTAGCTTCCTGGGCAGGGGGGGAAAAAGTACAAGCAGGGCGTGATTTATTTGCTAATAGTCGCGTAGCACATTTTAATACCCCAGAAGTTGCAGTAGACGCATTTTCTTTTTTAGCTAAATACCGCCATAATCAAATTCTACTTAAACAAATTCCATCACCTTCGGCTGAATTAATTGCCCCTGATATTAATGGCGCACGTCTAATTATTCAGCGTATTTTATCAGAAGGACGGCAAGTTTTAACTACGCAAGAATCCAAAGCTATTTTAACGGCTTTTCATATTCCCGTAACTCAAACAATTAAAGTTTATAATGCCAAAGATGCCATGATTACGGCTGAAACCTTAGGGTTTCCTGTGGTTTTAAAAATAGATATGCCTGAATTTAGTCACAAATCAGATATAGGCGGGGTGCGTTTAAATATTAATAGTGTACAAGATGTATCCTATAATTTTACTGAAATGGAAGCCAAAATTAAACAAGCGCATCCTGAGATTGAAATTGTGGTGATTACCGTTGAACCTATGTATTGTTCACAAAATGGACGAGAACTAATGATAGGTGTAGTTCGAGACCCTGTTTTTGGCCCTGCGATTAGTTTTGGTTTGGGGGGAACAATGGTTGAAATTTTGCAGGACAAATCAGTTGCTTTACCGCCATTAAATGCTTATATGGTTGAGCAAATGATTGCAAAAACTAAAGCGGCAAGCTATCTTTCTAAATTTCGCCAACTTCCCCCAATTAATCAACAAGCCTTAGTGAATGTATTGTTGAATGTTTCTATTATGATTAGCGAATTACCTGAAATTTTGGAGTTAGACATTAATCCATTGATTGCAGATGAAAATGGCGTTATGGCGGTGGATGCACGGATTAAAGCAGAAGTCACTCATCAATTAATGCCATATTCACATATGGCAATTCATCCCTATCCTTCTGAATTAACACGTCATTGTCAATTACCGAATGGCGTGGATATTACCATTCGCCCAATTCGCCCAGAAGATGCGAATATGGAAAAAGATTTTGTTCACAGCCTGTCTGAACGCAGTAAATATTTGCGTTTCATGCAATCATTGCAGGAATTAACCCCTGAAATGATTGTTCGCTTTACTCAAATTGATTATGATCGTGAAATGGCTTTTGTCGCGGTTACTGAACATGAAAATATGCCAACAGAATTAGGGGTTGGACGTTATATTATGAACCCTGATGGACATAGTGTTGAGTTTGCCTTAGTGGTTGCTGATAGTTGTCAAGGGTTGGGGATTGGTGCAAAAATCATGACAACGTTGATGAAAGCTGCTAAATATAAAGGGATTTCATTTTTTGAAGGCGAAGTATTAACAGTTAATAAACCCATGCTATCATTGGTTAAAAAACTAGGATTTACGATAGAACCGATTGCAGGAGATAACGAAGTCGTTCGGGTGATAAAAGATTTAAGATTATAAAACTAGTTTATTTATCGGTAGTAAAATTAAAGCATAACCCAACATTGGCAAAAATATAAGCGTTAGTTGGGTTATCCTTATCTTTAGACTTTATTTTTATCAATAGATATTAATAAGGGGGGTAAAAATAATAAATCTAGAAATAAAGCGGCTGCAATAGTAATTGCCGTCATGAGTCCCATATCAGAATTCATTGAAAAATGTGATTGACTTAGAACCAAAAAACCACTAATTAAGACTAAAGACGTAATCCATAAAGCAACCCCGACTGTCGAAAAAGCATAACGTATCGCATCTTCTGGGGTTAATCCTTTTTCAACCCGCGCTCGGTGATATTTGCTAATAAAATGCACGGTATCATCAACAACTATGCCTAAGGTCATCCCGATGATAACGGATAATCCTAAGCCAACATGTCCATTAATAAGCCCCCAGATACCAAAAGCAATCGCGGCGGGTAATAAGTTGGGAATAAGACTTAGAAGTCCCATTCTAATAGACTTAAATGCCAACATAAGTAAAAAAGAAATACCCGTTAAAGCAATGAGACTGCCCACCACCATACGTGAAATATTGCGTTGTCCCAAATGAGAAAACATCAATACAGGACTTGCGATTTCAATTTTTGTTGCAGGGAGGTTTGCATTTATCCACTGTTGAACGCGTTTCTCTAGGGCAAGTATTTCATTTGAAGTCATGCTTTCTATGGTTGCAATAAGCCTAGTACCTGATTTATCAATATTAATCTGGTCATTTAAGTCTAAGCCATAAGGTAAAGACATTTCATAAAGTAATAAGTATTGTGCGGCAAGTTCCCTCTTATTAGGTAATTGATACCAACTAGGGTCATCTGCGTGCATATTTTTATTTAAACGCTTAAACGTATGTTCAATACTATTAACATGTATCACCTCTGGTTGAGCAATTAACCACTGCCCGAAAGTTTCTAAATTTTTTAAAAAAAGGGGATCGCTGATACCCCCTGAATCTTTGGCATGAATTGAAAAGCCAAGTGTATAAATTCCCCCCATATTTTCATTTAAAAAATCAGTGCCTTGTCGAAATTCGTTAGTTTTATCAAAGAATTTTACAAACTGATCGTCCAATTGATTCAGAGGAATAAAACAACTGATAGCAATGGCTGCGATGACATTTATAATTAATAAAGGTTTACGTTGTTTAATGGTAAAATTTGCCAAACGGAGCATATAATTATTTTTCAACTCATCTTTAGGTCGTATTCGTACAGGTAAAACCATCATTAACGCAGGTAATAATGTGATAGATAATAACCAAGCTGTAATGACCCCGATGGCAACAATATTACCTAAATCTCTAAAAGGTGGCGCATCACTGAAATTCATGGATAAAAAACCAATAGCCGTAGTGATACTAGTTAAAAAGACAGGTTGGAAATTAACTCTAAGTGCCTCCTGCATAGCTAATTTTTTTTTGTAACCGCCTTGGCGCATATTATGTAAAAAAGTAACTAATATGTGAACACAATCAGCCACTGCCATCGTTAAGATAATCGTTGGTGAAATCGCTGAGGTGGGGGTTAAAGCCCAGCCTAACCAAAATATAAGCCCTAATGTGCTAAGAACTGAAAAAATAATCAGTAAAATAACCGCAAAAATACTACTGAATGAACGTAAACAGACAAATAAAACTAAAATAAGCACCCCATACATAATGGGCATTAAAGTCATATTATCGCTCATGGCAGATTCTGCAAACGCATTATCCATCATTGCCATTCCCGTTATATGAACACGAATGGTAGGATTTTCAGCTTCAATATTTTTGGCTAGACCCCTTGCCATGGTAGCAACCTCGGCAGATTCTGTATGCTTTAGACCTGGAAGTTGTAAGGTGACCATTACCCCTGCGACATGGCCTGTTTTTGAAACTAAACGATTAACTAGTAGCGGTTCTTCTAAAGCGATTTGTTTAATCTTTAAATGTTCTTTTACGGTAAGTAATATGGGGTTTTTTACTAAGTCAGCAACTATTAAATCATCGTCAATTGCATGGGTATGTTGAAAGTTGGTCATTGAATCAACACGACTTGAATAGGGTATTTGCCAAGCATCTTGGGTTAAGTTAACAATAACGTCTAATATTTTTGATGTAAAAACATCGCCATCTAAGGGTTCTACTACAAACATAAGATTATCCATCTTATTATAGGTTGTTTGCATTGTATTAAAAGCTTGTAATTGTGGGTTTTCTTTACCAAAATAAACCCGATAATCATTGTCAAAGTCTATTTTGATAATCCCTGTACTAAGCGCACTAATAACCAATAGCGATAAGAGTATTGTCCACCACGGATGGCTTGTTACATAAATGCCTAACCAAGAGCTAAATTTAAACTTTTTCACTACGACTCCTTACATGTTATTTGTTTTATTACGGGCATAATGGGGACTATCATTTATTTTGGAAATAAACACTATTAAATGATGTTCATTGCCTTTTGGATTTTAATGATTGCTTGACTATCTAATTGTGCCTCTCTATTGTGTTGCTGGCATAATGCGCCTCTAAAGCCTAAATAATCTGGATTTAAGGTTAATAAATCCTTAATATCATTTTCTCTTAATGAACCTGCTAATCCACATAATAATTGTTGTTGTTTGGCTTGGGTTACAAAGTCAGCTATTTGTTTTGAATCCATTATCTGTCTTAGAGACCCTTGGCGTTTATTCATCGTATCGAGCATGATGCCTTTAAAGCCTGTTTTTCTTAGAATTTCAATAAGATTAAAACAGGGCAGGGCATCTGCAAATAATACGGCGATCAATGATAAATTCGATTTTTTTAATTCGGCTAATTTGTTGAGTGTTGCGATTGAATCGCCTTCAGGAAAAATGCCCATTTTTACATAGTCAACCCCTGTCGCTGCCATTGCTTTAACCGCATTAAAAACTAAATCAGGCTGCATGGGTAAGTCGCCTATGGTGGCACTTACAAGGGATTTTTTTTCAATTGTTTTGACAATATCTGCGACAACGCTTATTTCTAATGCGCCTAACGCGCCTTTAGAGGGTTGTTTAAGATCAATAATATCAACGTTTGCAGCTAAAACCTGTAGGGCTTCTTGTTTATCTTTAACACTTGCGAGCATTCCTGTCATGTGTTTTTAAGCTCCATTTTATAGGTATCAATTAACTCCATTAGCCAAGACCATGCTTGCCATTCTCGCTCACCTGCCGTTTTTTCAAAACCTATGCGTAAATAAGCAATGTCTGTTTCAATTTTTTCTAATGACAATCGTTTTAAGCGACTACATAAAATAGCGGCTTCCAATACGGAATATTGCGCGCGATTAAAGCCTGTAAAGGGCGCGTGATTAACGCTATGTATTAGTTTACAAAATAACTTAGGCCGTATCTCATCGTCTTCAATACGCAATAATTTTAATTCACTATGGGCTAGGGTATTCGTTAATACTTGTCCTTCGATCAATTCAGCGGGTTGTAGTTCCCAATCTTTATGTCCTGTTAGGCAACCTGCAAACACACGAACATCATCACAATAATTAATCACAGCAGTTTGTGATTTTAAAATATTGTCAAGTGTGGTTGACGGTTTAAAAGGAAGTATAATAAATTCATCATTTAAAAGATGAATCCCCATCGGGGCTATATGGGCGACACCGTGTTGATTTACGGAAGTCACAATGGTTTCTTGAATCATGGACAGTAAAAGTAGTAGCCCGTATGCAGCGCAGCGTAATACGGGGGTGGGATAATAGTACGAGTAATAATATAAAATTACTCAATAGTTGGGTCTTCAACGACCACATTACCTGTTTGGGAGATACGGCTTAAACGTTTCCACAATACCGCCCAATCAATGCGCGTATTATAGCCCATCACGTCAATACGCGGTAATCCCCCGCCTTTAACAATATAATAACCTCGTGTTCCCGCAGCTTCTGCACCCATTAATTGACACACGCCTTTATGTAGATAACAGCCTAAGCCCATTTTTTCATAATCAAAATTATCAAACATCCCTAAAATCATTCGGGAAACAAAATCTACTGCACCACCGCCCCCGATACTCGCAAGGTTTTCAACCGCTTTTTGGCTGATTTGATGCTTAGAATCATCATCGTCCTCTGTTCCCATCCACGCATAAAATTGTATCGGTTGCCAATTCTCCATGTATAACTCACGAACAAAGCCTGAAAGTTTACCTTTCATCCCTCCCGATTCAAGTTTTTGAGTTAATAAATTTAAATCTAAGTCTGTTACTTCTATATCACTATAAAATTGTGAAAAATCGGTGCTTAAACCTGATAAAGCTAATTGATTGATATTAATTTCACCGCCAAATAAATTAATTTTTAAACCGCCTTCTAAACTTAGTTTTCCTGCCTCAAAATGCACGCCAGGAATATCACCACTAATACTGCCAGATAAAGATTTAACACCTAAGGTTTCAGTTAATTTTTCTAATGAGAGTGCTTGGATTTTACCTGCGAAAACAACTTTAGGGCTATTGTCTTTCATTGCTTGCCAGT
The DNA here is from genome assembly GCA_030626845.1 of Methylococcaceae bacterium. GTDB lineage: Bacteria > Pseudomonadota > Gammaproteobacteria > Methylococcales > Methylomonadaceae > WTBX01. Next base: position 21,608 of record DAOUTG010000017.1, read on the forward strand.
CAAATTTATTAATTTGGATATTCCCACCTAATAAAGGAATATCAACGGATTTTAATAAACTGATTTGTTTATCTTTTAGTAATAAATTGAAATAACTACGGGGTAGAGGAATGGCGTATAAATCTAACTGCCGCCAACTAATGCTGGAACTTTTCTTGAAGGCTTCATCTTTTGACCAGTTAAGGATAATTATGCCATCGTGTAGATTGAAACGTTGTTTAGGATCTTTAAGTTGTAACTTATTAGTTGTTAAATAAGCTTTTTCGGCTTGGTTATTACGAATGCTAATACCTGCATCAATATTGCCTACTAACATTAATCCTTCTAAAGCCGTTGTTTCTGTGATTGAATTTAAATAAATTTTAGAGAGTTGCTCTAAACTCTCGATTTGAGCATAGGCTTTAGCAGAAATAATATTAAATTTGGGCTTAAGTTCAATGTTTGCATAGCCCTCTATAATGGCTATTTCAGGATGCGTAAATTGTAGTTTATCAAGGGTAAGTTGCTGACTGCCTAATTCAAATGAACCTTGAGTTTTTAAATTAATAAAGGTATTTTTATTTTCTAAATACAAGGGTTCAAAATAAAGACTGCCTTGTTTGAAAATACTTTGCTGTTGCCAATGCCAGCGTTGTTTGTTTCCTGTTGCTTTCAGTGTTGTTTTTAAGCTTAGGTTTTCTGTTGCTTTCTTACCATCTTTGCTTTGTAAAGAAAGTTGATTAAGGTTTATATTTGCATTAATACCTTTTGCTTGAGTCCCTTTGCCATTGGCATTAATTTTTAAATCAATAGTGCCTGAGGAAAGTTTGTGGGTGGGAAATAAGAGTTGTTGAACTAATTTTAGGGCTATTTTTTTACCCTTGAGCTGCATTGTCCACTGATCTTTTTTTAAATTGGCTTGTAGATTGAGAACACCGCTCAATAATTTGAACTGATTGATTGTAAACTGCGTTTTAGTCTCACTAATGAGAAAAGAAAAATTCAATCGGGGGGAATTAAAACGTTTTGATCGAATTGAAGCTTTACCTTGTTGACAATGAATTTTTGTGTCGTTCCAGATGAATTGTTGACAACGAATATCAACTAAATTCAGGTCATTAAAAGGTTTAGGTAAGTTTAGTTTTTGTATTGATAAGCCAAACTGTTGCGGCTGTTTACTTATTGCGCCTAAACTGACTTCTATTCCTTGTAAGTTCCATTTTTGAAAGCTTAATTGTTCCAGTTTTACAGTCACTGATTCTAGTGCGTAAGTATTTGAACTAATTAGTATTATTAAAAATACAAAAATATATTTGGTCATTATCTAGTAAGCTACATAGGGTGCTACTCGCTATAATTCCACTATGATGGGTTTTATTATTGCTCAAAAATATCTAATAACTGGTTGAAATCAAAAGGGCGCATTAGGTAATCATTAACATGGGTTTCTTCTAAAACGTAGCTGATTGCAAATGCTTCGGTATGTTTTTCAAAAACAGCCAACGTTGCTTGGGGTTGGATATATTCATTTAACAATTGAAGTTGCCTTAATTTACCCGCAACATCTTGGTTATCTATATCAATCAGCATTAAGGTCACTTGATGCTCTAGGTTTAATGAACGAATATCTTCACCATGAGGATAACCAATGAGTTGGTATTTTTTGTAGGGCGCGAGTAAATTGCGTAATAATTCAAAATGGATGGCATTATCATAAAAATAAACTAAACGATGAGGCGTATAATAGTCGTTTCTACCATAACAATTAAAGCTTAACGGTAAGTCTATGTAAAACACACTACCTATATCTAATTCACTACGAACACTCAATGAGCCAGACATTAAGCCTATCAATCGTTTGCAGCCACTTAAGCCAATACCATCGCCTTCTATTGTATTTTGTTGTTCTTTATCAAGACTTCTAACAAAAGGCTGAAAGATACTATCAATCGTACTATCTGTAATTCCAATCCCTGTATCTTTTATACAAAGACGCAGTTTTTCGGGTAAAACCTTATAACGAATAATAATACAGCCATTTTTTCTATTATATTTAATGGCATTATTGACTACATTAATAATAATTTGTTGAAAACGTTTATGATCAATTTTAACTCTTATAGGATCTGAAATAAGATTAAAAACTTTAATTCTATGTTTCTTAGCAATAGGCTCTAACCAGTGTAAACAATCATTAATAACTGTATTAATAGGTAATGATTGCGTACATAACTCTATATTTTCATTTTCAAGTCGTGCGACTTCTAAAATTTCATTAATTAACCCCGTCATATGCGTACCCGCACTGAGCATATTCTTAACACAATCATGTTGTTTTTGGTTAAGTTCACCAAAAATGCCTGCCTCTAAAAATTGAGTAAAGCCTAGAATAGCTGAAAGTGGGGTGCGTAAATCATGAGTAATCTGAGAGAGCAATTTGGTTTTAGACTGGTTTGCTATTTCAGCTTGTTTTTTTCTTGATTCTAGTTCTTTTTGTGTTTGTGTTAACAGTAAAATATTTTTATTTTGTTGTTGATTTAATAAATCAATATTATGTCGTTCTTGTTGTAATGATTGTAGTTGTTTGAATTTTTCGCTAACATTAATAAATAAAATATAAGTTTCATTTATAGAGGGTAAAATATGAATATCAGCCACAAGACCGTCTTCAAAATTTACAAAGTCTAAAATAAAAACTTCATCATTTTCTTCTTCACAGGAAAACCAGCCCTCTAAAAATATGAGTTTTCCACCAATATTTTCACTAAGATGTAAGTCTTTTAATCCATAATATTCAATGTCTGGATGCCAACTTTGAATACCGCCTTGTTTATCAAAACTTATGTAGGCAAATTTTCCAGATTCCAACCATAGGTGAGATAAATAGTTTTGGATTGATAAAGGTAAATTATTCATAAGTAATAAAATATAAGTTTTAAGGTATCCTAGAGTAAAAAAGTTAAAATAACTAGATTCCAGTACAACTGTCTAAGTTAATAAACTTCACTCCTTAGGTGTTTGGTGCTAAAAATTGACTTAATGATATAAATGCTTCTTCTACTTGTTCACCTGTTTTCGCACTAGTGAAAAAAAGTTGTTTTTCCACTGCATTTAAACGGGCCATGTGTGCATCATCTATTTCCCATTGGGCTTTTAAATCAACTTTATTAATTAAGGCAACGAAAGGAATATCACCTAACAATTGGATAATATTTTGTTTAATATCCAAAGCAGCCTCTAGGGTCGTTAGGCGTGTACCATCAAGCACTAGTATAAACCCTGCCGCTCCACGTAAGTAGGTTTGCGATATTTTTTTAAACGAATTTTCACCCGCAATATCCCAAATAATGAGTTTAACTTTTAGAGCATCATTAACGGAAACTAATTTAGTATCCATTTTTACCCCAACGGTGGTTAAGTATTTGTCTGAAAATTCATTTTTAACAAAACGCCCGACTAAGCTCGTTTTTCCCACGCCAAAATCACCCAAAACACAAATCTTTTTTTGCAGTATTTTCATTTTTTTTCCTTCTTATTAAAAATAACCGCAAAACCTACTTTGCGTTGTAATTTATTGCTACGTCGAATGGTTGATAATTGTGAGGCAATGATCATTTCAACAGGAACTGCTTGTTGTCTTAAATAGTTAATAATTTTTTCCGCGCGTTTTAGTGCCAGTGCTGTATTGTATTTAGTCGTATTAAGTCCATCAGTATGCCCTGTAATAATAAGGTACATGGTCTGTTCTAACTGTTCACTTAAATGATTAGTTTCTTTAATAAGGCTGACTAAATTTAGTAATTTTTTAGATTGTGTTTCAAGAAGTTCTGAACCTTTAATAAAATAAATAAATTGTTTTTCTAGTTTTTCGCTTAATATTTGCCGTTGTTTTTCTTCTGTAATTTCAAGTTTATCAAGTTGATAATCAGTAATGAAATTTAGTTTGGCTATTTTTTTAGCTAAAGCATTTCGCCAAGCAATGGGCGCGATACCTTGTAACTGCAAATAACCTTTTTGGAAAAAGACCGCCACTGTTTCAGGTGTTTCTAGTTGTTGGTTAATAAATTGCGGATAAGTTTGCAATTGATGATACTCAATTGCAGTGACACCAGTCAAGACAGGCGTAATGATAGCTAAGTTTTTAATCCAAGCTTTATCGGCAACGCCTGTTAGTATAAGGCGAGTCTCTTTAAGGGTGATCTTAACCAGTGGCGGTGCTTGTAAAACCTGTTTTAAGCGTTGTTCTGCAATAGCTGGGACTAGAGAATGATAGGCTTGCCAGTCGGTTTTAACTTCATCAACTTGTAAGGTTGAATTTTTAAGAATTTCATTTGGATTTGCAATTAAAGGGTCATAAAGTCCTTTAATAACCAGCTCACCTTGCTGATAATTATTTTCTGTTATCACAATGCCCTGATATTGTAATAACAAATTTAAATAATTTTCACGGCGTTGTTCAAATAACCAGCTATCATAAGCCCAATAGCCAAAAATAGCGAAAATAAGTAGTAAAGGAATTAAAATATATTTTCCTGAAACAGCCGATTTGTCTTCTATTTGTTTACGCTCTGATAATAAACATTTTTCTAATTCAGAATCAATAACAGCAAGCGGTTCATTATCCCCTTCAAATTTAGTCAATAGACCGATATATTTTTGATGAATATCACCTAAAATAGTTTCAAAATGATCCCGTAATGAATAAGGAGGAATGCCTTGAATAACACAAGCGAGCATTGCATAAGCCCCTCGATCTAAAAAGACGGTGTAATCACCAATTTCAACCGTATCTAATTTATCTTGTTGGTTCGCTGAAAATGAGTCTTGGGTAAAATCTTGAATGGCAGTTAGCATGGCAGAAACGGCATCACTATCACGTAACTCATCTATTCCTTCATTAGAGACATGACGTAATAATAAACCTGTTTCTCGATGAATGAGAAAAGCTTGTTCAACCCGATAGGTTAAGGTATTTCGTAAAACCACTTCACGATAAGGCATCCCACTTCGCCAAGCTTGATAATGCCAAGCGAAACGGTTGATAGATAAGCCTTGCTCAATGGCAGAATTTAACGATTGCATCACCTCTTTAAACGCCTCTGCAATCGACTTTTTAATCATTGGCAGAATAACAGGATACAAAGCATCTACATAAAGCTCAGGTTCACGGTGAACGGACTCAACAAGACAGGCTTGCACGGTATCATGCAGTGCTTCATCTAAGGCATCACGTAACAAAACACCGTCGGCTTGACGTATTGCTTTAGGGAGTGCAAGCGCAATTTTTTTAGCATGCGCTTTTGGGCTTTTAAAATAAAACTCAAGTTGTTGAAGACGTTTATCTTCCTCAGATAACAACAGTGTTTTTAAAACCTGATAGCTTTTTTGTTCAAGGCGAGCATTTAAAGGCGTATTATTTTGTTTAACATCCTCATTATTTTTTTCAGTCACGATTGTTGTTTTTAAAGATTATCACTAGTAAATAATGAGGCGACACTCGCCTTATCAATTTTAGTTTTTCGTAATATATCTAGTTCCTTTTCAAGCAAGTTATTTGTTTCTTCCCGTAATTGGTGTAAATTTTGGCGTAGACTTTTAACATTATCATGTTCTTGATTGCGTAGTTTACGAATTTCATCAAGACTTTGGTTTTCTAATTCTCCCAAGCGTTGAATAAGTAACTCATCTGCTTTTTTAAGGGAGGTTTCTATTGAAAATAAACTTTCTTGACGTTCTTTTTTTTCTAGTTGAAGTTTATCGGTTAAGGTTTCAAACTCCTGTCGAACTAGGGTTTCTAATGCCGTCATTCGTAATTCCATATCCTCACGTAAATGGATAGTTTCTTTATTCAAATGGGTTTCTAATGAGGCAAAACGGCTTTCATTTTTACGCATTTCTGTGCCAAAAAGAATATCACGAATTTTATTGATATTTTGACCCCCATCAATTTCAATGGGGGATTTTTCTATTTTTTGAGTTGAGTCCATATTTTTTATCGTTTGTGAAATGTAGTGGAAATACTGCATATGCCAATAGTTTATTTAATTTTTCCTGAGGTAACCCTAGGTAAATTTGCTAAATCGCTATGAGTTTGAATATGACGATAACCCAATTGTCGAAAAATGGCCTGTACAGTCTGTTGCTGTTCACAACCATGCTCGATTAATAATTGTCCTTCAGGTTTTAAATAATCTAAAGCAGTTTCAGCAATGATTAAAATATCACTTAAGCCGTTATTAGCTGCAACTAAGGCATGTTGTGGTTCAAAACGTAAATCACCTTGCTGCAAATGAAGATCATTTTTAGCAAGATAAGGTGGATTGCTGACAATTAAATCAAACTGTGTTTTTTCTATATTCGCAAACCAGTTACTTTGTTTAAAAAAAATAGTCTGAAGATCATAAGTCGTTGCATTTTCTTTAGCTATTTGTAAAGCACTTTGACTCATATCAACCGCCATTACCTCTGCATTAGCTCGCTCTGCCGCCAACGTAATGGCAATAATGCCAGAACCTGTTCCTAAATCTATCATACGAAAAGGTTCATTTTTGGGAATAATGGTTAAACTTAGCTCTATTAATAACTCAGTATCCGCGCGAGGTATTAAAACATCGTTATTAACTTTAAATTCACGTGACCAAAATTCACGTGTTCCTGTTAAATAAGCAATAGGTGTTCCCTGAAAGCGTTGCTCAACTAAATTTTCAAAGGTTAAGGTTTGCTTAGGATCTAGTTTCTTTTCAGACCATGCGCGTAAATAAGACCGTGCTTTCTTTAAAACGAAGCATAATAAAACCTCAGCATCTAATGCGGGTGAATCAGAAACAGACGCAAGTTTTAAACTGGCTTTTGTTAGTGATTCATCAATCCGTGGCATTAATCATCGCCTAATTGGGTTAATAATTCAGCCTGATGCTCATGAATCAAAGGATTAATCACTTGATCTAAAGCCCCTTGCATGATGTCATCTAATTTATATAAAGTTAAATTAATACGGTGATCTGATAATCGCCCTTGAGGATAATTATAGGTACGAATTTTTTCAGACCTATCGCCTGAACCAACTTGTGATTTACGTTTTTCAGATTGCTCTGCATCGTGTTTTTCTTGTTCTGCGGCAAGCAGACGAGATTGCAATAATGCCATCGCTCGCGCACGGTTCTTATGTTGTGAACGTTCATCCTGACATTCAACTACGACCCCTGTCGGTAAATGCGTTAAGCGGATAGCAGAATCGGTTTTATTGACATGCTGTCCACCAGAACCTGAGGCTCTAAAGGTATCTACTCGTAAATCGCCTGAATTTATTTCAATTTCATCTATAGCTTCCGCCTCTGGCATCACTGCAACAGTACAAGCGGAAGTATGAACGCGCCCTTGGGATTCAGTTTCAGGAACTCGCTGCACCCGATGTGTTCCTGATTCAAATTTGAATTGTGAATAAACATCTTGCCCTGAAATTCGTAATACAATTTCTTTAAAGCCGCCATGATCGCCCCGGTTTTCTGAAATAAGCTCCGTTTTCCAGCCTTGTTTTTCCACATAACGCTGGTACATTTTACTCAAATCCCCCGAAAAAATGGCCGCTTCATCACCGCCCGTTCCTGCTCGAATTTCTAAATAAATATTACGATTGTCGTTCGGATCTTTAGGGAGTAATAATATTTGTAGTTGCTGTTGTAAGGTCTCTTTTTGAGTTTCAGCTCCTTTTAATTCTTCCTTTGCCATTTCACGCATCTCAGGATCAGAGTCTTGCGCCATTTCTTTAACACTTTCGAGGTTTTCCTCATTATTTTGATACTGTTGATAACAGTCAACAATCGGTTCTAATTGTGCGTATTCTTGCCCTAAGCTACGAAATTTATTTTGATCGCTTTGAACTTCAGGTTGTGATAAAAGGACGGCAATTTCTCCAAAGCGTTCACCTAAATGGTCTAATTTATGTTGAATAGATATTTTCATGGTTAATTTTGTAATTTAAAAATTTCTCTGGCAGCCGCCACTAAATCAGGCCGTTCATTAATGCCTGCTTCCCGAATTTGTATACTCGGCGTATGAATTAATTTATTCGTTAATCCATGAGCCAGACGTTTTAAAACTTCTTCGGCAGCAACACCGTTATTTAGTTGAGATAAAGATTTCTGCAACACTTGCTCTCGAATCATTTCAGCTTGCAAGCGATAATCCTTAATTGTCGTTTGCGCCCCTTGTGAACGCAACCACCCTAAAAAATGTTCAACTTGGGTATCAATAATTTCTTCGGCTTGTTCAGCGGCTTGTCGACGTGAATTCATATTTTCATCAATGGTATTTTGTAAATCATCAACGGTATATAAATAGACATCATTAAGCTGGGCTACTTCTGCTTCAATATCTCGGGGAACGGCGAGGTCAACCATAAAAATAGGTTTATGCTTTCGCTTTTTAATCGCACTTTCCAATAACCCTTTGCCTAAAATAGGTAAGGTACTCGCTGTTGATGAAACTACAATATCAGCTTCTGCTAAATGTTTAGGTAATTCTGACAGCGCGATAGCATAACCATTAAATTGTGCCGCTAAGTTATGCGCTTTGTCGTAAGTACGGTTGGCAATAATAATTTTTCTAACGCCTTGCTGGTGTAAATGGCGAGCAGTTAGTTCAATGGTTTCTCCTGCGCCAATTAAAAGCGCGGTTTGTTCGCTTAGTTTATCAAAAATTTGTTGTGCGAGTTGAACCGCTGCAAAAGCAACCGAGACAGGACTTGAGCCTATTTCGGTATCGGTGCGAACCTTTTTGGCAGCAGAAAAGGTATGTTGAAATAATTTACCTAAATATTTTCCTAATGTGCCTGCCTCATAAGCGGCTTGATAGGCGGTTTTCATCTGTCCTAAAATTTGCGGCTCACCTAAAATCATTGAGTCTAAACCGCAGGCGACCCTAAAAATATGGCGAATAAATTGATTATCCTGATAGCTATAAAGGTAGGGGGTAAAATCAGCGGGGTCTATTTGTCGACTTTCAGCAATCCAATCGACTAATATTTTTTGGTCATCGGTTTCAGATTCATAATAAAATTCAGTACGATTACAGGTTGATAAAATAGCCGCCTCAGTAATGGTTTGGGTTTGTGATAACTGTTGCAAAGCTTGATTTAAAATTTCAGCAGGGAAAGCAAAGCGTTCACGAATAGATACAGGGGCGGTATTGTAATTAATTCCTATAGCAATCAGAGTCATATAGAGGGAGAAAACAATCATCAAAGGGGGTCTATTCTAAGGAATATCTTCATTTTATCAAAGAAGAATAAATCAACTATCTAATTTAGTGCTTTTTTCTGCTACTCTATAGGACACTTTTAACGAAAATTTAAGGGCTATTTGTGTTCTTTTTTAAATTAATCTCGGCACTTTCTTTACTCTTTGTTGTTGCGTGCCATAGTTCCCCCAAAGAGCAGCCTATCGCCACTGGGACTGAGGTTACAGAAGGTAAATTAGATGATAAGCCGCTTGAAGTAAAACCTATTGTTAGTTTACCTGAAACAGCAATAAGTCCTGAGGTTTTGTATTTAATTTTAACCGCAGAAACTGCCTTGCAAAGAGAGCAATATGAGGTTGCTTTAGAAGCTTATTTAAGAGTTGCTAATCAAGTTGATGATATTAAAATTCTTGAGAAAACGGCAAAAATTGCGCTGTTTTTAGAGGATTTAACTAAAACGGAGCAAGCGGTTACGCTTTGGTTAAAAAAAGATAGTGAAAATATAATCGCAAGACGGATTGCATTGACCGTGGCTTTAAATCAAAAAAATGAAGCCGCAGCCGTTGAGCATTTGGGCGCTATTCTTAAAAAGAATCCTGCGGATTTTAGTGAATTATTGTTAGATATTCAAAAAGCATTTAAATCTGAGGAGGATGTTAAATTTTCAGAAAACCTGCTTAATAGTTTAGCACTTCAATATCCTCAACAATCGGTTGTTTTTTTATCACAATCTATTCTTGCTATTCGCCTACAAGACTTTGAGAAAGCTAAACAAAAAGTGGCGCGAGCCTTAATATTACAGCCTAAGTGGGAAAGGGCGATTGAATTAGAGGCTAAATTATGGATGTATTCAGGAAAAAAAGCACTTAATGAGAAAGATTACTCTAAAGCTTTACTTAATTTTAAAAAAATAAAGCATGAAAAACTAAAACTTGACGCGACGATAGCCATTATTTCAGTCTTGTTTAAGCAAAAGAAATTTAATGAGGCCAATGCTTATTTAGATAAAATGCTGAAAGAAAACCCTGAGCAACGAATACGTGTTTTGTTAATGCAAGCAGAAGTGCAAAATAGCCAGGAAAACTATCAGCAAGCATTTGATATATTAACGCAAGCCTTACAAGAATCACCCATGGACAGAAGTGTGCTCTATTCACGTTCTTTAATTGCAGAAAAATTAGATGATTTGGTAACTTTAGAAGCAGATTTGAACAAAATTTTACAGCAAGACCCTAATGATACCGCAGCACTAAATGCTTTGGGTTATACCTTAACAGAAAAAACCACCCGTTATGAAGATGCTGAACGTTACTTAAAACAGGCTTTGGCTTTACAACCTGAGGAAGCGGTTATTATTGATAGTTATGGCTGGTTAAAATTTAAACAGGGTGACTTACAAGCCGCTTTAAAATATTTACAACAAGCGCGTGAAAAAATGACAGGTGAAAATGAGATCACTGTACATTTAGCTGAGGTTTTATGGCATCTAAATAAAAAATTAGAAGCGAGAAAGTTGATTGAAGAGGAAATGAAAAAAACACCTGATGATAGTCATTTATTGGAGTTTAAAGCACGAATTTTAGATAAGGAAGTTAGGTAAAGAATGAATTTCAAACACTTTTTACTATTGATTTTATTATTGAGTAGTGGCTGTTCTGACAGAGTGGTTAAACCCGTTGAAGATACCTATCATCTAAATGAGAGAAGTGTATTTTATGAATTAAAAAAATGGGGATTTAAAGGGCGGTTGGCGGTATCTGATACCAAAGAATCATGGACAGCGAGCATTGAATGGACGCATACCGAAGAAAAAGATGCTTTAAAATTATCAGGCCCTTTAGGACAAAGTGCGATTAAAATTATTTTAACTGAAAATTCAGTTATTTTAGATCGGGGCGAGGAGACGGTTCTGCAATCTAGTGAAATTAATGCGTTTATTGAAGCGCAATTAGGAATGAAAATCCCGATTAATTCTTTACGTTATTGGGTGTTAGGATTAACGCATCCTGATAAAAGTTTTGTTAAATTAGCGGATGGCTTTGAACAAGAAAAATGGATTATCCAATATTCACAAATGCAACAAATTGATAAGCAATGGATGCCTCGTAAATTAAAAGCGTTACAAAATAAAACTCGCTTAAAATTAGTTATTGATAGTTGGGTCTTATAATGGAAAAAATAAGAGAAGCGGCTTGGTTAGAAAAATGGCCGGCCCCTGCAAAATTAAATCTAATGCTCAGAATTACCGGGCGTAGAGAAGATGGGTATCATTCATTACAAACTGTGTTTCAATTTTTAGATTTGGCCGACTGGCTTACTTTTCATCCATTTGATGGCAATGTTGTTTGTTTAAAAAAACCGCTTGAGGGTGTGCCTGAGGCGACTGATTTAACCATTCGTGCAGCACAATTGTTAAAAAAGGAATCGGGTTGTCAGCAGGGGGTAAAAATAGAAATTGAAAAAAATTTACCTATGGGCGGTGGTTTAGGGGGGGGGAGTTCAGATGCTGCGACTACGCTCTTAGTATTAAATAAGCTTTGGGGTTTAGGTTTTTCAATAAAAAAACTAATGGAGATGGGATTACAATTAGGTGCAGATGTCCCCGTTTTTATTTATGGATTTTCTTCTTGGGCAGAAGGGATTGGTGAAAAATTAAAAAAAATAACCATTCCAGAACAATGGGTTGTTGTTATAAAACCCGGTTGCCATGTTAATACGGGAGAAATTTTTTCACATCAAGACTTGACACGCGATAGTAAAATCATCACAATAGCCGACTTTCTTGCAGGACAGCAGAAAAACGATTGTCTTTCCGTTGTTCGTAAGTTAAACCAGCCTATAGAACAAGCCTTATCTGCCTTATCTGAATTTTCAAAGGCAAGATTAACAGGAACAGGCGCGTGTGTTTTTGCACAGTTTGATTCGTATGAGTCAGCATGTAAAGCGCGTGATGCTTTAAAACCTGATTGGCAGGTTTATTTATCTAAAGGGATGAATGAATCATTGTTAAGCAAAAAACTTAACTTGTTTTAAAGACTGACTCTCAATATTGGGCCGTCGCCAAGCGGTAAGGCACGGGGTTTTGATCTCCGCATACCCAGGTTCGAATCCTGGCGGCCCAGCCATTCTTTAGCTAAATAATCTTTTAGGAGTGCTCGAATGAGTGACGCCTCTTTGATGGTGTTTTCAGGTAATGCAAATATGGCATTATCCAAAGGCATAGTCAAAAAGTTGAATCTTCGCCTTGGAATGGCAAGTGTTGGTAAGTTTAGTGACGGTGAGCTTGCAATTGAGATTGGGGAGAACGTTAGAGACAAAGATGTCTTTATTATTCAGCCTACTTGTTCTCCTACTAATGAAAATTTAATGGAATTATTAGTGATGACTGATGCACTTAAACGTGCTTCTGCATCACGTATTACCGCGGTAATGCCCTATTTTGGCTATGCTCGTCAAGATAGGCGTACGCGTTCAGCTCGTGTACCGATTACAGCAAAATTAGTGGCTAATTTAATTGGTGAAGCAGGGGCTGATCGAGTATTAACCGTTGATTTACATGCTGACCAAATCCAAGGTTTTTTTAATATACCTGTTGATAATGTCTATGCATCCCCTATTTTATTGGGTGATATTTGGCGGCAGAAATATAAAGATCAAATCGTTGTCTCGCCTGATGTAGGAGGGGTTGTTCGTGCAAGATCGCTAGCGAAGCGTTTAGATGATGCTGATTTAGCCATCATTGATAAACGCCGTCCTAAGGCTAACGTCTCAGAAATCATGCATATTATTGGTGATGTTGAAGGGCGTACTTGTGTGATGATAGATGATTTAGTCGATACCGCAGGCACATTATGTCATGCGGCAAGTGCATTAAAGAAAAATGGAGCGATTAAGGTTGTCGCTTACTGTACTCATGCGGTGTTGTCGGGACAGGCGGCTGAAAATTTAAAAAAATCAGAGCTTGATGAATTAATTGTTACTGATACAATTCCCTTGAGTAAAGAATTATCTGTTTTAGAAAATATCAGGCAATTAAGTGTTGCTGATATGCTCGCAGAAACCATACGCAGAATAGCGGCAAGCGAATCTGTAAGTTCGCTTTATGTTGATTAGTAATTATTATTAAAGTGTTTTAAGGCACACGCTTTGGAGAAAAAAATGTCTAACGTATTTGAATTTATGGCGACAAGCCGTGAACAATCGGGAACAAGTGCAGCGCGTGGAGTACGTCGTCAAGGTAATGTCCCTGCGATCATCTACGGTGGTGATACAGATCCTACAATGCTAGTTTTAAATCATAATGATGTTCTCAAACATCTTGAGAATGAAGCGGTGTATTCTCATGTACTTGATATAATCGTGGATGGTAAGACTGAAAAAGCTATTTTGAAAGGACTTCAACGTCATCCTGCTAAACCTAGAATCTTGCATATGGATTTTATGCGTATTAGTGAAACAGAGGAATTAAAAATACATGTTCCCCTACATTTTATTAATGAAGCAGACTCAATAGGGGTGAAGAAAGGGGGGGTTGCAACCCATGCACGTGTTGAAATCGAAATTAGTTGTCTACCTTCTGTATTACCTGAATATTTAGAAGTTGATTTAGAAAAACTTGATATTGGTGAGTCAGTTTATTTATCTGAAATTTCTTTACCTGAAGGCGTAGAAATTGTTGAATTAACGCATGGTGAAGAACATGATCTAGCCGTTGCATCAATTCTTGCATCACGTGTTTCTCTTGAGGATGAAGATGATGAGTCTACTGATATCGATAGTGAAAAAGCAGAATAAAAAATAATGATTAAATTGATTGTTGGGTTGGGAAACCCGGGTCAACAATACGAAAAAACCCGGCATAATGCTGGGTTTTTGTTTTTAGAGCGATTAGTTTCAAATTACAATAGTTTTTGGACTAAGGACGTAAAGTTTCAAGGTTGGGTTGCTAACTGCCCTATTGACTCACAAAAAATAATTTTACTTAAGCCTGATACTTTTATGAATCGTAGTGGGCAATCGGTGGGTAAAATAGCACGCTATTATAAACTGGCTGTTGATGAAATTTTGGTCGTTCATGATGAACTTGATTTTGTTGCTGGGATGGTTAAACTAAAAAAAGGGGGAGGGCATGCAGGTCATAATGGCTTGCGTGATATTATTGCTCATTTAAACTCTAAAGATTTTTATCGGCTAAGAATTGGAATTGGTCGTCCTTCTGAAGGAAAAGTCGTTGCAGATTACGTGTTATCAAATCCATCAAAGACTGATTTAGGTTTTATAGAGGCAAGTTTTGTACGTATAGAGGCTATTTTGAATGAATTAATGACAGGTGATATAGCTACGGTAACGAATAAATTACATAGAGAATAAATAAATCCTTGACAATATCTTACTTGACTAATACAATAGCTGGCTGAAGTAGCGGAGGGGTTCCCGAGCGGCCAAAGGGATCAGACTGTAAATCTGACGGCTCAGCCTTCGGAGGTTCGAATCCTCCCCCCTCCACCATTACTTCTTATCTAAAGATTATTTTGCGGGTGTAGTTCAGTGGTAGAACTCCAGCCTTCCAAGCTGATTATGTGGGTTCGATTCCCATCACCCGCTCCAAATCAAACTTTTTGTCGCTCATATAGCTCAGTCGGTAGAGCACTTCCTTGGTAAGGAAGAGGTCACCGGTTCAAATCCGGTTATGAGCTCCAGTTTCTAAAAACTGGAAACAAGACAATCTCAAACTCTAAAAATCCCCTTATTTTTTAATAGACGCATATCTTTATAAGCAAAGGATGTGTATAGTTATTTCTTATCAGGTATTAGTTCTGTTTAATATCTGAGCAATTACTATTTAAATTTTTGAGGGTTTAGAATGAAAAAAATTATTATCGGTTTAACATTGATGTTAATAAGCTCTATATCATATGCCAAAGCCTATGAATGTAAAGCTTATATTGATGGGGTTCAAGTTAGTGAAACAATGATGGTAAATGCTTCAAAAGTAGCTGTTGCAGAAGCTAAAGCTTATTCTCGCATGAAAAAAGCGAAAGTTGCCATAGACTATATAACCTGTAAATAAAAAATTATCTGGTTTCTTTTGCTGATGCAGGAAACCAGACATATCTCATTTCACTGATTGATAACTTTGCACTAAATGGGTCTGATTTGAGCTTATCAGACGCGGTTTCCCAAGCTTTTCGATAGTTTTCCTTTG
>DAOUTG010000086.1 GCA_030626845.1 Methylococcaceae bacterium
AGGTAATTTAGGTTTTCCTACAGCCTGAACGCCCAAATCACTTGACGTAAAAAGGGGCGGAAATTTTGCGACAGCAAAATTTGTGACGCTTTTTACGGTCAAGTGGATTTGATTGTTATACGATTTTTAATCACAACACTTTACAGTTCTTAATTCATAATTACAAACAATGATATATTGACAGCCTCACAACCTTATATTATCCTATATAGATAAAATAAAACCTATATAGGATAATATAAGCATGACTAATACATTGCTTCCCAGAACAAACGCAGGAATTGAGACTGCTTACCACGAAGTAACTCAAGCCACCCACACTAGACAAAATACTATTCGCACCAAACGAGCAGAATTAGATTTAAAGAAAACGTTTATTCAAGAACAAAATGTTCTTATGAATAAGGCTAGAAGCGGTGAATTAACTCCTGATGAACTATTAAATGGGCTTAGCCAATTAAATACTCTCGAAACTGATATATCAACCTTTTCAAGTCAATTAATAAATGACCAACCAAAAACAAAAGGAGCTAAATTAACTTCAACAGAAAGAAAAGCTATTTATGGCTTGTACCACTCGGGAGAGTACAAACAAGATGAATTAGCTGAAATATATGATGTAAAACAACCGTCAATATCTAGTATTGTGCGGAAACCCCCAAGTACTTATATAGATATAGATAACGAAACTTAAATTAAGGACTAAAAATGAGCAAAATTGGTTACAGTAATTCTCGCAAGCTAAAAGGAAATATAGAACGGATACTAGAGATGGTTGATGGAAATCTTGGCGACAACACCATTTCTGGTGTATTTAAAGACGAAAATATTCGTATTTCTCCTCAATTTGTTCGTGAAATACGAATAGGTGTAATAGATGCTTCAAGAAAAGCACTCCCCAAAAAAACAGCCTCTAAAGCAATTAAAGGAGTGAAAAATGATATGGAGGAAATAGAAAATACACCTAATAACGGAGCTTTAGAAGCATAAAATAAACCTTACATATTTTACTTAGGTATGTAAGGTTCTGCATTTTATTCGTATAACAATTTATTAATAGGCAAGTTTGCCCGAATAACCCGATATAGCAGGATAAATAGACATATTTGCCCTTCTTTTACCTTTTTCAGGTATATTTACCTTTATAGTATACGTATTACTGGATATTCGGGCAACTTTGCCTTATGATTGGGCTTGAAACTGATTTTAAACCTTAGCCTAAAAATGTCAACTGAAATATGAAAATATTAGATGAAGTCAGAAATATTATTCGTGTTAAACATTATTCCCGTCATACAGAATCCTGTTATTGCGATTGGATAAAGCATTTTATTCTTTTTCATAAACTGCAATCCAGAAATGATCTATTTAACCAGCCTGAACAAAAAATAGAAAGTTTTTTAACGCATCTTGCGGTTAATAAGCGTGTTGCTGCTTCAACTCAAAATCAAGCGATGAATGCTTTGGTTTTCTTATATAAACAGGTTCTTAATCAACCTTTAGAGCAACGGATTGATGCTATTCGCTCCACCCAAAAACCTCATATCCCTGTGGTTTTAAGCCAAGATGAGGTGAGAGAAATTATCACTTTACTTGAAGGTAAACCTCAATTAGTGGTTAAATTACTTTATGGAAGTGGTCTTAGAATTTCTGAGGCAATACGTCTTAGAGTTCAGGATGTTGATTATTCCTATAAACAAATTACCGTACGTTCTGGTAAAGGTAACAAAGATCGTGTCACAACTATCTCAACCGCATTATTACCCGAATTAACACGCCATTTAGAAAAAGTAAAACTCATTCATCAACAAGATTTAAAAAAAGGTCATGGTGCGGTTTCTTTACCGTATGCTTTAGCCAGAAAATATCCTAATGCAGAAAAAGAATGGGGCTGGCAATATGTGTTCCCTGCGCGAAACCTTGGCATTGATCCACTTACAAATATAACCCGCCGCCATCATGTTGACCCTTCCGTTATTAATAAAGCGATTAAAACAGTTGTCCGAAAATTGAATATTAGCAAAAAAGTTTCAGCACATACCTTTAGACACAGTTTTGCCACCCATTTATTACAGCGCGGCACAGACATCCGCACCATTCAATCGTTATTAGGTCATAAAGATTTAGAAACTACCATGATCTACACCCACGTACTACAGCAAGGCGCGGAAGGCGTTAATAGCCCTTTAGACGATTTAGCTTTTAACTAATAATCTACTCTCTATTTCTCAAATTGAACCCCATATAATCGCGCATAAGCCCCCCCTTTAACTAATAATTCCTGATGCGTTCCTCGTTCCACAATCTGCCCTTTATCAATCACCAGAATTAAATCTGCATGTTCTATCGTAGATAAACGATGGGCAATTACAATCGAAGTTCGCCCCTGCATTATTTTTGTCAACGCCCGTTGAATATAGCGTTCAGATTCTGCATCTAATGCAGAGGTCGCCTCATCTAAAATCAACAACGGCGCATCTTTTAATAACGCTCTTGCTATTGCTAAACGTTGTTTTTGTCCCCCCGATAATTTAACGCCATTTTCACCAATTTCGGTCTCAAATCCTTGGGGCATTTTATTAATAAAATCTAAAGCATAAGATTGTTTTACAGCTTCCTTTACCGCCTCTTCCGTCGCGCCTGCTAACGCACCATAAGCAATATTATTAGTCACACTATCATTAAATAAAGTCACGTGCTGAGTCACTAGTGCAATTTGCTGTCTTAAATTATCTAACTGATATTGGCTAATCTCAACGCCATCTAATAAAATTTTACCTTTTTGCTGTGCGTAAAAACGTAATATTAAATTAGTCACCGTACTTTTCCCTCCCCCTGAAGTTCCAACTAAAGCAACCGTCTGACCTTGATGGACTTTAAAGCTTACATTTTTAAGCGCTGTTTCTTTATTATTTGGATAAGAAAAACTTACATTCTGAAATTCTAGTACCCCGTCAGCCCTTTCAACTTTATAATTACCATTATCAATTTCATCATCTTCATCTAGTATCGCAAATAAACTTTCAGCCGCCGCAATGCCTTTTTGAATATTACTATTCGCCTCACTCAATTGACGGACAGGCTTTGGTAGAAAAAAAGCAGCCGTTAAATAACTTACAAATTCTCCTGCACTAGCATCTTTCATAATATAAAGGGCTAAATACATCAATGCTGATAGTGCTAATCCTATTAAAAGTTGTAATAAAGGATTATGAATTGCCATTGTAGTCGCTAATTTTAAACTTTGTCGGCGATTAAAATCACTTCCTTCTAAAAAACGTTGTCTTTCATAAAGTTTTCCACCATAACTACGAACCACACGATGCCCATTGACCATTTCAGAAGTAATATGTGAAATATTACCCACCGAATCTTGAATTAATTTACTCAAATACCGTAAACGTTTACTCACATAAGCGACCATCAACACGATAATGGGCGACACACAAAGGAAAACCAGTGATAATTGCCACTGGCTGTAAAATAAATAAACTAATAACCCAACAACAGTTAAACCCTCTCGTACAAAAGTTCGCACAGAATCTGTTGTTGCCTGTGTCACTTCATTCACGTTATGAGTAATAAGCGACATCAAATAACCGCTATTTTTAGAATCAAAATAAGCGGTGGGTAATTGAGTATATTTATTAAAAATATGACAACGTAAAGTATGAATAACATTAGTTGAAACTTTGGCTAAAAAATACGTGCCTAAATAAGTACCAATGCCTCTTACAATAATTAATGCTAATAAAAAAGCGGGTAACATCATCATTGCCTCTTTATTTTTGGTTTGCAACGTGTCAACAATATACTGTATTAATACGGCAAATAAAGGCTGAGTCGCAGCATAAGTTAAATAACCAAACACACTAATAGAAAATGCTTTCCAAAAAGGAATGACATAACTAAATAAACGTTGATAACTTTTAGCCGCACTTTCTGTATTTTTAGGCTTTGATTTCGCCATGTTATCTATTTCCTTTAAAATTAAACTATTTTTACAGACATCAGTCTGTTTATTGATATTTTGGTGTAAACTAAAAATTTACTAAATTATTTGTTTCTTCCTCAAATTTTCATGAATCAATCAAAACGCCTTGCTATATTTGAACGTCTTGCTATCGCTATTCCAGAACCTACCACAGAATTAAATTATCAGAGTCATTTTGAATTATTGATCGCTGTGGTTTTATCTGCACAAGCAACCGATAAAAGCGTCAATAAAGCAACGGCTAAATTATTCGCTGTCGCCAATACACCGCAGGCAATTTATGATTTAGGATTAGAAAGGTTAAAATTATATATAAAAACCATTGGTTTATATAATACAAAAGGCGCAAATATTATTAAACTTTGTAAGGTTTTATTAACTCAACATCAAGGTGAAGTCCCCAAAACCCGTGAAGCTTTAGAAGCTTTAGCAGGGGTGGGTCGAAAAACAGCTAATGTCATTTTAAATACGGCTTTTGGAGAACCAACGATTGCCGTGGACACCCATATTTTTAGAGTTTCTAATCGTATTCCACTGGCAACAGGAAAAACGGTGTTAGAGGTCGAAAAAAAACTTCTAAAAAACGTCCCTAAAAATTATAAACAGGATGCCCACCACTTATTAATTTTACATGGGCGTTATACTTGTATCGCTAGAAAACCACGTTGCCAAAGCTGTGTTATTGCAGACCTTTGTGAGTATAAAGGAAAAATAATAGATTAGCATTAGTCATCAAAGCACTATATAGGGTACAATCGCTCTACACACTTTAAATTTTTAAAGTGTCGTGTCAAGTAATAATAATAATAACAGCTTGGCTTACATTAACATTTATTTTTGAGAGATATTTTATGAAAAATTTAAAAGCTTCTATTATTGGTACGGCTGTTATTTCTGCTTTTAGCGTAACTACAGCACATGCAGAGTCAAACCCATTTGCTGTTACTGAATTATCTGAGGGTTACATGCAGCTTGCAGCCACTGATATAAAAACAAAAACACCTGCTAAAGATGTTAGCTCTAAAAAAGCAGATGGCGCATGTGGTGAAGGTAAATGCGGCAATATGATGGACGATGGTAAAATGAAAAAAGGCCAGGAAGGTAAATGTGGCGACATGATGAAAGGCAAGGAAGGCAAATGTGGCATGAAAAAAGACTGTAAAGCTAAAAAAGCTAAAGCCAAAGAAGGTAAGTGTGGTGAAGGAAAATGCGGCGGCATGATGAAAAATGGCAAAATGAAAAAAGGTCAAGAATCATCTTGTGGCGCAATGATGAAAGGTAAAGAAGGAAAATGCGGCATGGATAAAAAAGCCAATGCTAAAGCTGAAGAAGGAAAATGTGGTGAAGCTAAATGCGGCAGCATGATGAAAAATGGCAAAATGAAAAAAGGTCAAGAAGGGGCTTGTGGCGAAATGATGAAAGGCAAAGAAGGGGCTTGTGGCATGGATAAGAAAAAAACCGATAAAAAAACCGATAAAAAAACCGATAAAAAAACCGATAAAAAATAATCTTTATCAATGGATAGCTAATATTTAATTAGTTTATCTTTTCTTAAGATAGTGGCAGATTTATTTATCTGCCACCCTAATCAAAAGGTGTTCACATGGACACAACACTTAATCTTGTTCAAGGTTCAGGTCTTGGTTTAAGGCGTTCGTTCTTAACTGATATTATTAAAAACCCAATGCCAGAGGTCAATTTTTATGAAATAGCACCTGAAAACTGGATTCCTATCGGCGGTAAACTCGGTAAACAATTTCGTTCTCTGACTGAGCGTTATGATTTCATTTGTCATGGTTTATCACTCTCTATTGGTAGTGCCGACCCATTAGATGAAGTTTTTATCTCTCAAGTAAAAGACTTTATGAATGAACATCAAATCAAGTTTTATAGCGAACATTTAAGCTATTGCAGCTCTCAAGGTCATCTATACGACTTAATGCCGATTCCCTTTACCAGTGAGGCGGTAACTCATGTTGCGAATCGTATTAAGCGCGTACAAGATATTCTAGAGCAAAAGATCGCCATAGAAAACGTTTCTTATTATGCCGAACCTGGTAAAGAAATGGATGAAATCGAATTTTTTAATGCGGTGGTTAATGAAGCCGATTGTGATATTTTACTAGACATTAATAACATCTATGTTAACAGTGTTAATCATGGTTACAATGCGGAAGAATTTTTAAAATTGATTCCTGCCAAACGTATTGCTTATGCTCATATTGCAGGTCATTATGTTGAAGCCGATGATTTTTTAGTGGACACGCATGGCGCAACTATTACTGATCCTGTTTGGAAATTATTAGGTCAAGCTTATGAGTTATATGGTGTATTTCCAACCCTGTTGGAACGTGATTTTAATATCCCTTCATTAGCTGAACTTTCTAAAGAAGTACAGACCATTAAAACCATCCAAAATTCATGGAGTGTGGAGCATGAACGATTGTCTGCTTAGTACCTCAGCACAGGGTGTAGACTTTAAAGCGAAACAACGTGAGTTTGTTGCCTATATTAAAGACCCTTTTAATAATCCTATCCCTGCTGATGTTAAACAACAGCGAATGGATACCTACCGAGAGTTATTTTTTAATAATGTCTCAGGCTTTTTGAGTAGCAACTTTCCTGTTTTAAAAAGAATTTTAACCGAAGCGCAATGGTTTGAGTTATCGCAAGATTTTTTTGTCCGCCACTCTAGTGAAACGCCTTATTTTTCAGAAATTCCAGAAGAATTTTTAGCTTATTTACAAGATGAACGTGATAGTGCTGATGATTATCCGTTTATGTTGGAATTAGCCCATTATGAATGGGTTGAGATGGCATTATCTATTGCGAAAGACACGCTTCCTCCCTTTATTGAGCCTAATGATTTATTACAACAGCCACTTAAACTTTCACCTTTAGCTTGGTCTTTAGCTTATCAATACCCTGTACAAAAAATATCACCCGATTTTTTACCACAAGAACCTCCAAAACAAGCGACTTATTTAATTGTTTACCGTAACTGGGATGATGACGTTCATTTTATTCAAACAACAGCAGTTACTTTCAGGTTATTACAATTATTAGAAGAGTCATCTTCTATTTCAACTATTCATTGTTTACAGCAAATTGCAACCGAAATGAATCTTGTGGACACTGACAGCTTAATCAATAATGGATTAGAAATTATTCAAAATTTGATTGAGAAAGGGGTTCTTTTTATAGATGATTGATTTTAACTATTAATTTACTTAAAAAGCATTCCAAAGAAAATATTATTTTAGCTTTTCACTCTCCTTATAAACGCCAATATACTGGATTTTCTGTTGCAGAATATTAAAAATGCGGACAAACTAACAGATTTATTCAAATAAATAATATATCCTTTACAAAGTACTCACTTTGATAGATTATTTAACGCTCTTCTTTTCTACCCCACTTTTCAACCGAAGTAGAGGTTAAGTAATGATAACTAAAATAATTTTATTTGTTTTTTTTACGCTAATATATTTTATTATTTTTCTTGTTTTTTGTGCAAAATTGGGCTATCCAATTTATGCGGATATATTTCAGGAAGGCATACTGTATGAAGGAGAAGAAAGAGGTAAACATTATATGGAATATTTATCGTCTATAATTTTTCCAATTAGTCTATTATTAAGTATAGGCTCGGTCGTATTAATTCAGTATTTTTCAAAAATTTACAAATAAAAAATCTCGAAAACTAACGCTTATTTTACAAAAAACTATTCATTTATACTTGCACACCCCTTAATTTAGCCGTTATCAAAAGGCATATCCGATGCTAAAAAATTTATTATTTATTTTAACTATTAATATTTTGTTGATTAACCTAAGTTATGCAGAACCTAAGCCCATTAGTTTTTTTGTTAAGAGTTTCTCAATTCAAGGTGACAGCCCTTTAGATTCAAAAGAGAGAGAGGTATTATTAAAACCTTATGAGAATAAACAATATAATTTAGAACAGTTACAAAGTGTTGCTAAAATTTTAGAACAAAAAATACGCTCAGAAGGTTATGCTTTTTACCGTGTTGTTTTACCGCCCCAAACACTAGCAAGTGAAGAAATTCAATTAAAAATAATTTCATTTGCGATAAATAAAATAAAGGTTGAAGGGATTAAATATTTTGATAAAAGCAACATTCTTCATAGTCTGCCTAAATTAAAAACAGGAGAATCGCCAGATACGCAAGCACTGGCAAATGCACTTAAGATAACTAATCGACATCCCTTTAAAGACTTACAACTTACTTTTAAGCAAAGTGATGAGATGCCTGATAGCATTGATGCCAAAGTTACCGTCATTGAACAACGCCCTTATCAAGCATTTTTAATTATGAATAATACAGGGACTGATAAAACGGGTGAGTTTAGATTAACAGGAGCAATACAGCATGGTAATTTATGGAATTTAGATCACCAAATTAGTGCAAGTTACACCACATCACCAGATCATTTAGAAACCGTGCAACAATATGGGATTAATTATAGCTTGCCTATTTATGCACTAAACAGTTGGCTAAGTGCTTATTATGCTTTTTCTGATGTTGATAACGGCATTATTGCTAATGACTTTTCGGTCACAGGGTCTGGAGAAATGTATGGCATCCATTATCAACAATTTCTACCTCGCATTGGACGTTATGAACATTCGCTTGATATAGGCTTAGATAATCGTTTTTTTATTAATGATGTGAAATTTTTAGAAACGCCTATTGGTAATAGCGTGCGTAGTGTGCCTGTTAGTCTCTTGTATAAAGGTGAATATCCTTGGGAAAGGGCAAAAATTGACTTCCATGTTCAATGGGTTGGAAATACAGGCTGGGGTGGACATAATAGACAAAAGCATTATCAAGAATCACGTTTTGGTGCAGAGCAAGATTGGCATTTACTCCGCTATGGAACAAATATAAGCACTCACTTTAAACAATGGTTGTTTGAATTTAACTTTAGAGGACAATATAGTGATGAACCTCTTATTTCAGGTGAGCAATTAGGCATTGGCGGAAGTTATAGTATTCGAGGTTATGATGAACGAGAAACCAGTGCAGATAGTGGCGAGGTGATTAATTTAGAAATTTATACCCCTCGTTGGTATGGATTTAATTTGTTGGCATTTTATGATTATGGCCAGGGTCGCCAACAAAGTGTTTTAGAAGGTGAAGCAAAAAGTTGGATGCTTAGTAGCGTGGGTATGGGAGTTCGTTGGCAATGGAAAAATGCTATTTTTGCTAATGTTGATGTGGCTCATGCCTTAGATGAAAGTGTTCAA
>DAOUTG010000070.1 GCA_030626845.1 Methylococcaceae bacterium
ACTACTTTTGACCACTCGACTTTTCTGTTCATTGACTTTGAGTTTTAAGTCTTCTTCGATAAATCGTGTCAGACTTTTTAACACGCGCTCACCTGCTCGCCGACTCTTTACCATGATGATGACATCATCGGCGTAACGAGTGGTATGGTGGCATTGGCATGGCATTGGCAGTGGCAGTGGGGTCAAGTGGCAGTGGGGTCAGAGTAAAGTTAAATTACACCATTTACACTGCCATTTCCACTTTCATCATTTCTAGATAAACATTATGATAATAAATCTTTTAAAGTTATTAATTAATAGTATTATCTGTATAATATTAAAACTAAAGATTAAAAGATTAATTTTTTAAAGGTAGAATAATGAAAACAGACCAATTAATGCAAGTAGCATTTCCACAAGGGACCCTTGAAATATTCCATAAAACAGCAATGGGTAATTTAACCGACCTGTTTAGTTTGGGAAATAAGCAAAGAGGTAAAGATGATAAACCTCCTTTAAATACGACTCTATTTCTTAAATCTAAATCAACTCAAGAGTTTATTGAAGCATTATCTGAAGAGTTAACTATTGATAAAGATAATATTATCAAACGAAAAGGGAGAGGAAGAAATTCAAAAACCTATGCTCAATTACATTTTTTAATCTATTGCGCAGAAAAATTATCACCAAGATTTCATGTCCGAGTTATTGATGTATTTATTAGCAATAATATATTACAAATTAGAGATGATGGAGGGAATGCATTTAAGGCTCTTAATGTGGCAATTGATGCTTATCTACCTGAAAGAGATGAGAAGAATAGTAATCGCGGTATATATATACAGTGTGCTAAATTACTTAGAGATAAAGTATTTCATGATAAAAATATTGATTATCCTAAAGATGGGTTAGTTTGGAACTCTAATTATGTAACTTATGAAAAATTACAATTAAGAGATAGATATGAGGAAAAATTAATTACATTACTTGAAATGGGTGTCGTTCAAAATTATGAACATTTAAAAGAGTTTATTGGTAAGTTAAAATAATGCTACTGCAAAAAAGAAAAAATGAGTCAGAGTCAATGCCAGTAAGTTAATATAACGTATTAATATTTATACACTTTTTAGTTAAAACGAAAGATTTTATAGCTATTTTTAGTAGTTTCAGGGAGTTTAAGACCGTTAAAATCCAATTTTTATGGTTAAATACCCCTTATAAATCAATTGGTTACTTTAACTTACTGGCATTGAATCTGACCCCCTTTATTATTTTTCCTTTGATTTACCCAGACAAGGACTTTCACCTTGTAAGAAATGACAAGCTTAACTTGTCGCACACCCCTTGAATTTCAAAGATAATTCTATTAGCTTTTTAGGCTATATGCCATGAACTATTAGGTTAATTCGCTTAATTTTTACACGCATTAGATATTTTAAACAGCCTTATAAGCTGACTAGTTATTTGATAAAGAATTATGGTACATAATTTGCTAGAAATATTACGTCCATATTTATTTGAAATAATTACTAGGAGAAATGAGTTGAAATTAAAGTACCACTTAAATATTGCTATGACTTTGTTAATGGTCTGTTCGACAGCTTCAGCCGAAAAAGTAACGACAGGAGAATTTGTTTTAGATTTTGATGATGCTGCATTATTAAGTCTTCCTACTCAAATTGTAAATACATCTTGGTTTGATGAAACTAACAGTGCGGATAAAACAGGCACACACCTACGATCATCTGAAAATCCAGGTTGTTTTATTCCAGAAGCCTATGCTTTTAATGTCTTTGGTGAAACCATCAGTACACCACCTACAGGACTAGAAGAACGTGTTCCTCAAGCCTCCACGTTTGATTACACAGGTGATCCTTCTACGGGGACAGGCGTTATCGGTTTAGCAGGTATCCACATGATAGGTGGTGCTTTTGCAGGTAGCTTATCATTTGGAGATTACCATTTAAGTTATGATGCAACTCGGGTCGATAATGGTGCTAAAGGATCAGGTTGGATTTTAACCAATAACGTTAGTTTTCCAGCACCCACCTTTGATTTAACAAATGTTACAACAACCATTATTGATGATACGAACTTTAGCCTTTCAGGTGATGTTGTACTTACCGCGACCATTGCTGGAATGCTATTAGGCGAAGAAGGCTATGATGTTGGGAATTTCACCTTTACAACACAGCCGTCAACAGGCGATATTGCACGTTATTCAACTAAAAGCAAACAACTTATGATACCTGCTATTAAAGTTGATGATAAATTTTTTAACATTGCCTTAACACGCGTTGAATCTGAGACGGGGCAAATTAGCTTAGATTTAAGTTGTGCAAAAATCACCAATTCAACCTCAAAAACAATGTCTGAATATGATACAACTTCGGGTGTTGTCACGATCCCGACCGTAGAAATTAGAGATACTAAGGGTTCTCTTGGTGAAATATCATCCGTACAACTAAAATTAGTGGAAGGAAGTAATCCACTTGAATTTACAGTGATGAAAATAGGCGAATAACGATTCTTGTTTGCTTGTTGACTCATAAATTTTAAGGATAAAAATGCCTAATAAAATAGTAAAAAAACTCTCATTAATAGCAATTCTCTTAGCAGCATCTACCGCTCATGCGGTTAATATTACCCAAGGCGGACTCATTCAAACCATCCATGCAGACGCGCTTAAACAAAGTGCTGATATGACGGTCGCCGATTTTTTTGATGCTCAAGCTGCAAGTACTCGCTTATTTAGTGATCTTGAGCAAGATATTTTATTAGGCCCACCTCCCTTAAATAATAATCAATTCTTCTATACGGTTAATTCACCTACGTTACGAATCCCTAATCGCTCAACTCAGCCAAGTGACTTTAGTTATGATGCTGATAATCTACTTCTAACCGCAAAAGGTAGTATTGGATTAGGAGGGGTCATGCGTTTAGACCTTTCCCGTAATCGTATTTTTATATGGGGTGATTGGTCAGTGGAATATGATGAGACGCGTAAGAGTCAAGGGGGATCAGGTTGGTTCATGCGTAATTTATATCAAATTCCTATTATCTTTTTTGATATTTTAGAGACAACAGTCATTGAAAATAGTGATGGTTTTTTTCTTTCAGGTAATGTGGGTTGGAGTCCTGAAATAATTGAAGGTCTAGGGGGGGCAATTCCAGCTTCCGAATTACTTAAAGTCGTTGCCGACATTGCACTCTGTGCGGAAGATGGTAGCCTTGTAAATACGAGCTCTGAACAGAAAATTCCCTGTGTTTTTCCTGATATAAAATTAAATGGGCAAACAGGAGATGTTAATGTTAATTCAGCGAGTGAAGCAAAGTTTACCTTAGAATTAGGGGTTGCTACACAAGAAAAACAAACTCAGGCAGAATATTTTGCAGCCTTTGTTTTTGAAGGGGCTATTTATTGGCTGAATAGTAATTTTGAATGGACAACAGAGGCAGGGGCTGCTTATCAAGGGACATTAGCTAACTTAAGAGCGTTTTCTATTCCTACGCCCTCATTAGACTTTCCATCTAATAGCACGATTCCTGTGTATTTCGGCGTTGATACAAACCCAAATAATACATTCGATCAGCCTTATCGTTTTTCAGTGGTTAATATGAAAATCAACTAAGCTATTGTTATTTTAAGCACTAGAGTCTAGCTACCTAGACTCTTTTTAGTCTCTTAAATATTTACGGACCTTCTTTCTTTTTAAATGAATAAATCCTTATTGATTATTCCCCTTATTTATAGTTTTTCTCATCCTTTATCGGCAGAGGAGTCTACCTCAGCCCCTTCAAATAATACTGAGGAAACTGAATCAGCCGTTGAACTTGCGCCTTTAGAAGTAATTGGAACGGAAACAGAAGATATGGGTTATATTGTTCCTAATGCAACGTCTGGTACAAAAACAGACACTCCCATTATGGAAATCCCCCAATCTATTCAAGTGATTCCTAAAGCGATATTAAGCGACCAAGACTCACAAACGCTTTCTAATGCCTTAGAAAATGTCTCTTCTGTCGTCGCCCCGAAAACAACAGAACTACTGACCAGTGGTTTTATTGTGAGAGGCTTTAAGTCTAAAGTTTATTTAGACAACATGCCGACATCAGGAGCTGTCAATGCCGCTGATTCCTTATCCTTAATTAATGTCGAAAAAATTGAAGTGGCAAAAGGACCCACCGCTACTTTATTTGGCGGCGGTTTAGGCGCGCCCGTGGGCGGACTGATTAATGTAGTTTCCAAACAACCGCATGCTGAAAACAAATACACCGTTTCTTTTCGTGGCGGGAGTTTTTCAACGATCAACCCCTCCTTTGATTTTAATCAATCCTTATCAGAAGATGATAAGGTTTTATTCAGATTAACGGGAGAATATCAACAAGCAGAAAGCTTCATTGATGAAGTTGAAAGTGAGCAATATTCAATATTCCCAACGTTGTCAGTCGATTTTTCAGAAGATACGCGATTGGTTATCCAAGGACAATATAGTCATATTAACTTTCTGGAATATACAGGGTTACGCGCTGAGGGAACGATCAAAGAAATGGATTACAACATTCCTCGTTTTCGTTATTCAGGAGCAAGCGATACCCCTAAATCTGAAGTCGAAAATAAAATGTTAACCCTTAATTTTTCCCACCGTTTTTCAGAACATTTTAAAGCCTCCGTTCAAGCACGTTACTATAAAAACGAGTTTGAAGAGTTCAGCTCATTTCATCATGGCAGCTTATCAGGCTTACGCAGACCGCGTGATTTAAAAGATTCAGAACTTCCCTTTTATTCAGGCGTATTAAATTCAACCACAGAAGCCCTCATTATCAATCCTAATTTTATTTTTGATTTTAATACCGGCTTTATTAAACACAAAGTATTACTCGGGGCAGAATATGACACCACCCGAAGTAGCGCACAACTAGGTACTTATTATGATACCTTTGAAGATATTTATTTAGATCTTGCTGACAGAGAGGATGATATTAACTATCTTGAGGTTGTGGATGGTAACTTAACGCAAGCACAAGAAAATCGCTATCAAACAATGGGGGTTTATCTACAAGACCAATTAGATATAGGGGAGCGGTTGCATTTATTAGCTTCTTTACGTTGGACAACGATTAGCGTTGAAGAAATTGAACAAACCACCCGAAATAGCAGTTTAACCCCTCGAATTGGCGTGGTTTTTGACTTAACGGATAGCGTCTCTGCTTTCGTAGGTTATGGAGAAGGTTTTAGAGCGGTATTAGCCATGTTTGGCGAAACAGCAAAACCTGAAGAATCCACTCAAATAGAAGCAGGCATTAAATTTGATGCCATAGAATATGGGCTGAGTGGTACTATTTCAGGCTATGAATTAATTCGTAACAATGTTGTTGTTCCTGATCCTAACGGGGCTTTTAGCTCTATCCAAGCAGGTGAACAAACAGCAATCGGGGCAGAAATAGATATTTTATGGGAACCGACCGAAGCGTTATCTATTTTAGCAAACTATGCTTATACTGATGCACGGTTAACGAAACATGCTGACCCAAAACTTGTGGTTAATGATAAACTTCCCCGTATCCCTCAACATAGTGGACGTGCGGCGATTCGCTATCGGTTTCAAGAAAACCTACTTTCAGGATTAGAGGTAGGGATGGGGGTTAGCTTTTCTTCCAGTCGTCACATTAGTTTGCCTAATACATTTAAAACGGATGGCTTTTATCGACTGGATGCCCAAATTGCTTATCCACTCACCAAAAATCTTAAATTGAGCGTGAATGTTCAGAACTTAACCAATACTCAATATTACGAACCGTTTTTATTTTTACAAGATGAAGTGGTTTCACCTGGTCAACCTATTTCAGCTTTTGCTACGCTCAGAGCAAGTTTTTAATCCCCTCTTGTTATTTTTAGGAAAAATATTATGAACCGACGTCAATTTACAAAATATGCACTCGTTGCAGGAAGTTTTGCCCCTTTTTTTAATACCGCTATCGCAAATGAGAGCTTTGAACAGCGAAAAATAAAAGCAAAAACGGCTTCAGATGAAGCGCATAAAGCCTTCATGGCAGCAGAAGATGTTAAGATGATGGGGAATGAGAAAATTGCTATGCTCCTATACCCTGGGTTCTATGCACCTGACCTAATCAATCCTCAATTTATTTTTAGCGCTATGATGGGCAGTGAGGTTTACCTAGTTTCTCCTACCGAAGATTTAACCCCTGTTGATGCCAGCGGTGTTTCTATCGTTCCAACGCATACACAAAGCCAATGTCCTGATGACTTAGATATTTTATTTATTCCTGGAGGAGCAACGGGAACACTCAAGGCACTCAAAAATGAAGCGTTTATCAATTTCATAAAAAATAAAGCGGCGACGGCTAAATACATCACAAGTGTTTGTACAGGCAGTTTATTATTAGGCCAGGCAGGATTATTAAAGGGAAAATCAGCGACAAGCCATTGGTCAACACTCGCGTTATTGGCTCAATTTGGTGCTATTGCTGTTAAAAAACGTGTTGTTTGGGATGGTAATATTGTAACGGGCGGCGGAGTCACCGCAGGGCTAGATTTTGGGTTAGAAATCGTTGCTAAATTACGAGGAAAAAAATATGCTCAAGCCATTCAATTGCAAATGGAATACGCACCAGAGCCTCCTTTTAGTTCTGGCTTACCAGAACAAGCTCCGCCTTTTATACGAGATAATGTTAAAGATATGTTTGAGCCTTTAGTTTTAGAGATAGAAAAAGAACTACAAACTTAACCAATAAAAAGTGATGACAGATACTATGAGACTTGGTACAACAAGGTTTCACCTTACATCCTCGCCCTAAATGGCGAGGTTTTACACTATAAGTAATAAAATGATTTATTCTTCTGCGACCCATTCTTGTAATGCAGCAATAATTTCTTTAGCTTGTTTCGCACTGGAAATATTAAATTTAGATTTTGGTTGGTATGCGCCATCTCTTTTTTGATAACGGCGAATAGTATATTTATCTAGACCATATTCTTCTTTAGTGCGATTCCAATCTTGATAACGATAAATCACGGTTGCCCACGCCCCCTTGGTTAACACCTTTTTATCAAGTTCTTTAATGGTTTCTATACCCCCATCTTCATACGTTACTGTTAAATCATCTACTGTTTCAGCCATAATTTGGTTTACCTTAAATTAAGTGTTAGTTGAAATATATCTTAGCAATTTTATCTTAATAATACCTTCTTTTGGTATTCTATCTTATGAATAGTCTAAGCCATGTTAAAATATTTAGTATGCTAAAACTAAATATTTTTAAATTAGTTGAGTGACTAATGGTTACATTATACATTGGCATCTATCCGAATACAGATGAATACCTTATTTTAAATTTTTAAGAGACCTATCCCATGTTTAATCCTAATACTATAGATGACATAGCTAACCGTTTAGCTGATGCTGTTCCTTCTGGTTTTAATCATTTAAAAGATGATATGGATAAAAATTTCCATGCTATTTTACAATCCGCTTTAGAAAAACTAGATATAGTTACCCGTGAAGAATTTGAAGTACAAAAAGGCGTACTGGCAAAAACACGATCTAAATTAGAAGCTTTAGAAAAACAAGTGGCAGAAATTGAGCTACACCTACAACCAGAAACAGCAAATTAATCATCGTCCTTGGAGAGTCGTCTTAAAGACGGCTTTTTAATAACTGACAGAATAAAAGGCTACAAATATGTCACTTGCTATCGTTTACAGTCGAGGTCGTTCAGGAATAGATGCACCACTGGTTACGGTTGAAGTGCATGTATCCAATGGACTCCCCTCATTATCAATGGTAGGTTTACCGGAAACCGCCGTAAAAGAAAGCAAAGACCGTGTATATGGTGCGATTTTAAACTCTAACTTTAAGTTTCCAATGCAGCGTATCACCATTAATCTTGCTCCCGCTGATTTACCTAAAGAAGGGGGGCGTTTCGATTTAGCTATTGCTTTAGGAATTTTAGCTGCCTCAGGACAAATCCCTATTAAAAGTTTAAAAGATTATGAATGTGTCGGTGAACTTTCTTTAGGCGGTGAATTACGAGCGATTAATGGCGCGTTACCTGTCGCACTCCATGCAAAACAGGCAGGACGGAAATTAATTTTACCCCATGATAACGCGCCAGAGGCGGCATTAATTAAACAAGTCCAGTTATTTCCTGCCCAACATTTATTAGATGTTTGCGCCCATTTAAATGGACAAAATCAATTAAATAGTGAAATTTCCCCCTTAGTCTTTGATATTGATGAAATTCCCTTAGATTTTGCCGATGTTCACGGTCAATATCATGTCAAACGTGCTTTTGAAATTGCAGCAGCAGGCGCACATAACTTATTAATGTTAGGTCCACCTGGAACAGGAAAGTCAATGTTAGCTGCGCGTTTATCAGGGATTTCTCCGTTATTATCGGAAAAGCAAGCGCAAGAAACCGCTGCTATCGCTTCAATTAGTGATTCAGGGTTTGAAGTAAAAAACTGGCGTAAACCCCCCTTTAGAGCGCCGCATCATACCGCCTCAGCCCCTGCTTTAGTCGGTGGCGGTAGTAACCCAAAACCAGGTGAAATATCATTAGCTCATAATGGGACTTTATTTTTAGATGAACTCCCTGAGTTTGACCGCCGTGTGTTAGAAGTTTTACGAGAACCCTTAGAATCTGGACATATTACAATTTCTCGTGCCAATCGTCAGGCAGATTTTCCTGCTAGATTTCAATTAATCGCCGCAATGAACCCTTGTCCTTGCGGTTATTTAGGCGATGTTTCAGGTCGTTGTCACTGTACCTCTGAACAAGTTAAACGTTACCGCAATAAAATTTCAGGCCCCTTATTAGATCGTATTGATATGCACTTGGAAGTACCTCGTGTTCCTCATGAAGTGTTACGCAAAGGTTCACCCGAAGGCGAAGAAAGCAGTCATCAGATTAGACTTCGCGTTGCCGCTGCAAGAGATGTTGCTTTAAAGCGTTGTGGTAAACCTAATACCAGTTTAACCACCAATGAAGTCAGTAAATATTGTGATTTAACCGAAGAAGGGCATCAGTTATTAGAACAAGCCATGAACCGTTTTGGTCTTTCACATCGTGCTTATCATCGCATTTTAAAACTTGCACGAACTATTGCTGATTTGAGTCAATCTGCTACGATAAACATTTCGCATCTAAGTGAAGCAATAAGTTATCGAAAATTAGACCGCACAGTGCAATGAAAAAAATGAAAACAGCAACGTTTAAAGAATGGGATTTAGATAAATTAGAACAAAATTTTAATTTAATCCAGTTATTGGAACATGAATCTACTGAATTAAAAAATTGGCAACACTTGGCAAATACAGTAGAAATAACAGATTTTGAAAAACAAACCTTGATTAATTTACAAGAACCTCTAATTTGGGGAGGGCGTGCGTGGAATGAATGTGAATTAGAGAACAAGTTTATTAGTCCTTTAATCATGAATGCAAAGATTGATGATCGAACCATTGGTTATTTTTTAGAACGTCCCTTATCTGCAATGGTAGGTGATTATCAACTTTCAGGTATTGTTGATGGTATTATTGCCACGGGTATTCGTAGTCCTCACACCCCTTATTTTTGTTTACATGAGTATAAGCGAAGTCTTGACAATCAAGGGACACCTGATGCTCAAGTATTAGCGGCTATGTTGGTTGCTCGAGAAATAAATAATAATCAACATCCCATTTATGGTTTATTTGTTATCGGCTTAGTATGGAATTTTGTCGTATTAAAAGATAATAACTATTGCATTAGCCGTGAATACATGGCATCTAATCAAGATATTTTTAGTCTTTTTAAAATGCTAATTGCATTAAAGAAAATAATTAAATCTGAACTCGCAGTATAAAATTGAGGTAAATAACGGTCGTATAAAATGGAAGAAGATTATAAAAACTCACTCCCAACAGGACATAAATTATATGAATATCGTATTGAAAGTGTTTTAGGGTCTGGGGCATTTGGAATTACCTATAAAGCCTTAGATGTTAATCTAAGTCAATATGTTGCCATTAAAGAATATTTACCTAATAATTGTGCCTTTCGCCAAGGTCAAACAACGGTAGTTGCAAGATCTAGTCATGATAAAGAAACTTATGAATGGGGACTCACTCGTTTTGGTGATGAAGGTAAACATCTTGCAAAATTCAAGCATCCTAATATTGTTAGAATTTTACGATATTTTGTTGCCAATGATACCGCTTATTTGGTCATGGAATATGAAAAGGGTCAAACTTTAGAAGAACATCTAAAAAGTCTTCATCGTTGTCTGACAGAAGAGGAAGCAGTAACAATTTTCACCCCTATTTTAGATGGATTACAAGCGGTACATGAAGGTAATTTATTACATCGGGATATAAAACCCAGTAATATTTTTCTACGTGATAACAGCTCACCTGTATTAATAGATTTTGGGGCGGCACGTTATGATTTAAGTGGTAAAAGTTGTTTAATGACTGAAGTCTTAACTCCAGGGTTTGCCCCTTTTGAACAAAATACTAGTGATGGAAAAAACCAAGGTTCATGGTCAGATATTTATGCGGTAGGCGCAACTTTATATCGTTGTATTACAGGAAAACGTCCTGTAGACGCTAATCTACGCGCAGCGGCACTGGTTGAGGATCAACCAGACCCTTATGAAAAAGTTAAACAATTATTAGCAGGTCGATACTCCGATTCTTTTTTAGAGGCTATTGATGCAGCGCTTGAATTTCGCCCTCAAAAAAGACCGCAAACAACCCAAGTGTTTCAATCCCTACTCTGTAATCAACAACAAAGTACTCAACTAGAATCATCACCTTTAATGGTTTCTAATACCGATGAGCTATTAGATGATACAGTGATAAACGTTCGGACTGCGAATCATTCAAAACACATAACCAATGCAAAACCTAAGGTAAATTCCAAATTTAAAAACCTAGTGGTAAAAATAACCCTTACCAGTATTTTATTACTCTCAGTGGGGGTTGCAGGTGTTAACGTATACCAAGAGATTCAGCATAAAAAAGAATTAAAAATTATAGCCGAGCAAGAAATGATTGTAGAAAAGAAGCAATTACAAAAGCTTGCACTAAAGAAAGAAAAAAAATTAGCTAAACTACAATATTTACAACAATTAAAAGAGGCAGAAGATAAATTACTTAATGGTAATCAGGATCAGCAAAAAATTGTTATGACTCAACTAATCGAACTAGCACACACAGATGCAAATGCTATGCGCCTATTAGGTATCGGTTATTATTGGGGAAAGGGGGTCACTATTGACTACAAATTATCGTGTCAATGGTACAAAAAATCTGCAGAGGCAGGCAATCAAGAAGCAAAGGTATTTTATGATAAGTCAACGAAATGTAATTAGGTCTTTAGCGATAATATTACTGGCATTAACCCTCTTTTCAGCACCTGCATCTGCAAAAACTTTGCAAGAACTAGAACAAGAAGCTTTAAAACAAGAACAACAAAGTCTTAAAAAAATAATAAAATCAAATAAATCAAATAAATCAAATAAGAAAAAAATTATAAAACCACGTAAAAAAAAATCATGGCGCGCTAGAGCAAGAAAAATATTATTAGAAAATAAAATACAACAAACATCGCAGCAACTTGCTTTTTTGCAAAAAGAACTCGCGGGTGAAATGATTACTATTAAGGGAAGTTGTTTTCAATTAGGCAGTCCTGAAACCGAAAAAGACCGTGACATGGATGAAAAACAACATTTAGTTTGCATGAATGATTTTGAAATAGGTCGGCATGAAATCACTAAAGCTAAATTTTCCGCCTTTGTTAGCGCAAGCCATTATTTAACTGAGGCTGAAAAAAATGATGGATGTAATGGTTGGGATGGTCGTAGCTGGAAAAAAGATAAACAATATAGTTGGCGAAACCCGGGGTTTGTACAAACAGATGCAGACCCTGTAACTTGTGTAAGCTGGAATGATGCAGCGGCTTATCTTCACTGGTTATCAGAACAAACGGGACAAAAATATCGTTTACCTACAGAGGCAGAATGGGAATATGCCGCGCGTGCAAATACAACCACGCGTTATCCTTGGGGTGATGAAATAGAAACTAATCGTAGTAATTGTTATAAAGATAGCTGTGAGGACAATTACCTTTACACCGCCCCTGTCGGTAGTTTTAATGCTTACAATGGCTTATTTGATATGCACGGTAATGTTTGGGAATGGACCTGTTCTGAATATGACTATAATTATAACGATAAAGACCAACAGTGTTTAACTGAAAATCACGTCAATAAATCTATTGTTGTACGAGGTGGATCTTGGTTAGATTTACAAGAAAAATCACGCTCTGCAAGTCGTGATGGCTGGGATGCCTCAGACCGAGGATTAAATTTAGGCTTTCGTATTGCCAGAAGTCTTTAGTTATTTCCATGACTCTATCTATTTTCCTAAAAGAGCAAGCCTATAATTTTTGTCCACTTACACTAGCTTAAGCGCTTCCTTTTATAAATTCTGTTTACATTTTTGTTATACTGCTCTTTTCCTTCTTTTTTATAAGGTTTATATAATGCCTACGCAATACCTTTCTATTTTTACAGCTTCCAATGCGCAACAACGTAAAAAAAACTTTGAGGACTACTGGGTTTTTACGCAACAACATGGCGGAGAATTATTTGAAACAGAAAAAGATTTAGCTAAGAAACGTCAGCGTTTAAAAGACTTTCAAGATAATCCTGTCAAATTACAAACGCCTTTGAAAGACCCTGAAATTTTTTACCGTAATTATGTAGAAATGCAGGACGACCCAAAATCATTAGATAAAATGACTTTAATGCTGACGGCAATTTATAAATTTGCACGGCACGAATGGGTAGGAATAAAAGGTGCCTGGGAGGTTTCACCGACCATGGCAGATGCACCGACATTGGAAGCTCGAATTTCAAGGATTCATTTAGCCGAAGAATTTTGTCATGTCCGTCTATTTGATGAAATGCTAAAAACCTGTGGTTTAGATAAGGTTGAATGGGTTCCATTATCTCCTTGGAAAGAAAAAGTCTATGAATTTTTTCCTAAATTACCCCCCTTTTTACTTAATGCACCCGCATTTATCACTGAATTAATGGGGGTAACTTTCTACTTACATTTACACAAACTATTTGATGAAGTTTTAGTGGATGAACCTGAAGTACGTGATAGGTTAAAAGCCTTATTAGATGAAATTACGATTGATGAAGTAGCCCATGTCGGACAACGACGTAATTTTATTGGCTCAACTGGGATTGAAGTTTCAAAAATGTTGGTGAAACCTTTTTATACTTGGTTTTTTAATGATATTCCAGAAGTAGCGGAACTCTTTGATGTTAAACAAATGATAAAAGATGGTATTGCTTTTGATTTTAATAATCTACCCAGTGATATGATTGAACGTAGTTGGATTCCTTCTTATTGTAAAGTGACAGCTTAAGGTTATACAAAAAAGGGAGATGCAATAAACTTGTGTCTCCCTTGCTTAAGCTTCTTGCTTAATCATTGCCGCTAAAACACCCATGATTTTATCAGGGGTATTAATAAAATAATCAACGGTATCAATAAATATTTCCCCCTGTTTCAAAATCATAAATTTCCAAACATGCCGCTAATAAAAACTTAACATAATCTATAAAGATTTATATAAATCTATTCACACTGTCAACATTTAAGCCGTTACCGAAGTCACGGACTTACTAAACTCTTGTATGCGTTTTTCGGTG